>CAKUQM010000004.1 GCA_934675465.1 uncultured Erysipelotrichaceae bacterium | reverse complement strand
GTTGTTTTACCAGTTCCTCTTGGACCTGCAAATAAATATGCATGAGCAATTCTCTTATTCTTAATTGTGTTCTTAAGAATCTTTACAATATACTCCTGTCCTACTACCTCATCAAATCTTGATGGTCTATATGTTCTATATAATACTTGATAACTCATACTGGTACTATTATACAATTTTTAAAGGCTTTATATTTTGAGTATTATATTAATACAAAATTATTAATATCTAAGTAATTTTAAAAAATTTACCATTAGTCTTATCGGTATTTTAGTCCGTGGTTTAATCTGTGGTTTTGTTATTTATTCGGTGGTTTATTGGGTGGTTTAGCTGTTCCTTGAATCGGCTCCTTTTTAGCTCTTTTTTTGGCTCCTTTTTGGCTCCTTTTTGGCTCCCTGTAACTAAGTTCCCTTTTTAAATGAATTTTATATAAATTTTTAGTTTCTTATCCGTGGTTTAGTCCGTGGTTTAGTCCGTGGTTTAGTCCGTGGTTTTATATGTGTTTATTTACTTATTTGTTATGCTTTTATGTAAAATAGTTATAAAAAGAGTACTTTTTTATATAATTTGTGCATTAAATATCACATTTCATGGTTTTTGAAGTTTAGTCCGTGGTTTAGTCCGTGGTTTCTTCTTTGTATATTTATTCCTCTTTTAGCTCCTTTTTTAGCTCCTTTTTAGCTCCTTTTTGGCTCCATATTAATTAGTTCTTTTTAAATATGTTTATACTAAAAAAATCTTAACCATAGCTACTTATATAGGGTGTTTTTAAATCATGAGTATTTCAACGAGTAGTCTTATCGACTGTTTATCTCATTGTTTATATATTAAATAGTTATAAAAAGGCACATTCTGTCTATTTTGTGCCTCAATCATTGATTCTATATATTTATAATGGGAAAAGTTAATATTAGATAATATAATAACCACCATCCCTACTAGTTCCTGCATATTTAATTAAATTCTTTTTCTTAAGTTCTCTTAGTGCATTATCAATTGATGTTTGTTTTAGTCCACTCAGGTCGCTAATTCTTGGAATTCTTATTCCAGAATTATTAGCTATTGTTTCATATACCATCTTTTGAATTTTTGGTAACTTCTTAGGGTCATATGATACCTCTATATTTGTTGAAGTTTGAATTGTGCCATTCATTTGTTCCACAAACTCCTTATTTGCCCAAATAGTAGCTGAAGTAAAATTTCTCTCATCACCATCAGAATCATATTCAATGACTGGATTACCATTCTCTAATAAAGTGTTCTTAATATCTTCTAAACCAGTGCCTTCTTTTTCTATAAAACCTAATAAGAATAACGGTTCCTTTAATTCATTATTAATATAATCCTTAGCACGAACTCTTGGCTTTTCATTTAGATCTTTTATAGTAGTTGGTAAAAGAGGTCTATTATAGTTAGTAAAACAGACATCTTTCGGTGTAACATAAATCTCTACTGGACGATATAAATCATAGCGCTTATGAAAAATCGCATTAGAAGCTGCTTCACGAAGAGCTTTTTGAGGATAGTTCTTTAGCTTTTTATTAAGCCATCCAGGCTTAGTAAAACTTTCTTGAATGACAAAAGTATCAAAAATATCCCATACTTTTTGGATTTGTACCCAAACAGGGCCATAAAAATCATATGGTTTCCTTACTTTCTCTACTCCATTAAATGTTTCTATTAAGATGTGAGTATATGCATTCCTAATATACTTCTCAGGATTTAATGAAAACATTAGAACCCCATAATTCGTTGCCCTTCTTTTACCATCTTTTAGATGAGGGCTCAATGCGTTAAGTCTTTCTGCAAGCTCGATTCTATCTAATTTCTGAAAAGATGGATTCTTACCTGTTTTAATACAATATTCTTGCATTATCGCAAGATTTAAATCATCCTCAGTAGCTGTATCATTCACATCTGATAAAAAACTATATCCTGAGAATTTTCTTTTAAGTGCATCGATTTGAATGTGCGTAGCCTTTATAGAATCTCTTTCGGATCTGATATAAGCAGTTGCCTCTATTTTTACCTCATCTTTTCTCTTATTTTCTTCTAATTTTCGCTTAATATACTTAATTCCTCTATCAGTTATCTCACAATAATCATCACCTTCATATACAACGACTAAAATATAGTGCTTATCTCCATATATGCAATCTAAATAATCAATTTTCGGTTTGATAGTTAGATGTCCATCATTAACTAATTCTTTTAACTGATTAATCGTTGTCTCGATTTTAGCTTCAGGAATTCCAGCGATTGGTTTAATTGGAATAGCTTTGTCGCCGGTTTCCTTGTTATTTTCTTCTTCAACTCCAATAAAAATAAGACCATAATCGTTTTTATCAAAATTATTCGAAAACGCACAAACTGTTTTTAAAATCGTTTGATATTGGACTATATCGAAGCTCTTTTTATATTCGATTGTACTACCTTCTATACTACCTTTTTCCAGCATATTATTCGCTGTTTGTTTAATTAATTTCTTATCTATCATAGTACCATTATTATACCAAAATAGCCCTATTTAAAGGGTTTTAGGAAGATAATGACTATCTTTTTCTTCTATTTGTTTCATAAAAATTTACATTAAAAAAAATCCTATTATAGCTAGGATCTCTTTGCCTTAAAAAAGTTCTTTAATAAGGCTATATATTCTTTATCTTCTACAAACTCACTATCTGGATAATGATTTATGTTTCTAATTTGTTTTATATCGATATTACTACCTAAACTACCACCCTTTGGATCTTTAGCAGCATAATATATTTTTTTGATTCTAGAATTAACAATTGCACCACCACACATTAGACAAGGTTCAAGTGTTACATACATCTCACAATCATCTAAATGCCAATTATCTAGTTTTTTAGATGCTTTCTTGATACATTCTATCTCACTATGAGCCGTTGCATCCTTTTTAGCTACCTTCTTGTTATGAGCTTTCGCTAAGACCTTATCATCTTTTACAATTACACAACCAACAGGAACCTCATCTTCCGATGCGGCTTTAATTGCTTCTTTAATCGCTAAATCCATAAATTTTTGATCGTACATAATTCTAATAAATAAAAAGCGCACACAGATAGAGGTACGTATGGCTGCTACATTCCTGTCCTGACCAAGTTAGTGCATAACTGTTGCGCAAATAAGATTATATATTATTTTTTAATAATTTGATAGTCAAAATCAGTGAAATCATAAATCTCTTGCTTAATAACAGGGCTATCTAGATGTCTATAGTTATAATGATTGATTCTAATAAGATTTTCAATACCTGCATCAATGGCGCTTTGACAACTTCCATATGAATCATCAAAAGCGATGATATCTTTCGGATTTGACTTAGATTTTCTTATTGCATCCAAATAAATATCCTTTTTATTAGTATTAACGCCATCATCATAGGCAACATGGTCTAATGAAATCCATTTAGACATACCACAATAATCTAAATAGAAGTCTACATTATATTTAATTGATGCAGTGGCCAAATAAATATCATAGTTATTATCTTTTAAATAATCTAATAGTTCCTTGGCACCAGGCGCTAATTCATTTCTATTCTTTTGTTTAGCTAGAGTTTGATACAACTCTTCTTTTTTATGTGCATACTTATCTAATGTAGCTTGATCAACTTGCTTACCTACCATATTAAAGAATCTATTTATATTAGTATCATCCTTAGTCGCAAGGATTTTTTCTATTTGTTCAATAAAATCATTGCTATGACCAATAATTTCTTCATATATTACTTTCCAAGCTTCAATATTTAAATCTTGGTCAAAATATAGAGTGCCATTAAAATCAAATATTACTGTTTTCATGAGTTTCTCCTATGTTCCACGTGGAACATCTAAATTATATAGTAAATATTATTTAACTTGATATTAGAAAAAAGAATGTTCCACGTGGAACATTCTCATCAACTATTTCTTAGGACTAATCTTTTCCATACCACCCATATAAGGTTGTAAAGCCTTAGGGATGTTAATAGAACCATCAGCATTTAAGTTATTCTCTAAGAATGCGATTAACATTCTAGGAGGAGCAACAACTGTATTATTCAATGTATGAGCGAAGTAGTTACCCTTCTCACCCTTGATTCTAATCTTCAATCTACGAGCTTGAGCATCACCTAGATTTGAACAAGAACCAACCTCGAAATATTTCTTTTGACGTGGAGACCATGCTTCAACATCACAAGACTTAACCTTTAAGTCAGCTAAGTCACCAGTGCAACATTCAAGGGTTCTTACTGGGATATCCATACTTAAGAAGAAATCTACTGAGTTCTTCCACATTTCATTGTAGTAGTTCATAGAATCTTCAGGCTTACATACAATGATCATTTCTTGTTTCTCGAATTGGTGAATACGGTAAACGCCTCTTTCTTCAATACCATGAGCACCTACTTCTTTTCTAAAACATGGAGAATAAGAAGTAAGCTTTTGAGGAAGTTCATTTTCATCAATAATGGTATCAATGAACTTACCAATCATTGAGTGTTCACTTGTACCGATTAGATATAAATCTTCGCCCTCAATCTTATACATCATGTTTTCCATTTCAGAGAAAGACATAACACCAGTAACCACATCACTTCTAATCATGAAAGGTGGAATGTAATATGTATAACCTCTATTAATCATGAAGTCTCTAGCATAAGATAAAATTGAAGAATGTAATCTAGCAATATCACCCTTTAAATAATAGAAACCATTACCACTTGTTTTTCTAGCTGAATCCAAATCGATACCATCTAGTTTTTCCATAATATCCACGTGATATGGGATTTCAAAATCAAATTCTCTCTTTGTGCCAAATTGTTCAATTTCAACATTTTCAGAATCATCCTTACCTACTGGAACTGATGGATCTACGATATTAGGAATAACCATCATAATCTTTTTGATAGCTGCTTCTAATTCGATTTCCTTAACTTCAGATTCTTCAATTTCCTTGGCAATTTTAGCTACCTCGGCCTTAACTTCCTCAGCCTTTTCTTTTAAACCTTGCTTCATAAGTTGACCAATTTCCTTAGAGATAGTATTTCTTCTTCCTCTTAATTCATCAGCTCTTACTCTTAAAGCACGATAGTCTTCATCTAGTTTCTTAACTTCATCAACTAGTTCTAATTTTTGATCCTGGAACTTTTTCTTAATATTTTCTTTTACTAGTTCTGGATTTTCACGGATAAGTTTAATATCAATCATAATGCCTCCTAAAAAAATAAAAAAGGTAGCACAAGGGTGCGGATGCACGGTACCACCTTACTTTTTAACTTAAACTCTTAACGCGAGCAACGTGATTGGTTAGATCAGCTTTAAGGTAGATTCATAGAAGCTTATTAGTACCTTTCACCAGCGATACCTCTCTTATAAATAAGTATTTCTACTATATTCCTTAATTAACGCTAATCTAATAATAACACAAATTATTTTTGTCTATCAATGATTCTTAATAGTCCTGGTGCTAATAAGACATCAATTAGTAACTCAATCATAAAGTTTACTGTTACAAACAATGCGATCAATGTAACAAACGCACCATCGAAGAATGCGATGATAGTGAATGCTAGTGTACCAGTATTGACAATAGGTGCAACAGCACTTGCTAAAAGAATTGCAGCTAAACTATTCTTGCTAGACATCTTTTCATATACTAAAGCAGAAAAGAAACCAGCTAAAGTACCCTTTAAAATACATGCAGTAACAGTAGTTAATGGCTTAGCTGCTAACATTGCAGCACCACTTGGATCAGCACCAGTAATAACCATCAACGCAACAACAACACCAAAGGCTGTACCTAAAATTGCACCAACCTTAGGACCATAGATAGCACCACCAACAATGATTGGTACTAAAGTTAAAGTGATTGGGAAACCACCAAAGTTAATAAAAGTCGCAATAATTTGTAAGACAACAACAAGTCCTACAAACATTGAAATTGAAGTAATTCTTTTTGTATCTTTCATTTTACCCCTCCATTTGCTTAACGCAATCCTAACCATTATACATAAAAGAAGAGGATTATTCACCCTCTTCTTCACTCTCTTCATCTTGATGATCCATCAAAGTAACCGTCTTAACATAAGTATTCTCTTCTGGCTTAATCAAACGAACACCCTTAGTAACTCTACCTAAAGTAGATACATTAGATAATGAGATTCTAATGATGACACCATCATTTCTCATAATCAAAGCATCCTCATCACCATTAACAGCCTTAAGTGCTACAAGCTCACCATTAGACTCATTAATATTAATAGTCTTAACACCCTTAGCACCCCTACTTGTGATACGATACTCTTCAACTGGTGTCTTCTTACCATAACCGTATTTAGATACTACAAGAATTTGAGCACCTTCTTTTGATGTACAAGCTCCAATAACCTCAGAACCATCAACATTCATGCCTCTAACACCACTAGCGTTTCTACCCATAGCACGAACGCCTCTTTCATCAAAACGTACTGCCTTACCATTAGAAGCCGCAATAATAATTTCCTCATCACCAAGAGTTGGTTTAACAGTAACCAATTCATCATCATCTTTCATCGTAATCGCAATCTTACCTGATTGTCTAATAGATTCAAATTCCTTAGCCTCTACCCTCTTACATAAACCATTCTTAGTCACAAAGAATAAGTAACCCTTAATCTCCCATTCTCTATTAATAGGAACTAAAGCCGTAACCTTTTCATCCTTTTCGATATTAATGATATTAATTACTGGGATACCCTTACCATTTCTACTTGATTCAGGAATCTTATAACCCTTAACACGATACACCTTACCCTTATTAGTAAATAATAATAAGTGATCATGAGTAGACATCGTAATATTTTGATCAATAATATCATCCTCATTTAAAGTCATACCCTTAATACCACGACCACCTCTATTTTGAGTCTTATAAGTATTAACAGGAAGACGCTTAATATAACCATTACTTGATAATGAAATAATTACATCTTCAACTGAAATTAAATCTTCATCATCAACATCAATATCACCATCAATAATTTCAGTACGACGAGGATCATTATATTTATCCTTAATAACTGTTAACTCAGTCTTAATAATATCAAGAACTCTAGAATGATTAGCTAAGATATCTTTTAAATCGATGATTTCCTTATAAAGTTCATCTAACTCAGCACAAATCTTCTCATAAGATAAGCCTGATAATCTTCTAAGTTGCATCGAAAGAATTGCTTCACCTTGCTTATCATCGATACCAAACTCATCATTGAACTTAGCAAGAATCTCTTCATCAGTTCTAGAAGTCTTAATAATCTCAACAATTCTATCAATATTATCAAGCGCAATCTTTAAACCTTCTAAGATATGAGCTCTCTTTTCATCTTCTCTTAAATCATATGCTGTTCTTCTCTTAATGACATCAATTTGATGATCAACATATAAATTAATAATCTCTTTTAGTGACAATAACATTGGCACATTATTAACCAAGACATTGTTGTTTACACCAAATGAAGATTGAACAGGAGTTAACTTATAAAGTTGATTCAAAACAACTTCAGCCTGAACATCCTTCTTAAGTTCGATTTCAATACGAATACCATTTCTATCATTAGAAAGGTCCTTCATATCAGAAATTCCCTCAATTACCTTTTCCTTAGCAAGTTCATGAATCTTATCATACATAACTTGCTTATTAACTAAATAAGGGATTTCTTTAATAACTAATTTATGTTTATTTCCTGGTAAATCTTCAATCAAGACCTTAGATCTCATAATAATAGAACCCTTACCAGTCTCATAAGCAGACTTAATACCACCTCTACCTACGATATAACCACCAGTTGGAAAGTCAGGTCCTGGGATAATATTCATAAGATCAACAACTGAAATATCAGGATTTTCCATTACCGCAATGATGGCATCAATTGACTCACCTAAATTATGAGTAGGCATATTAGTAGCCATACCAACCGCAATACCCATAGAGCCATTAACTAATAAGTTAGGGAATCTACTTGGTAAAACAACCGGTTCTTTGTGTCTGGCGTCATAGTTATCACGCCAATCAATTGTTTCCTTCTTAATATCACTAACAAGCTCTAATGAAATCTTAGACATACGAGCTTCGGTATAACGCATAGCTGCAGCCCCATCACCATCCAATGAACCAAAGTTACCATGACCATCAACTAGAGGATAGCGATAAGAGAAAGGTTGTGCCATACGAACCATCGTATCATAAATAGCTGTATCACCATGAGGATGATACTTACCCATAACTTCACCGACAATATTAGCTGACTTAACATGTTGCTTATCAGGAGTAAAACCAGCATCATACATAGCCCAAATTACTCTTCTATGAACTGGCTTCATACCATCCTTAACATCAGGCAAGGCTCTATCGATGATAACTGACATTGAATAACTCAAGAAGTCTTCTCTCATTTCTGAAGAGATATTAACTTCTTTCATGTTTCCATGATTGAAAAAACGATTATCTAATTCTTCCATAAAGCCTCCTTAAATATCTAAGTTCTTCACAAAGTGAGCATTCTCAACAATAAAGTTTCTTCTAGGCTCTACTTCATCACCCATCAACATTGAGAAGACACTATCCGCATCAATCGCATCCTCAATAGTAACTCTCTTAAGTGTTCTTCTTTCAGGATCTAGAGTTGTCTCCCAAAGTTGACTTGGATCCATTTCACCAAGACCTTTATATCTTTGAATATCATACTTTTCATCACCGAAATCACGCTTTGCCAAATCAAGTTCTTCATCTGAGTAACAATAACGTAAAGTCTTTTGACCCTTACATAGTTTATATAGAGGTGGCATCGCAATATAAACATAACCACCCTCGATTAGAGGTTTAAAGTAACGATATAAGAAAGTAAGCATCAATGATGCGATATGTTGACCATCGACATCGGCATCGGTCATGATTACAATCTTGTGATAACGAAGCTTAGAAATATCTAGTTCATCACCAAAACCACAACCAAAGGCCTGTATCATCATTCTAATTTCCGCATTATCGAAAATCTTATGCATACGAGCTTTTTCAACGTTTAAGATTTTACCTCTTAAAGGAAGAATAGCTTGGAAGTTAGAATCACGACCTTGTTGCGCACTACCACCGGCTGAATTACCTTCGACGATATAGATTTCACAAATAGAAGCATCTCTACTTGCACAGTCTTTTAATTTAGTAGGTAAATTAGAACCACCAAAATCATCTTTTCTTCTAACTGTTTCCCTAGCCTTTTGAGCAGCAAGTCTTGCCTCTGATGCTGACTTAGCCTTTTCAATCACAATCTTGGCAATATCAGGATTTTCTAAGAAACATCTCTTTAAGAAATCACCAAAAATCTTATTAACAACCGGCTTAACCTCCGCATTACCAAGCTTACCCTTAGTTTGACCTTCATATTGAGGATCTGGATGTTTAACTGAAATAATAGCTGTTAAACCTTCTTTTAAATCATCATTTGTAAAGTTTGGATCATCCGGTTTTAAGAACTTCTTATCTTTCGCATAAGCATTCAATACTCTAGCAAGTGTTTGTCTAAAACCATCTAGATGCATACCACCTTCTGGTGTGAAGATATTATTACAGAATGAATATACTTTTTCAGTATAAGAAGTGTTATATTCAAAAGCTACTTCTACTGAAATATTGGTAGCTTCATCTGTACCATCTACATATAAAACATCATCAAATAATAGATTTTCACCTTCATTTAAGAAAGAAACATATTCCTTAATACCACCCTCATATAAGAAAGTAGTAGAACCCTTATGTTCATCATCCTTATCCCAATTTAAGATAAACTTGATGTTCTTATTAAGGAAAGCCATTTGACGAATACGATCATATAAAGTCTTATAGTTATAAACAGTTCCCTCTTTAAAGATTTCACCATCAGCCTTAAATCTTACAGTAGAACCTGTATCTTTTATATCACAAGTACCAATTTCATATAGAGGCTTATCAACGTGCCCTCCGTTATGGAATCTTACAAAGTAAACTTTACCATTCTTATGAATTGTAACTTCTAGCCATTCACTTAACGCATTAACAACACTGGCACCAACACCATGAAGACCACCAGATACCTTATAAGCACCACCACCAAATTTACCACCAGCATGCAAGACAGTAAAAATTGTTTCTACCGTAGAAATACCCGTTTTCTTATGAATTTCAACTGGCATACCACGGCCATCATCCTTAACAGTAACGATATCATTATTATCAACTGTTATTTCAATACTGTGGGCATAACCTGCAAGAGCTTCATCAACTGAGTTATCGACGATTTCCCAAATTAAGTGATGTAGACCTGCATCAGATGTAGTACCAATATACATACCAGGTCTTTTTCTAACTGCTTCCAGACCCTCTAAGACTTGAATATCATCTGAAGTATATTCATCATGTTTTATATTTGTATCAGGCATCATTGTCCTCCTTCTAATTTAATTAAATTTATCTTATTTCCAATTTTGATATTATTAAGATCAGTTCCTGTTATCACAACTTGATTATCATAAGGAATGTTTCTTAATAAACGTAACTTATTATCATTATCAAGTTCTGATAAGATGTCATCCAATAAAATTATTGGTAACTCTTTAGTTTTCTTTCTTATATATTTTTCCAGTGCTAACTTAAAACTAATAACAGCAGCACGACATTGTCCTTGTGAGGCAATGGTCTTGATTAAAGAATAATCATAATAAAATTCATAGTCATCATGATGAGTACCAAATGTTGCGTAATGATTAAATAAATCACGCTCTCTACTTTTCTTCATCATGTTTTCTAAATCATTCAAATTACTACAAGCTAAATACTTAACGTTTAATTTATGATTAGTTCCTAGTAGATTATTGAAGATATCATTGATTGATTCGTTGATGACTTCAAAGAATTCATAGCGGTGTTTTAAAATAACTTTCATTTCTTCCAACATCTTAGTATCAATAATATCTAGATAATCCATATTAATTTTTTCTTCTTTTAATAATTTATTCTTATCTTTAAGCAATAAATTATAATGAGATAATGCGTTTAAATATTCTTTACTTACCTTACCTATCTCAAGATCCATTAATCTTCTTCTATCACGAGGCATGTCCGTAAATAAATTAAGGTCTGATGGTTTAAATAAGATACAGTTTAGTTTACCAATGAATTCTGATGTTTTCTTAATTGGAATATCATTGATATATAATCTTTTGCCATTATTACTGATAACTACTTTAAGATGATTATTATCACAAAGTAAGTCAATCTTGGCGTAATCTGTACCTTTTCTAATAAGATCATTATCATTTAAGGTTCTAAATGATTTAGTATTAGAAACAACCACTAGACTCTCTAAAATGTTGGTTTTGCCAACCCCATTTTTTCCTATGATAATATTTAATCCTTTTTCAAACTTAAAACTATTAGATTTGTAATTACGATAATTATTAAGTTTTAAAGAATCAACTAACATATAAGATAATCGACTCCAAGGATACTTACCTTATCCCCTTTGTGTAGTTTGCGACCACGGCGATTATCTTCTTCATCATTGACTAGAATGATATTAGAATTTAAAAAGATTTTAGCTTCGCCACCAGATGCGATAATGTCGGCAACCTTAAGAAATTGCCCTAATGTGATGTATTCATCTTTAATTTCAATTCTTTTCATACAGTATAAATTATAGCACTTTTTGGCCTATATTTTTTAGTGGATATATCTATACTAATAAAAATAAAAAGCCCAGATTTGGGCTTTAAATTGCTTATAAATGAATTTTATTGATTTATCTATAGGTTCTAACCGGTGAAATCAACTGTGTAATGCTAGGATCATTAGCATCAGTGATAATTAATGGTTTAAGTTCGCCAGAGAATGAAATAGTAATTTCATCAGCTGACATCGCCTTAATCGCATCAGTTAAATATTTGCCTGAACAAGAAATTTCAAATGGATTTCCTTCAAATGAAACTACACTTATTTCTTCAAAAGAAGAACCATTAGAACCATTAGAAGTAACATCAACGGTCTTTTCATTGATTGTTAGTTTAACGATATTTTTACCATCAGCTTTGATGAAAGATGATCTATCAATGGCACTAGCTAATTCCTTAGCATTTACTACTAATTTTTGAGTGAATGCTGGCGGTATTAATCTAGCTACATCAGGGAATTCATCATCTAATAATCTTGTTTGAATGATTGAATTGTTAAAGATAAATGAAATCTTTTGAGCATCAATGCCAATTTCTACTTCTTCTACATTAGAAATAGAATGATAGATGTCTAATAAATATTTCCTAGGAATTGTAATATTGAAGTCTAAGTTAGAATCAATATCAACTACCTTAGAAGCTAAACGATATGAATCAGTCGCATTAACATGTAACTTGCCATCTTTTGCCTTAA
Organism: uncultured Erysipelotrichaceae bacterium; assembly: GCA_934675465.1. Classification (GTDB taxonomy): domain Bacteria; phylum Bacillota_I; class Bacilli_A; order Erysipelotrichales; family Erysipelotrichaceae; genus Colivicinus. Next base: position 57,999 of record CAKUQM010000004.1, on the reverse strand, counting down.
AGTTAACACCTGTTAAAACAGGACGAGTATCTTTTTCAGAGCAGGCAAAGGCTGTTTCATTAACAATCTTAAAGAATGTATAAGTATCAAATTTAAATGGTGTATTTGAACAATCAAAGTTAATGTTTGGATAGTCATATGAATTCATCGCATTGATTTTAACTTCTGATTTGCCACCATAGATTTTAGCCAATGAATTATCAAAGATTTCTACATTAATAGTATCGCTATCAATTTTTCTAACGATATCTAATAAGTATCTTGATTCAATAACATTTTCTCCTTCTTCTGAAATAGAAATGATTTCTTTATCTTCACTGTTTTTAATAACAGTCTTAATTGAGATATTAGTATCTGAAGAAATTAATGTTAAGGTATTATTTTCTGCGATTAACTTAATTCCATTTAGTATTGGCAAAGGAGTAGTATTTGAGATTGCTTTTACGGCAGTTGTTAGTGAATCTAGAAATTCGCGTTTGTTAATTTTAAAAATCATGGTCGCTCCTTTTATATATAAATAATAATAATCTAATAATAATTAAGGTGTGGAAAGTTGTGGAAAACTTCAAATAACACGATAACTACTAATATATTTTAACATTTTTAGTATTGAAAAATGTGTTGAGATAGGTGGATTAAGATATTCTAGTTTTAATATCTGTTATCGCTTTTAAATAAGCTGAATCACTCTTACAAAGCTTTTCAACCTTTTCACAGGCATTGATGACAGTTGAATGATCTCTTTTACCAAATTCATTACCAATTTCTTTATATGGAGAATCTAACATTTCCCTACATAGATACATCGCAATATGTCTAGGAATCGCGATGTTTTTAGTTCTATTAGCTGAACATATCTGTTGTCTTGTGATATTGTAATAGTCACAAACAGCTTTTCTAATTTTTGCAATATTTAATTCATTCTTGGTGCTATTTTCAACAACTTCGCCTTTAAAGGCATCATAAGCTAGTTTCATAGTGATATGATCTTCACCTGAAAAGTTAAAGTTTATGAAATAGAATAATAATCTATTAATGGCACCTTCTAGTGATCTAACATCTTTTGAGAAGTTAGTGGCGATATAAGAAAGAACTTCTTCATCTACCTTATCTTGGAAGCTTACGTTGTTGGCAATTTTCATCTTTAAAATACGAATACTTGTTTCATATTCTGGTGATTCAATATTTACATTTAAACCTTGATTAAAACGTGATAATAATCTGTCTTCTAAGCCTTTGATATCGCCTGGTGATCTATCGGCTGTAATACAAATTTGTTTTCTATTATTTACAAGTTTAGTAAAGATTGAGAAGAATACTTCTTGAGTCCATTCTTTACCAGCGATGAATTGAATATCATCAATTAACAATAAATCTAAATCAAAAAAAGAAGATTTAAATTCATCAGTATTGCCATTTTTTCTAGCCTTTTGCAAGGCATCGATAAAGTCATTACCTGAAATAAAACCAATCTTTTTATTAGGCATATTAGATGTTACTTCATTACCTATTGCGTTTAGCAAGTGTGTCTTTCCTAGTCCTGAATTTCCATATATAAATAAAGGATTGTAAACTAAGCCTAAGTTTTTAGCACAGGTTAAAGAAGCTACTTGAGCCTGGCTATTTGATTTACCAAGCACGAATGAAGTAAAGTTCATACTTGGGTCAAGTTCTCTATCAAAGAATTCGTTTTTAAATAAAGTTACCGTAGTTGGCTTCTTTTCTTCACTCTTTTCAACAATTCTACATTTGATACTATCATCAGATAAGATACTTTGAAGTCCTAATTCAATATCTGTTTTGTGTTGATCCATGATTGTAAAAGATAAAAAACTATCTGCCTGTATCTTAGCGATACTATCTTCGATGTTATCTAATTTACTTCCATTAAAGATTAAATCTATTGTTTGTTCATTTACACTTTGGTTTGTTTTTATAAGTTGAAGAGTCTTCTCCCAGACATCTTTTAAATAATATTCATATCCATTCATATCCCACTATTTCCTTAAGTAAAACCAATTATACGTTTGAGTTTTCCACAATTCAAGGAAGAAAATTGGCAAGTTTTCCACATTCCACATTGTCAACATCAATATAAGCTTATAAACAGTGAACTTTATGGAGTTTTCCACAGTTTTCCACATTATTTAAATTGTGGATAAAAAGTTGATATGTTTTCCACAGAATGAAAAAGTGTGGATTAGTGACAAAACTCTTAATAATTAACATAGATTTACACAATTGAGGATTGTTAAAACCCTTATAAATAAAGGCTTTTAAGCTATTTTCCACTTTTCCACACAATGTGGAAAACTTTAAAAATGAGCTGTGGATTCTATGTTAATAATTTGTGTTAACAAACAACAAAGTGTACTCTATTGTGGATAACTTTTCAACTATGTTTATATAAAAGTTTTAAATTTAAAAATGTGGCTTAAATAAAGGACTTTTCCACATTATAATTAGGGTATGCATACTAAAGAATTGACGATTTTTACGAATATGTGTCTAATTTACAAGGATAATAAGATACTTGTACAAGAAAGAACCAAGACTGATTGGCCTGGGATTACCTTGCCTGGTGGTCATGTGGAAAAAGGTGAAAATTTCCATGATGCGATTATTAGGGAAGTGAAAGAAGAGACAGGTCTAACCCTATTAAACCCGATATTATGTGGAATAGAGGAATATAAACAGACTAAGGATGAAGATAGATATGTTATCTTGTTCTATAAGTGTAATGAATTTGAAGGAGAGCTCAAGGATTCTAATGAGGGCAAGATATATTGGCTAGATAAGGATAAACTAGATAGTGTTGAATTATCACTTGATTTAGATCGTATGATAGAGATTATAGAAAGTGATACTTTGAGTGAATTAATTTATTATTATGAGAATGGAGAATATAAGTCTAAGGTGGTATAGATATGGAAATTAATGAGTATCAAAAGTTGGCAATGAGAACTTTGAATCCTGAAATTGAGAAGAAGGAATTAATATTGAATGCTTCTATGGGTTTATGTGGAGAAAGTGGTGAAGTTATTGATTTAGTTAAGAAACACTTATTTCAAGGACATGATTTAGATGAAGAAGTATTGATAAAAGAACTGGGTGATGTAGCTTGGTATTTAGCTGAAGCTGCTACGGCCTTGAATGTTGATATATCAGAAATTTTAGAAAAAAATATAAAAAAACTTGAAAATCGTTTTCCTGATGGCTTTAATAGTAATAGGTCAATCAATAGAGGTGAATGATATGTATACAACAAATAACTTATTAGACTTAGAACATACATTAGCAAAGGATTATTTGAGTAAGTTTGAATATCCTTGGCAAGCATTAAGTGGTATTAAAGAAGAAATTATCAGAATTGGTAAGACTTTAGATAAGAATGAATATGATGAAGTAAAAGAAAATGTATGGATTCATAAAACAGCAACTGTATTTGAGAGTGCTTATTTAGGTGCTCCATTAATTATTGGTCCTAACAGTGAAGTAAGACATTGTGCATTTATTAGAGGTTCTGCCCTAGTTGGTGCTAACTGTGTAGTTGGTAATTCATGTGAACTTAAGAATGTTATCTTGTTTGATAATGTTCAAACTCCACATTATAACTATGTTGGTGATTCAATCTTAGGTTATAAGTCTCATATGGGTGCAGGTTCTATTACTTCAAATGTTAAGTCTGATAAGACTTTGGTAGTAGTTAAAAACTTCGATGGTGAGAAGATTGAGACTGAACAAAAGAAGTTTGGTGCTATCTTGGGTGATCATGTAGAAGTTGGTTGTAATTCAGTTTTAAATCCAGGTACTGTAGTTGGTCGTAACACCAATATTTATCCTTTAAGTAGAGTAAGAGGTGTTATTCCATCTGATAGTATTTATAAGGATTTTGATAATATTGTAGGCAAGAAATAATGAAAAAAGGAATTATTTTCGATTTAGATGGTACTTTAATTAATACTATCAGTGATCTTAATAATGCGGTTAATCTAACTTATCAAGAATTGGATATCGATAAACATGATGATGTAGATTTAACTATGAAAAGAGTTGGTCATGGTATTCATAATTTAATTGAACAATGTTTTGTGGAATATCCTGATTTAATTGAAAAAGCTTATAAAACTTTCTTAATTAAATACAATGAGGTTTATGATAAGACTTCTACTCCTTATCCTAGTATTAAAGAGTTAATAGATACATTAATTAAAAATAATATTAAGGTAGGTGTTAATTCAAATAAGAATGATAATTATACTAAAAGACTTATTGAATTATATTTTCCAAATATCAATCAAGAATATGTATTAGGTCATGTTGATAGTATGAAGGTTAAACCTGATCCTGAGGGTGTTAACTTTATTATGAATAAGATGAATCTTAAAAAGAATGATGTTATTTATGTTGGTGATTCTTTAACTGATGTAGAAACTGCCTATAATGCACATCTAAATTGTTTATCAGTTACCTGGGGTTTTAGAAGCAAGGATGAACTAAAAGATCATGATAATATCTTGGTTGATGAACCTAAGGATATTCTTAAATACTTATAGAGACTGATTCAGATGAATTGGTCTTTTTATTATGAGTATACTATTAAAAACTCTTATAAAAAGTGTACATTGGGGATATAAAAGTAGATATTGAGAATAGAAAAGTGGACGTTCAAGACAAAAAAGTGGACATTGAACAGTATCTGGTGATGGAAAAGGAAAATGTAAATTTAAAAGGTATTAGCATCCTAACTGTTTGTATACCATTAATCACTTAAATATTAGCTGAGGTTGTTAATGGAAATATGAAAGAAACATCAACACTATCATTAGATTGTTCTGGTTCAATCATGTTAGGTTTGATGTTTGTAGTCTTATCAATTGTGTGTATATATGGTGCTGAAACAGTAAAAAAGTAGAATAATGTCGCAAAACATACCCAAAAAATTAAAAATTTTGTCGCAAAACTGTATGTAAAACATTGGAATTTTGTCGCAAAACTGTTGAAATAATCAAAATTAGCGGTTAATATAAGGTTACAAGGAGAATCATTATGTTATATAGAAAAGCTTACGATAGATTATTACAATGGAAACAAAATAAAAATAAAACAGCATTATGTATTCAAGGTGCACGTCAAATAGGTAAGACTACAGTTGTGCGTGAATTTGGAAAGAATGAGTATAAATGTTTTGTAGAATTTAACTTTGTATCAGATTTGGATGCTAGAAAAATATTTGATGGTAACTTAGATGCAAATACTATTATCGAAGGCATTACGGCTTTATCTATGAAACAATTGATTCCTGGTGATACTCTAATATTATTTGATGAAATTCAAGAATGTCCAAATGCTAGAACTGCAATCAAATTTTTAGTAGAAGATGGAAGATTTGATTATATAGAAACCGGTTCTTTATTAGGAGTTAAAAATAAAATTGTTAGATCTTTGCCGGTTGGTTTTGAAGAATTATATACAATGTATCCGATGGATTTTGAAGAATTTATCTTAGCTAATGGTCTTCAACGAAGTATCATCAATAGTTTAAGAAAATCATATGAAGATAAAACACCAATCTTAGATGTAGTACATACTACTTTAACTAAATTGTTTAACGCATATATTGTAGTTGGTGGTATGCCAAAAGTAGTCAAGATGTATATTGATACCCATGACATCACAAGGGTAATTGCTAGTCAAAATGAAATTATTGAACTTTATCGTCAAGATATCGCAAAATATGCAGATGCAAGTGATAGACCAAAGATAAGATCGATATTTGATTCTATCCCTTCTCAATTAAATGATAAAAACAGACGTTTTATCATCAGCAGTCAAAAGACTAGCGCCAGGATGGAAAGATATGAAGATTCGTTTAATTGGTTATTGGATGCTGGTGTTGCAAATGCATGTTTTAATGTAAGTGAACCAGTCGGGGCTTTAAAACTTAATGAAAAAAGAAACTTATTTAAACTGTATGCTGGAGATACAGGTCTTTTATGTGCTTTATCAATGGATAACATCCAATTTAGTATTTTAAATAATGATTTAACTGTTAATATGGGAAGTATTCTAGAAAATGTTATGGCACAGATGTTTGTGGCAAATAATTATTCACTTCATTATTTTGACGCAAAAAAAATTGGAGAAATAGATTTTGTACTACAAAACGGTTCAAAGATAGACTTTGTGGAAATAAAATCAGGTAATGATTATAAAAAACATAACACTCTAGATAGATTATTAGAGATAGAAGAATGGAAACCTGATAGTGCTATCGTTTTTTGTAAGGATAATGTTCAATGTATAGAAAAAATAACATACTATCCTTGGTATATGGCAATGTTTCTTAAATCAGAATCCATAGAAAATATGACTTATAAGGTAGATTTAGATGTCTTAAACAGTCTCGTTTAAAAGTTTTGAACACAAAATTGCCTTATAACCCTGTTCATTAGTTAATCTGATGAACTTGATTTCATAATCTCTAATCTTATCTTCATCAGTTTTACACTTGAACACATAAGTAAAAGTATTATGTTTAGAAAGATACATAACTAGATATTCAGGACTCATTATTTCTAAGAAATCAGGACATAATTCTTTATCGATATAGTTATCATTAAAGATTTTGATTCTTTCATAATAAGTATTTTCTTGAAGAGTCTTTTCTCTTACTTTATTTAAGAACTTATCGTTTTTATAAACTAAAGAAACTAGATTATTTAATAAATCAACTTTAAAGATACTCTTATAATCACTCGCAATCGCATCAAAGATGGCATTGTTGGTTTGGATGCTGTTATATTCGGAAGTATCAATTAATGTAGTGATAAGCACTCTTTTATTATCACTTAAAAAACTTGTGGTTCTAGCGATTACTTCTTTTTCGTTTTCCTTACCATAATTTAATACTTCAGTATAGTCAACACTACCATCATAATTCTTTAGTCTATAAAGTTTAATGATAGTCTCAGGATCTGGCATATAGGTATCTTTAGCTATTTCGAATAATTTATTTGTACAATTAAGTTCATCTTCGCTAATGTTATATATTTCCCTAGCTTTCTTATTCAAATGAATCATCTTATGTTCAGGATAGGTATAAGCCATAAGACCACATGACTCGGAATCTAATAAGTGTTTATAGAAGTTTTCTAATTCAATTTGGTGTTTCTTTAGTTTTACATTATCATCATTAATTTTATTGTTGTCTTCCAAAGTAATTAAATCAGTAACATTTTGGTGATAACCACCAATCACAATTTTATCTTTTCTATCAAAGTCTCTAGTACCACAACATCTAATATAAATTTGTCCCATTGTTGGGTGATTATAACGATAAATTATCTCAGATGTATCGCTTAATAATGATTGTAAATAAAGTTTAAATAATTCTTTATCTAATTGACTTACGTGTTCATTAAAGAATTCAAACTTTTCACTTGGTGAGAGATTAGAATCACAGCCTGCTAATTCATCAAAACAATCATTGTCATATAAAAAATATTCATCATTATCTATTTCTAAGCGCCAAAGACTTACCCTGGCGACTTCAAAGAACTTTTGCATATCATCAAACATCAAATTTCCCATATAATGCCTCAAAAAATATAACCTTATTATAATTTTAAAAATAATTATTGACAATACAAAAGATGAAACTATAATGTAGTTAGCTAAAGCTAACTAATTAGTTGTAGCTAACAGGGGGACTTATGTTTTTAGAAGTAAAAGATTTAAATAAAGGCTTTGGTGATAAGACAAATCGTATTGAAGTATTAAAGAATTTATCACTAAATGTCGAAAAAGGAGAATTTTGTGTTTTACTTGGACCATCAGGAAGTGGCAAATCTACCCTCTTAAATATTTTAGGTGGCATTGATTATCCCGATGGTGGCGAGGTAAAAATAAATGGCGAAAAGATGAATTCATTAAATAGTAAGAAACTAACTATGTTTAGAAGAAATCATCTTGGTTATGTCTTTCAAATGTATAATTTAATTCCTGATTTAACAGTCAGAGAAAATATTGAAGTTGGTGCTTATCTTTCAAAGAAACCCTTAAATCTAGATGAATTAATTGAAACCTTAGGTTTAAAAGAACATCAAGATAAACTGCCAAGTCAATTATCTGGTGGTCAGCAACAACGTACTTCAATCGGAAGAGCTATTATAAAAAATCCCGATATCTTGTTATGCGATGAACCAACAGGAGCTCTTGACTATAATACCAGTAAAGAAATATTAAAGCTAATTGAGAAAGTAAATCAAAAATATGGCTCAACAGTAATTATGGTTACTCATAATGATGCGATTAAATATATGGCTGATCGTATTGTTAGATTAAGAGATGGTCAAATTTTAAAAAATTATTTAAATGATAAGAAAGTAAAGGCTGAGGATTTGGAGTGGTAATATGAAAAATCCATTAAATAATCGTTTTAAGAGACAACTAAAAAATGATTTTGCGAAATATTTAGTCATCTTTCTATTGATAGTAATTATGGTGGCTTTAACATCGGGTTTTCAAGCCGCCAACAATTCAGTTGTTAATACTATCCACAATAATGAAGCCCTTCTTAAACAACAGTCAGGATATTTTGTGACCAAAAAGAAATTAAATAAAGCACAGATTGATTTGTTTGAAAAGGAAGCGAATTTAAAAGTATACGAAGAGTTCTATAAAGAAGAAAGTATCGATAATGATACAACTTTTCGCTTTTATAAAGTAAGAAATGAAGTCGATTTACAAGAAGTATTGGAAGGTAGACTTCCTGAAAACGCTAATGAATTAGCTATTGAGAGATTATATGCAGCTAATAATAATCTGGATATCAACGATGAGCTTACTTATAAAGGTATAACTTATAGGATAGTTGGCAAGGTGTCTTTGGTTGATTATAGCTGTCTATTTAAAAGCAACAGTGACATGATGCTTAATGCGATAACTTTTGGTGTTGGTTTAGTAACAGAAGATGGTTTTAATCGTATTAATAAAGAAGATTGCAAGTATCGTTATGCTTATGTTTATAATGATGAAACATTAGATGATGAGTTTAAAGATATCTTATTAGCTAATTCACAGTTAGAAGAATTTGTACCTAGAGAAGATAATAAAAGTATCACCTTTGTCTTGGAAGACGCTAAGAGTGATAGTGCTTCAATGTATATCTTCTTATATCTTATGATGATTATGACGTCTTATATATTTTCGATCATTATCATTAATATGATACAAAAGGATGCAACAGTTATAGGTACTTTGATGGCTAGTGGTTATAGTGAACATGAACTAATAATACATTTTATGTTTATGCCAAGTATTATTACTATTTTGGGTGTGGTTGTAGGAAATATTCTTGGTTATACGGTTATATTAAACGCAATGAAATCTGTTTATTATAACAATTATTCTCTAGCTTCTTTCCATACTTATTTTCAAGTAGAGACCTTTATTTATGTATCCTTAGTTCCAATGTTTATTATGTTTCTTATTAATTATCTAATTCTTAAGAAGACATTGAAACTAAGTCCTCTAAAATTTTTAAGAAAAGATTTAAGTAAGCATAGACAAAAAAGAGCTATAAAGCTTAATCATCATATCCCTTTCTTTAGTCGTTTTAGAACGCGTATTATCTTACAAAATAAGAAAGCGTATTTAACTTTAATTGTAGGAATTATTTTTGCCAACTTATTATTGTTTTTTGGCTTAGCATTACCTCAAGTATTAAGTGATTATGTGGGTATTGCCAGTGAAGGTATTATTGCACCCTATCAAACAATATTGGATATGCCTATATCATTAAGTGATTCTAGTCATAAGTTGGAGGCTAGCATTAATTTGTTGAATTTTGCGAATAATGTAGAAACTGGGCTCGAATCTGCTGAGAAGTTTTCTTATTATGAACTTAAATATACAAGCAAAGATTATAAAGAAGATGATATAGCCTTATATGGCATTAATAAAAATAGTTCTTATTTTAAATATAACTTGAAGAGTAATGATTGTTATATATCCCAAGGATTACACAACAAGTATGGTTACAACATTGGTGATTATATTACCTTACATGAAGCTTATAAGGAAGATACTTATACTTTTAAGATTACAGGTATTACTGATAATAATGCATCATTAGAGTTGTATCTAGATAGAAATACTTTAAATGATATTTTTGAACTTGGCGATGATACTTTTGTAGGATATTTCTCAAGTTCTCCAATCACAGATATAGATGAAAACTATATAGGCCAAGTTATTACGGCTAGTACCATGGCATCTATTTCAACTCAATTGCTATCTTCAATGGGTTCGATGATGAATATGTTCTGTTATTTTGCGATTATCGTATTTGTGATAGTTTTGTATTTATTATCCAAGTTGATAATTGAAAGAAATACCCTATCAATTTCAATGTCTAAGATACTTGGTTATACCAATAAAGAAATCGCAAGATTGTATATTATTTCGACTACCATTGTAGTTATCTTTGCCTCTTTAATCTCGATACCAATATGTTATAAACCGCTGCTTGTAATGTTTTATGAGATGTTATATACGCAAATGTCTGGTTGGATTCCTTTTATTATAGATAAGGGAATTGGAGTGAAGATGGTGTTTATGAATATAGTAGTTTATATGTTCGTGTCTATTTTTGAATATAGAAGAATTAATAAAGTGCCAATGGATGAGGCACTAAAAAACGTGGAGTAGTATTATGAAAAAGTTACTTGTGTTAATGATGATAGTTGTTTTAAGTGCTTGTAGTGGTGAAAAAGAAGTTGCTGTAAAAAGTGGTCTTAATGAAGAATATGTAGAAGATAAGCAAGATTATAAGTATAAGGCGTCTGATTTAAAAACTGATAAGGTTGAGGTGGTTTATGTGACTAGTGATGCTTATGGTGAGATTAAAAACATTGAAGTTGAGACTACTTTAAAGGCTAAGGAAGATGGTGAACTTAAGGATGTTAATGTCTTAAATAATGTGATTAATACTAGTGGTGATGAAGATCATGATGTTGAAGATGATACTTTGGTGTTTGAGAATCATGGCAGTGATATTACCTATAAAGGAAATATTAATAAAGACTTACCAGTTAATGTTAAGTTGACTTATTATCTTGATGATAAGGAAGTAATGGTAGAAGAGTTAGCGCATAAATCAGGTCATTTAAAGATAGTGGTTGATTATGTTAATAATACAAAGGTTCCTTTTCTTTGTTTAACTACGATGATGCTTAGTGATAGGTTTTCTAATGTTAAAGTTGAAAATGGTAAGTTATTAAGTCTAGGCGATACAAAGATGGCGGTGTTGTATGGAGAACCTGGTCTTAAAGATAGTTTAATGTTATATAAGGTAGATACTTTTGATGATATTAAATTGAATGATAGTGCTTATATAGAAGCTGATGTTGAAGATTTTACTTTGGATTATACAGCTACTATTGTTTCTAATGGCTTGTTTAAAGAGATTAAGGATGATGATTTAAATAAGTTAAGTTCTTCTTTAAATGATTTGAGTGATTTGAATGAAAAGATTGATGATATTAAGGATGCTTCTAAAAAGTTAAAGGATGAGGGCAATAATCTAAAAGATGGAGTTAATAAGTTAAATGATGCGATTAATGGTTTGGATAAGGGAATAAGTAAATATAATGATAATATTTCTCAAATTGGTTCAATGATTGATGGTATTTCCTTATTAGCAACTTCTCTTGATGACTTATTAAAGGATACTAATGTTTCAAATTTAAAAGACAATGTTAATATGTGTGCAAGTATCTTGGATTCAATTGAAGTTAATTTAAATCTAATTATAAGTATTAAGAATGATGTTGATTCTAATAATGAAAACATTGATAAGATTGATGTGAATCAAATAAATGATGAGGAAACTAAGAATGCAATATTGGCTTTAAAGAAGATTGATTTAAGTGGTGTTGATCTAGAAAAGCTTAACAATATAAAGAACGATATTAATGATATTAAAAATGATTTAAGTAGCTTTAATATTTTAAATGTTGATACTACAACTATAAAAGAAGAATGCGTTGGATTAAGTTCTAATAAGGAATTGTTAGTTGGTGGCATGAACGAGATAGCTAATGGTAGTTCATCTCTAAAGTCGGTAATTAATAAGTTAAATGAGAATATGCCTAATATGACAAAGGCAATAAGTGAATTTAGCGATAAGATGAATGAAGCAATCGATGATTCTTCTGATGATTTAAATAAGTTTTCTGGTACTGATATGAAGAATATTGTGAATAATATTAAGATATTAAAGAATAATGATAAGGATTATGATACTTTTGTAGGGAAGCTTGATGGTATGACAAGTAGTGTTAGTTTTATTATCGAGACAGCCAAGATTAAATAAGGTGTATGTTATTTAGGCAACTATAAACTAATTGTCTTGTGTGTTTTGTGGATATGAGCTACTTCTATATAGAGGCAGCTCATATTTTTTAATACATATAATAAAATGGCTATTTCTAGCCACATATTATTTATAGACCATCAATATAAGAGCTTGTATGTTAGAGTTGGTTTAATTAGCTTTCAGTTTCTTCTTATTGTTTTCATCCAAAACATAAAATACTCTTTTTTGTCTAATTAGACTGTTTACGGTATCCCTAAGTTTAGCGCTTATTCCCTTATAATCCATCTTAATAGCTAATTCAGTTAAAGAAAGATGTTCTTTTCTTAATAAATCTATAATTCTGTCTTCATAAGAATTGCCTTTTTTGGTCAAAAAGCTTTCATGAACTGGAATAACAACAGACAAATATCTTCTTTCCTCATCCATAATGAATTTAAGATTGCCTGATCCGTTTTCTTTTAAAGCTTTTTTAGCATTTGGAAAACCTGTGTTTCTTCCCTCTATTAGTCTTAATTCTTTTAAGAAATCACCAATCCTACGGTTTCGATACATCATCGATCTTATTTCGCCTTTTTCGATATCTTTATTACTGATACTTCTGTCAAAAACAGGGAAACTGGTTATTTCTATAGATTCATTAGTAATTCTTACTGTGATTGGTTCGTTTATTTGATAAGAACGATGATACACGGCGTTAGATAGAATCTCTTCTATTGCCCTATATGGATAATTAGAAATACGAACAGCCTCTGCTTGGTCTTCAACTTTTATCGTTAATTGCTTTATAACATAGTTATTAATATATGCTAGAGCATCTTTTAATTGTCTTTGTATAGGACCTTTAAATACTTTCTCAACCATATTTGTTCCAGTAGGATCTGGAATATCAACCACTTCTATTCGTGCATATCTAAAATATTTCTCAATGTTTTCAGAAAACATCAATAAGCCAACATTTAAAGGCTTAATGCGCTCAACAGGACCACCTACAATTTGTAAATCTTTAGCCAAGTTTAGGGTATCCATTTCTTTAGATCTTTCATATAAAGAACTATTTATTTCTTTAAGGTGTTCCCTCATTAGACCTAAATCTAAATCATCTATTTCGGCTAATAAATTAGGTCTATCATCAAAAGGAATATTGCTGGAAACATAAAATAATTCCTTTTCTTCATCATTAGAAGCGATTACACTACTAGAAAATTTTCTTATATAGTAATACTTGTTAGATCCCTTAATAGTTACATCTTTAGGTGCTTTATAAGGTCTACCATAACCTCCTTGACACCAAATTACAATTACATACTTATCATCTACTAAACAAGGCTCTACTACTGGCTCATATAAAGGCTCTATATAATGACACTTTTCTCTTAATTTCTTTAAAATATTATCAATTTCATTTATATCAACGCCTTTTAATGGATATACTGGATGACCATTTTCTTCCTTCACTCCAATAACTATATAACCACCACCGATATTATCAATATCATTCGCAAAAGCACATATAGTTCTAATAATGGTTGCGGGATTATAACTTTCCTTAAACTCTACCCTATTAGACTCGACAACGTTTTGATTAATTAATTCTTTAATATTGACTGGAATTGCCATATACTCACCTCGACAATATTGTACAAACTAGACAACATTTTGTCTAGTCACTCGACAAACTTTTGTCTAGTTACTAGACAAAGCTATATCTAGTCAATCGATAATGTCTAGTGGTTGTTATTAGTTGCTAAAAACGGTTTGGATTATTGGCTAAAAGTGATGTATATAATTAGGCACACATAATAAAAGTGGCTATCTCAAGCCACCAAAAAATTTAGATAAACAAAAAGTGTTTCTATTCGCTTCTAAGTGCTATAACTGGATCTTGTTTAGCAGCCTTTTTACTTGGAATAAAACCCGCCAACATTGTAAGTAATACTGATATTAATACTAAGATTAGAGCTGGTTTTAGATTTAAGACGGCATTAATATCATAAACACCAGTTAACTTATGAATTAGATTATTAATTGGGATGGTTAATAGTGATGATATACCAACTCCTATAAAACCTGATAATAGACCGATAATAAATGTCTCGGCATTAAAGATAGAACTAACATTATGTTTAGAAGCACCCATTGCCCTTAAGATGCCTATTTCCTTAGTTCTTTCCATGACACTGATTAGAGTAATAACCGCAATCATGATACTAGATACAATTAATGAAATTGATACGAAGGCAATTAATACATAAGTTACTGCATTAATGATAGTTGATACTGATGACATTAATAAACCGGTCATATCAGTATAGCTGATATCCTTATCTTCATCTTTTACTTGTTGATTATAAGTATCAATTAAGTTTAGGAAGTTATCTTTAGATTCAAAATCATTAAAATAGAATGAAATAGAAGTTGGTTCTTCTTTATCTTGATATCCTAAATTAATAAGATTGTTCTTATATGAAGCACTAGAACTAGTTAACATCGATGACATTAATCTAGATAATTCATCCTCGTCCATATCGAAATTAAAAGCACTAGCGAAGGCTTGGGTATCAAAGGTAATAGCCTTATCCATTCCTTCAAATACTTTTATAAGAGGCGTTGTAGATTCTTGTACAGCACTTGCCACACCCTTAGCTGCTAACATATTAATTAATTCTTTAGCACTGTTATAAGCTTGTCCATAGGTACTACTTGCACTATTTGTTAAGACGGTATTTTCTACTGTATCAACATTGATTAAATCATCTACTTTGATTAGATTAGTTGTTGAATCAAAGTTCTCATTCTTTCTAACTTCATCAAAGTAAGTTTTAAACATCTCATACGCGATATTTTTAACATCATCCTTAGTTAAATTAATATACGTCTTATCTTTTAGATTTTGACATACCAAATCAATACTATTATTAAAATCTTCATTTAAATCAAATGTATTAATAAAGAAATCAACAGTCTTAACATTTGGATCAAGTGGTGAGTATTCACCATAGTAGACAAAAGATGTACTTATATAGTTGTTAGGTACATATTTATAACCATTTATTTCAACATAATCATCACCTTCATTAAAGATACATCCCTTACTTGGATCTGTAACATCTACATAATTATCATTAGGACAAGATGTAGCGATAGTTACGGTTTGAGTAAACATCTTGTTATAAGAATCAATCAAAGTAGTTCCAAATGACTTGTAAGTATTGTTGATTACCTCCACAAAACTATCAGTTGTAGCTGTGATTGTTTCTTTGATTTCATTTGAATTATTTAAGATGATAGATGCATAATCAGTATCTTTAATAGCTGATGTGTCTAGGTTAAATTTGAAGGCATTCTTCAATTTATCTTGGTCAATGGATACCATATCATTGAAATTAAGACCTGATTTTTCTTTGTCTTCGTCAAACTTATTTCCTGAGAAAACATCTATATCTGGATTGGCTAATTGTTTCTTAACTAGAGGTGAATCCTTAGCTATATCAATCACATGGTCTACTAAAGAATCGTAATAGATAATGCCTGTTAAAGATGAATTATCATTAGAATAAGCTACGCCTGTAATGATTAAGTCTTCGGATTTATTGTAGACATCTTCTAGATATTCTTTATCATTAGACATATCTTCATAAGTATCATATTTAGAGTTATAACGATATAAGTCACTGGTATTGATTAACTTTAATTGTCTATTAATTAATTCATCATAAGTGAAAGTCTTAGCCTCATCTTTAATATCACTTTCATGATTGGTCACAATATCGTTTACTAGTTGATTTAATACTTTGTTGTCTCTTAAGCCTAAAGAATAAACTAATAAATCAGGAATCTTATCTTTATCTTTTAAGACCAACATGACTTCATTGTATTTTTCAGGATAGCGTCCTTGTATTAGATTGGTATTTGATTCTAATGTTTCCTTATCACTTTCCACAAAAATACCCATGGCATTAGCTGCAGACATTGATGATAAAAGTGAAGCTGCTGAATCAGAATAAATAGAAGACATCAAAGTATTAGGATTTAATTGAACAATGGTATTGGTAATATCCTTGGTATAGATTCTGGGTGTAATAGAATAAGCATAACTTATCTTTTTAACATCATCTTTGTATAAGTCTTCATTATCGTTTAAATAACTAATAAAGCTTTTTAAATCATTAGAACCTACTGAATCCATCATCGATGAAATCATTAATTGTTCATGTACTAGGTCATCATCAGCTTCTTCTTTGTCATTTGGCATATGTGCCTGTAATAAAGCAGTAAAGACATTAGTTGTTTCTGATTGGATGGTTAAAGGATAAGATGACATCGTATCATCTTGTATCTTATCGATATAGTTTTGAAAGCCTGTTGATAAAGCTAATATCAAAGAGATACCAATAATGCCTATAGAACCTGCAAAGGCTGTTAGGATGGTTCTACCCTTCTTGGACAATAGGTTATTAAATGATAATGATAGAGCTGTTAAGAAAGACATATGAGCTGGAGGGAGATTCGAGCCCGGATTCGTGCCTGATTCAAGTACCTTATATGGATTAGTATCATCGATAATAACTCCATCTTTTAAGTTAACAATTCTATTAGCATATTCTTTAGCAAGTTCAGGATTATGGGTTACCATGACAACCAATCTATCTTTAGCTACTTCTTTTAAAAGATCCATTACCTGAATTGATGTTTTAGTATCTAGAGCACCTGTTGGTTCATCTGCTAGGACAATGGATGGGTTGTTTACTAAAGCTCTAGCAATCGCAACACGTTGCATCTGACCACCTGATAATTGATTAGGCTTCTTATGAGCCTGTTCCTTTAAACCCACTTTATCTAAAGCATCTAGAGCTAGTTTAGCCTTTTCTTTCTTAGAAATACCTGCAATAGTTAAAGCTAGTTCTACATTGGAAAGAATAGTTTGGTGTGGTATTAAATTATAAGATTGAAAGATAAAGCCAATAGTATGATTACGATAAGTGTCCCATTGTTTATCTTTATAGTCTTTGGTAGAAATACCATTAATAATCAAATCACCACTGTCATATTTATCTAGTCCACCAATAATATTTAATAAGGTGGTTTTGCCAGAACCTGATGGGCCAAGTATGGCAACAAACTCATTGTCTCTTAAGTTTAAAGAAACTTCATCTAATGCTTTTTGGATGAAGTTTCCTGTTTTGTAAGTTTTAGAAATATTCTTAATTTGTAACATGTTTAAATGATACAACCAATTGTATTCTAATGGTGCTAAAAAGATGCTAGTTATGTTCTATTTCAGCGATAGCTCCTTTGTCATAAATAAATCTAACAACACATTTACAAGTTTCGTCAAACATGTTGTAGATGTATCCTGCTGAGTGAGTTCCTTTACATTTGGTGTGTATTGAGTTAGCTACATAACCTTTCTTACTATAGTTGGTACCATTACTTTGATAGCTTCATTATCATATTGGTTTTCCTTATCTTTTTCTAGAATTAATTCTTCGCCAACTGTAAGTTCTTTGATGTCGATGTAGTTGCTAAGTGTGGTAAGTGTAATATAAGTTTTCATATCTTTATCTCCTTTTACACTTATTAATATAATGACAAGGTTGTTCAAAAAAATACGCCAGTGATAAAAAAGCCACTTATTTAATATAAGTGGCAAGCGAAAAACTATTGTTGACTCTTCTTTTTATAAACAAATAGCATCGAATTCACTACAATAATCCCAAATAGGCTACATAAAGAAACAAGATTCGAAGATGAATTATTAATAAAATATCTAAATTCTATATTATGTTCTCCTTGGTTTAGATTTAATCCTATAAATCCAAAATTACAATTGATCTTAGAAATTTCACTGCCATTGTCATATACATGCCAATTTTCATCGTATGGAATATAAGTATAAACAAATGAATTATCGCTATTGATATTAATATCAGCAGAAATATAGTCATTTTTAAAATTGATATTTGTAAAAGAATTATTAATTCTATCGTTATATAAAGTACCTAGTGTATAATTGTCAGAATCTTTAGTGGCAATCACTACACCGAATCCTGTTTCGTCAATATCTGTGAATGAAACCGCAATTTTATCCACTAATTCGCCTTCTCTTAAATCAATATTACAATAATCATACTGATAAAAGTTTTCGGTACGCAAATATTGATCTTGATAGTATAAGTGTACAGTGACGATTGGAATACCGCCATTAATAATAACTAATGTTTTCTTATTGCTTATAGGTTCAGGTAATTCGAAAGTAAAATCAGGCTCTTCAAAATTATTGCTTATAATAACAAAATGATCATCGAAATCAAGATTTGTATTTTCCGTTGTGTTTGTAGCAACATACTTTCTTAAAGCTTTCTCTTTTTCAAAATCAGATAAGGTTAACAAATAATCTTCATTTATTAGGTTGTTATTAACATAACCTAGTTCAATAAAATATTTGTTTGTATAGTATTGTTTCCAAGGTTCAATCGAACCCTTAGGTCTTGCATCTAGCTGAATACGGTCTATTTCTCCGTAGTTATAGCAACCGGTTTTTTCACCGTTTTTAGCCCAATCATGCCAGCCGTAAATGTTATCACTAATTCTATAATAAATATCATAATTTTCAGCTAATTGGCCGGTGAAAGTAACTCTTATACCTCCAAGGAAATTAGAAAAATCCTCAATACCTGATATTTCTCCATTTTTTTTCCAATTAGAAACATCATCACCTGATTCCCAGCCTACATATTTGTAGTAAGTAGTATAACAAACATCACCTTCCATATCAGTATTTTGTAGATTTATAGACAAAGTTGCTAAATAAGAATCTAAAGAACCAGAATATTGTCCATTTTCTGATATAGAACTATTACCAACATTAATGATACCTGTTTGGAAACTAATAATGTTAGATTGTGAGCTATCAAACATATTTACATAATACGAAGGGTTGGTGTTGCCCTTAGTTTCGTTATTTGAAACCCAATATTTAGCACCAGCAATATCGAATAGACTTGTATAGTTTTTTGATGAACCTCTGTAAGTACTGCCATCGGTTTTTGTCATTAATTTGATAAAACTCTCTTGATTAGGATTTAACGAAACATTCTTAGTAGAGAAGCCAGGCACCTGTTTACAATTATCTAAATGGCTATACTTAAAGTTGAATTCGTTTGCATCTTCTTTATAAACAGTATTGGCAACATTAGCATCTATAATGCGATAAATCCCTTTATCTTCTTGTTTAATCAAACTAGTAACTGAAGTATCATAATCGATAGTTTTGAACAACAACGGATATTGATTTATCAGACAAAAGATTGATAAACAAGCTTCCATAATGATAGAAAAAGATAAAATAGATTTATATTTAAATAAAGATAAGGACAATAAAATTAACAGTAATAATTGAGTATATGTTAATAAGGCACCTATTTCTGTATTGTTGGATTTTCCGTAAATATATGAAACAACACACAAAATAAGACAAATAATAAAAGTTATAAATAAAACGTTATTTTTCTTTAAAAAGATAGAATCTAAAGAATTTAGAATTAAGTAAAATGTAAACAATATAGCAAAGTACAATATGAAGTAATTCTTTAACATTAAGCACAATAAAATGCAAATAGCAATAGTTGATACTCTAACTATTAATTCCTTGATATTTGAATAGAAAATACAAGGCAAGAAGGCAAGAATAGTGATACTTGTATATAAAACATAATTAGTGTTAACTAATGAATTAAACGGGGTAAATAGTGACAAGAAAAATGAAATAAAATCCTCACTTATTGTGCTTGTGTTGCCAAACTCCAAACAAGGAATGATAGCGAATGAAGCTAATCCTATTGATAATAATATAAGTATAGTTAATATGATAATTTGCCACAAGTTAAAAGAGTTAATAACATTCTTATAAATTAAATAAATTATTAAAACAATAAATAAAGATGGACTTAGAGAAGGATTAGCAAGAATGCATAAGAAAATAGATAAAGAGAATCCTAAGTATTTTTTATCTTGGATTGCTTTTTCAAAAAAGAATAAGACCAAAGGGAATAAACAATAAAAATCAAAATCGTTTGTGCTAAAGAAACCTAAAACTAAACCAGAGAAAGATAAAATTAAAGAGAACACCAAATTATAAGGATTCATCTTATTTAATTTGTTAAACCACAATAATAAAGAATTGCTTAACACTAGCAATTTAATGAAATTCAAATATAAAGAAAAAGAAATAACCAAGTTGGATGGTAATAGCAAAGATAAAAAATTAAAAGGACTTAAGAAACCCTGATTAACCAAATTAAAAATACTTGCACCTAAACCTAATGACCAATCATATAAAGAAAAGTTAAAGTCATGCATTCTGTTATAGAAAGCAAATAGCATTTTTGGTTGATTGTAAGTTGCTAAAACACCATCAATATAAAATTGAGAAGAGTTAGATATAATGATGTCTTTAAAGAAAAACATACATATAAAAATAACAGAAAGAGAAAGGACCAAGTGATTATTAGGAATGAATAGTTTTTCATCTTCTTTTTCATCAGCAAAAAATCCAACCGTAAGCACAGCTAACAATGGATTGTAATAATATTTAAATAATATAGTTTCCATTAAACCATAAACTAATAAAACAAGCATGATAACAACCATGTAATAATTTTGATCAGCAAGTAATTTTTTGAAAGTACGATAGAATAGC
The DNA here is from genome assembly GCA_934675465.1 of uncultured Erysipelotrichaceae bacterium. GTDB lineage: Bacteria > Bacillota_I > Bacilli_A > Erysipelotrichales > Erysipelotrichaceae > Colivicinus. Next base: position 36,919 of record CAKUQM010000004.1, on the reverse strand, counting down.
CAAGCAACAAATATAGTCCCAATTATTCCAAAAGTTAATAGAAGCCAAACAAATGCAGTATCCAAAACATAAACCATATGATCACCAAGCATTATGGTTGTTGAAGCATATGCCAAATGATTTCCAAATAAATTAATTTTGTATAAGCTTAAATAATGTATTGCAAGTTCGATTCGATTTGAAAACAATGCGTTTAGTTTTAAACCTGAATCAGAACCAGTTTGATAAAGCTGAATCAATCCAAATGAAATCAAAACAAAAATTAAAATCGAATTAATTGTTAAGAATTCAAATGGTTTAAATTTTAGGATATTAAGTTTCAATTTAAATAATATAAAACAAATAATTATTAAAATCATAGCTATAAAACTAGCTCTACTTTTACAAACATAATAATTAAATCCAGTTAAAATTATAGAAAAGAAAAAAGGCAAGATATTTTTGCTATTTCTAGTTAAGTATAATAATTCAAAAGTAAGAATCATCAAAGCAGAACCAGCTGTGTTAGCATGGGTAAAACCAAGGGTAACCTTTTCTGCTTGCCACATTTCAATTGGAGCTTTTTGTGAGAAGAAGAAGAATTCGATTGCAACTAAAACGCCCCTAATAATAAAATCTCTGAAAAGGAATTTATCTATATTTATGTCTCTGATAGATAAAATAATTAAAATAAGTAGTAGTATATCGTAATTTTTTGATGTGAAAGTGATGATAAAACCTAGTGTTATAGCTAGCAAGGTAGAAACAAATGTTTTCATGCTTGTCTTCTTGTTTATAAAATCATACAAGAATAAAGCAAACATTATTAGTAGGCCTAGCTGTTTTAAAAGGCCAATGTCTACATTAAATTCAAATCCATATGTGAATGTATATTCAAAAATATAACAGAACAAATATAAGAAGTGCGCAAATGTAAAAATATTTAATTTAAGTTTAGTGTTCATACACATTATTATAAAATAGTAAATATGAAAAGTAGTGAAAAAATGACGATAACAATAATAGCTAATCTTCTATCAATAGCAGTATCGGTATTTGTGTCATTTTTTATTACACAATATTTTGTTGAGTTTGTTGGGAAAGAGGCTTATTCTTACTATCCAATCGCAACAAATTTTTCAACATATTTTTCAATATTATTTGTAATAACAAGTACCGTTTCATCGCGACTAGTTATTGTTAATTATCTAAATAAAAATACACAAGAAGCTAAAGAATATTATTCAACAACTTTTTTATCATGTGTAATAATTAGTGTCTTTATTTTTTTAGTAGAAATGTTTTTTTATTCTAATCTTACATCAATCATTAATGTTTCAAATGAACTTTTGCATGATGTAAAACTTTTATTTCTATATATATTTTTAGCAACCATATGCAATGGCATTTGTGCTGTATTCAATATTTCCTATTATGTTAAGGACAGGATGGACTTATATGGTGTATCTTTAATAATTGAAAGTCTTGTTAAGGGTATACTGATGATGTATATTTACTTGTCAAGAAAAGTTAGCCTCGCTTCCTTAGGTCTAATAGTTTTCCTTTCAACGATTGTTAGGTCGCTATTTAGCATGTTTGTTTCTATCAAAGAAATGAATGATATTAAATTAGATTTAAAACTGATTTCAAAATCAAAGTTTAAAAAGATTTTTAACTTAGGTGTTTGGTCGATTATATCTAATTCGGGCAACCTATTAATTATAAACTCAGAACTAATAATCGCTAATAGAACGTTACCTATAGAAGAATCGAGTATTTTATCCCTAGTACAACCAATAATGACTATGTGCTTATTGTTGGGAAACACAATCACATCAATGGCAGAACCCATTATGATTAGGGGCGTTATCAATGATGATCAAAAAGAAGTTAATGTGGCAACAAATGCAATTGTTGGTTTAATAATAATACCAATAGTCTTAATAATGTGTTTAAATAAGCAATTATATAGTCTGTGGCTCCCTAATGAAGATAGTAGCAAATTGTTCGTTTTAACTTTCTTAATTTGTTTACAATTGTTGATAAGTTTTATAGCTTATGAAAATTCATCAACAATCACAACACTACTTAAAGAAAAAATTAAAGGTATTGGTTTTATTTTTACTCTAATAGACTATATTTTGTTGTTAAAAATAAGTGGAAACCTATTCACGTTCACTAATGAATTGATACTGGCTTGTGGTATTGTGGCATATTTGCTATATTTTGTTATTTATATTCCTGTTACTTCTAAAAAGTTGTTAATAAACACAAACAAATTAGTTAGAATAAATAATTTAAAGAAAACAAAATTCACAGTCGTTCTAATTATTTCTAATTTATTGATAAGCGTCTTTTTTCCTTTAAATAATCTTTTAATGTTTGTGCTTATGAGTGCTATTTGTGCCGTATTAGACTACATGTTATTCATAATAAGTTTTAAGATTGATTTATTAAAGTTAATTAAAAAGCAATAACTAAACATGATTGCTTTTTTCACTATTGGAATAAATTTTATAAATAATCTTTGCGATAGGTTTAGGCCAGTATTCAGCCATTATGGAAGCATCTTCTTGTTGCCTTATGTTGTTCTCTAAAGATTTTGTAGTTGTAGATTCTCTGTAAATTCTATGTCCCATAAGAATTTTTGGAATATATATAAATTCTCCATCAATTCTTGATAATCTTGACCAAGTTTTATAATCTACCGAACATTTAAAACTTAAATCATAAGGGGAATTACCACATTTGTCTTTAGTTAAAGTCACGGTAGGGCAAGATATCGAATCACCAAAACTTAAAATTCTCTGTCTTAATTTGATCTTATTTCTATTTTTAGTTTTAGTAAAAGGATGATTCATAATCCTTTTAATATTTAAATTTAAATTATTAGATACTCTTTCATTGTTTCTAATTTCATAATAATCGGTAAAAAAAATAATTGGATTTGTTGTTGTATTTGCATATTCTAATATTGATTCCAAATAATTCGGTTCATAAATATCATCCTGATGAGCTATTGTAACTAATTCGGTATCACAACTATCATAAGCATAATTCCAATCCTTAGCTAAACCACCATCGGGATTAATAAATAATTTGATGTTGTATTTATTTGCTATGGTTTTAATAAAATCATTAGGAGTGCTTGTTTCCATGATGATATTTGGTTTAATAGTTTGACCAATCAAAGATAAAATACAATCTTCTAAATAAGGACTTTCCTTATATGCACAAATCGCAAAAGTATGATCGTTTCTTGTATACATGAATTAATTATACTTTAATTAGTAAAATGTATTCAAAAATAGTAAAATTATCTAGATGAAAACCATAGTAATAATTCCTGCTTTTAACGAATCAAAAAATTTAAAATCACTAATTGAAGAAGTTAAACGATACAAATATGATTATTTAATAATAAACGATAAATCAACCGATAATACACAAGAGTTGTGTAAAGATGAAAATTATAATGTTTTGAATTTACCAAATAATCTTGGTATTGCCGGTGTTACTAGGGTTGGTTTTATGTATGCAAACGAAAACAATTATGATTGCGTTGTATGCATTGATGGTGATGGGCAACATCAACCAAAATATATTGATAAAATAGTTGAAGAGATAAAAAACGGAAATGATTATGTAGTAGGTAGTCGTTTTCTTGAAAATAAAAAACCACTTACACCAAGAATGATTGGTAGTAGATTTTTTTGTTTCTTAATTAAATTCAAATCAGGCACAAAGGTAACTGACCCCACAAGTGGTATGCGTGCACTAGGTAAGAAAACTATTAGTGAGTTTTCTAAAGGAATGAATTTTTATGCAGAACCTGACGCACTATGTCACCTTTTGAGTAATGGATATAGAGTAAAAGAGGTTCAAGTAGAAATGTTAGAAAGACAAAATGGCAGCAGTTATTTTGTAAACCCATATAAAACTATAAAATTTATGGTTGGTGTTTCGATTTCTATATTATTTGCGAGGTAACTTACATGAGTAAAGTATTACAAATTTGTTTATTGGTTGGTTCCCTGTTTGTTTTGTTTATAGTTATAAGAAATGTTCTTAAAAACAAAATGAATATACATTTTGCGGTTGTTTGGATTATTTGGGGTATTGGCATGGTTATCCTTTCTTTATTTCCAAACATTGTGTACCATGTTTCAAATCTAATAGGGGTACAGATTCCTGTTAATGCTGTATTCTTGATTATGATATTTTTGCTATATTGTATTACTTTTTATATTTATTTTATTTTAAGCAAATATAATGAGATTTTAATTAATTTAAATTATGAAGTAGCGACATTGAAAAAGAAACTTGAAGATTTAGAAAAGGAAAAAGAGAATGATTAAAAGATTAGCTATTGTGGTTCCTTGTTATAACGAGGAAGAAGCATTACCAGATACTGATAAAGTATTGAATGATTTAATGAAAGACTTAGTAAAAAGAGAAGTTGTTAAATCAAATAGTTTTATTTTATATGTTAATGATGGTTCTAAGGATAAGACTTGGAATGTTATTAAGAATGCTTATGAAAATAGTGAGTATGTACACGGCTTAAATTTAGCTGGTAACAAAGGACATCAAAATGCTTTATTAGCTGGTTTGATGCAAGTAAAAGATGAAGCAGATGTAACTATTTCAATTGACGCAGACTTACAAGATGATGTTGGTGTAATCGAAGAAATGGTTGAGAAGTACTACTCTGGCTGTGACATTGTATATGGCGTTAGAAATGATAGAACAAGCGATAGTGGTTTTAAGAAGTTTACTGCAGAAGCTTTTTATAAATTAATGAACTACATGGGTGCTAAGACTGTATACAATAGTGCCGATTTTAGATTGATGTCTAATAGAGCTCTAGATGAATTATCTTTATATTCTGAAACCCATTTATTCTTAAGAGGCTTAGCTCCAGAACTTGGTTTTAAGACCGACTGTGTTTATTATAAGAGATCTCCTAGATTAAAGGGGGAATCTAAGTATCCTTTAAAGAAGATGCTTTCTTTTGCGTTTAATGGTGTTACTTCTTTTAGTGATAAACCACTAACATTAATTCTTTATTTAGGCTTTATCGCAATCTTGATTGCTATAATTGCGGTCATTTATTCTTTGATCCAACACGCTAGTGGACATACAATTCAAGGTTGGACATCTTTATTTGCATCTATTTGGTTTATTGGTGGTGTACAACTAGTATGTCTTGGTGTAATAGGCCAATATGTTGGTAAAACATTTATTGAAACCAAAAAAAGACCTAGATATTATATTGAGAGTTATCTAACACACGATAAAGATTAGGGATTAATATGATTTGGTATTTTTTATTAACTCTATTATTGGTGGTGTATTTTGAAATAAGTGGACAACTAGTACTTAATCTTTTGAATTTTGATAGATATGATTTGGCGTTTCCTTTTGGGTTAATGTCAATTTTAGCGTTTCTATTTTTAACAACAGGAGCTTTCACTTTTTCTAACTGTTCGTTTTGGTTGGTAATGGCTTTGTGTGCGTTATATGTGCTTATAACAATATTTTTATTTATAAAAAATAGAAAGAATATAAAGTGGAAATTTAGTATATTTGCTTGGATTCTGTTGTTAATTATTGTATTTATTATGCTATTTTACGCATACAATACAACGCTTGGTGAAACTAGTGGCTTTGATTCAACATATTATTTAAATTTTATTTCTACAAATATCGGAAAGAAAAGTTTAAATACTACTGATTTCTTTTATGGGGGTTATACATCGGGACAATCAGCACAATATACTTTCCAATCATATTATTATTTTGCATCTTGTATTGTTTTCTTGTTTGTGAGAATTCTATCACATATAACAATAGTTAATAATTATTCAGCTATTATATGGGTGTTTCAAATATTATTTAATTTCTTTCTTGGATCAATAATCATCAACTCTATAAAATTATTGTCTAAAAATAAGAAATTACTAAGTATTACTTTTGCGTTTATTTTTGTTTTCTTTTATGGCAAATTATATTGGAACAATGTATATGGTTTCTATGGAAATTCATTTAGAACAATTGCTATGGCTTATTCCATTATGATAGCTTATGAACTATTTAATAAAGATACCCAAAAGAATTGGATTTTATTTTCAATTTGCTTATTAGCAACTTGTGCATTCTCCTCATCTGGTGTATTTTCAATAATCTTCTTATTGTTTGGGATGTATTTTGTGCTTGTTGATAGTAGTGACCATATGTTTAAATATTATGCGCTTATTTTATTTGTTCCATTGATGGATTTGATATGCGTTGTTTTGTCTTTAAAAATATTATATAGTTTTATAATTTCATTAATAATTAGTGTTTTACTATTTTATTTAAATAATTATTTAGTTAAGTTATCTAGATTAAAATTTACTAAAAAGATAATATTTTCTTTCTTTTTTATCCTAACTATAGCTTTGTCGCTAATGGTTACTAAAAATCCATTTGACTTTAGAGCTTTTACTAATAATCATAGTGAAGTAGCTGATATGACAATTAATTATTTTCATAATTATGGTTTTTTAGCTAAGAGTGAAAAAATTTACAGAATGCTTATATGGTTATTATTAGGATATGTGAGTATATTTGAGAATAAAAACAAATTAATAAAAGCTTTTATTATAATTTTTGTAATCTTTTTCAGTCCGTTTAACTGCCCTATTATATATAAATTTAATATTGTGTACCATCGTGCGTTGGATATCATTATTAATCCATTTACTGTTTTATTATATTTATCAATGTTCTATAACAAAATTAATCATAAATATGTTTATACCGGAACTATGACTATATTGTTGATATTGTTTATTGCTGGAACTGACTTTATAAACCCAAACTATTATCATGAGAGTTTTATTCCTGGTGATAACTATAACAATATTATGAAAATGAGCAATGATGAATTTGATGTGTTAAATCGATTAATGGAAGAAGTAAAATATGTGGATAAAACGTCATATATTGTTTCTACAAATTTGTTTACTGAAAGTATAATTCCAGATGCTAGATTTATTTATGGAAGATTATTACTTATAAATCCCAAGTGGTCTAATGCAGAAAAACAAGTATACTCAATCTTTTATCCACCAGCTTATTTGGGTGATGTGTGTAAAGAGATTGAAGCTGATTATGATAATGTAGGATTATATTTAAGTGAAGCTAATATTGATTTTTTAATAGTTGATAAGAGTAAAGAGTACTATAATAAAAACGAAAATAACTGGCAGTATTTAATATATAAGGTTGCTGAATGTGGTTATGGATATTCTATCTATAGCAACGATAATTATGAACTATTTAAGTTTGGAGATTAACTAGTATGAATATTCTTTATGTTCTTGATAATAACTTTATATCTCAGGTTGCTGCTAGTATATGTTCTGTTTGTGAAAATAATATAAATACAGAAATCTTTTTCCATGTATTCACACACAATGTCACTAGCGATAACGAAAATAGTTTGATTAATTTTGTGGATAGATATAATCAAAAGATCAAAATTTATGAATTGAATGATTTAAGCAAATATTTCAATTCTAATTATGACACTCTTGGATGGAGGCCGGTAATACTTGGAAGACTAGTATGTGATAAAATTTTACCCTCTAATGTAGAAAAAATATTATATTTAGATGGAGATACTATCGTAATTGATAGTTTAAGCGAATTATATAACACAGATTTAGAAAACTGTTATATAGGAGCCTGCATTGAACCTACTGTAGATAAACAAAGAAAGAATGGTTTGGGTTTAAAAGATCACCCTTACTATAATTCTGGAGTGCTATTGATAGATTTAAAAAAATGCCGAAAAGACAATATATTTCCAAATATTGTAGAGTATTATATTAACAATAAAGATAAGATTTTTGCACCGGATCAAGATGCGATAAATGGATATTTAAAGGGTAAAATATATACTTTAGCTCCTAAATATAATTTTGTAAATTCTTTTAAATTCTATCCTTATAGGGTTTTAAATAGAATTGCTGGTGATTTATGTTTTGTGGATTTTGAAGTATATAAAGAATCTTTAAATAATCCTGTTATTATTCATTTTTTAGGAGAAGATAGGCCTTGGAGGGAAGGAAATACAAATAAATTTAGTGATGATTATATTAAATATGCCAATAAAACCCCCTGGGGTTACCAAATGGAAAAAGGATGGTCTTTATATTTCTTTTTTTGGAATATTTTTAATTTCGTGATGGTTCCTTTTCCAATGTTAAGATATAAGACAATTAATGGCTTAATCCCCTTTGTGATGAAATTGAGAAAAAATAAAATTAAAAACAAGGAATAGCATTAAAAATGGAACTGAACTCATTAACTTTTATCTTGATATTTTTACCTATATTCATTTTTTCTATGCTTATTATTAAAAATAATGAATATAGAAATATACTGATTTTATTATTTTCATTATTATTTTATTAAATTAACGATGGACTGTGCTTGTTGTTGATTTTATTTGAAATATTGATTACATATTTATTTGGATTAAATAGAAAAAATAAGTACAATATTGATATTATTATGGTGAGTCAACATTATATCAACTTATATTTTAATGGTTATTGTTTATTCCTTTGTCGTAGTTAGGAGCTAAGATGATATATTTTCTTTTACCTTTTGTATTACTTGTTTATTTTGAATTAATTGGCCGTTTATTCTTTTTGAAGATTAAGAAAGAACCACTAGATTTTTCTTTTGTGATTGGTCTTACCTTGGTAATGGTTATCCTATATGTACTGTCTTGGCCAATCACAGCATTCAATGGAGACTTTTATCTTTTAGCATTCCTATATATATTGCTATTTATAATAAGTCTTATTTTAATAATTAAGAATATTAAGAAGATTTCGTATAAATTTGACTACAAATTGTATATTTTATTTTTTGTATTATTGGCTTTTGAAATCTATATTTCATACCATAGAACACTAGGAGATCCCCACGGTTTTGATACGTTGTATTACGTAAATACAATTAGTTTTAATATTGGAAACCATGAATTAAATTCTCTACATCCTCATTTTGGTACTTATCCAAATACCGATGTGCAATGGATCACTTATATTTTCCAATCTTATTATTACTTCATTGGTGTTTTCTTGTGGGGTGTACAAAATGTACTTAAAGTGATTGGGGTTACATTTGAATATTTACCTGCTATTGTATGGATTTTTGAAATTCTACAAGAGATGTTCTTTATTGCGACATCTATTATTTGTATAAAAGAAATTAATAGTAAGAATAAGTTATTAAATATCTCATTTCTTTGTTTGTTGGTATTGTTCTTAGGTAATCTATACTACAACAATGTTTTTGGCTTTATTGGCAACAACTTTAGAATGCCGATTCATGCTTTAAGCACAATTTACTTGTTTAGATATTTCAAGAATAAAGATAAAACAGATTTGTATATTAGTTTTATGTTGATGGTAGGCATGTGTGCCTTCGCCTCTACTGGTACTTTTGCGTTAATATTTTTCTTGTTTGGTTTGTTTTTTGCGCTTGTTGATAGCGAAGATAATTTAATTAAAGATTATGTTGTTGTATGCCTTGTGCCAACTGTTAATATCCTGATTACAAAATTAGGGCAAAAGTGGTATATACCTCTTGCCGTTTTATTACTATTTGTTGTTGTATGGTATTTAAATGACTTTATTATCAAACTATTTAGAAATGGCAAAGTAAAGTATGGAACTATTGCCTTGGCAACTTTGGTTTTGGTGGTATTGTCGTTTACTATTACCCATAATTTATTTGATTTTAATGCATTCTTTAATAATTATAGTGAAATAGCTGATATGTCTTTTGACTATTTCATGTTTAATGATATTAGGCATATTTTATTTAATCCTTTGTTGTTGTTTACCATGTTTTATTATCTTATTAAGAATAGAAAATCAAAGTTTTCTATTTTATGCTGGGTTTTAATTATTGTTATATATAATCCTTTTACCTGTACTTTTATGAATAAGATAAACTGGGTTTATTATCGTACTTATGATATTATTATTAACAACTTTACGATTCTATATTTTATTAATTATTTATTAGAAGAAAGTAAGGGTGTTAAGAAGATTGGTACTATCATTGTTTTGGTAGTATCTATCGTGTTATCTACTATTCAAATCCCAATGTATTATCACGAAACTTTTATTCCGGATGATGATTATAATTCTATATATAAGATAGAAAATAGTGAGTTAGAGCTGATTAGAAATATTAGACAAATGATTGATGATTATAATATCAAGAGTCCAAAAATTATTAACCAAACTTTCTTTATGGGTCCGTTTATTAAGGATGCTTCATATTTGTTTGGCAAGGAAAAAAGATATGATTATCAAAAATATGATGATACGACTTACGCATTGTATCTAATTTTCTTTCCTCATGATAGTTCCTATGATAATTTCTGGCCAAAGGGCGATGTGGCTGATTATGAAAATTTAAAGAAATATTTGGATGATTGTGATTATGATATATTGATTGTTAATTCAAATACTTTCTTTCATGATGATGATAATCAATATATTCAGTTATCTTCTTATGTAGAAGAATGTGGCTATAGAAAGAGCGAATATAGTACAAGTCAATACGATGTATTCTATTTGAGAGGATAGTATGAAAAAATTATTTTTTAAAATATCTAATGACATTGTTAAATATTGTTTCGCTTTCTTTTGTGCGCTATATGCGATATGTAATATATTGTTTACATATTGGATTAATAATCTTAGCTATTATGAAAAAAGTATTAATATCGGCATAAATATTTTTAATATTGTTTTATTGATTTGTTTTTTGTTTATTTTATATTTATTGATAAAGAAAAATTTTTTTAATATTAATGAGAAATATTTGTTATTAGGATTTTTATTGTTGTGTTTAATAACAGGATTAATATGGATTTTCATAAATGACCCTATTTTAAAGGAACGTGATGATGCTTATAATTGTTTTAATGCTGCACTCTCAATCTATAAAGGATCGTTATCGTCTCTAAAACAAGGTGCATATATTTGTAATTATCCCAATAACTTAGGATTGGTAACATACGATTTGTTACATATTTATTTGTTCGGTGAATATAATTGTTTATATTCAATTAGAATTGTTAATTTGTCGTTTGTCTTGCTAGGCTATTATTCTTTATACAAGATAGGAACTTTAGTATTTAAAAATAATAGAATATTTAATTGTGTCTTGATAATGTTGATGTTTGGAAGCATGCAGTTTGTTTTCTATACCTTTTTTATCTACGGCAACTGCTTGTCTTATGCTTTATCGTTGTCTTCTGTGTGGCTGTTATTAGAGTATTTTGATAAAAGAAAATTGTTAAACTTAATCATTTCAGCAATATGTATAGCTTTAAGTATTTCGATAAAAATGAACAGTTTGATTATTTTAATTGCTGAAATAATCTACCTAATTTTAGATTTTATTGATAATAAAAAATTATTAGTCGTATTATTTTTAGTTTTATCTTTAAGTGGAATTTTTGTTGGAACTAAAGGAGTTCAACATTATTGGGAAAATAAAGCAGGCGTAAACTACGATGAATTGAAGTTGCCTACCATATGCTGGCTTGCATATGGTATGAACTATGATCCAAGGAACCCTGGTCATTATACTAATCAGTTTGAAGTATTCCATGTTGAAAATGGTTATAAGGCAGAATATACAAGCCTTGAAGCTAAAACATTTATAAATATGTGTTTAGAACATTTTAAAAAGAATCCAATCGCAGGAATTACTTATTATTTAAAGAAATTTATTGTATCCTGGGTAAATCCACAATACGAAGCTTTTGATCAATATAGAGAGTTAAATAATAGTGGTTTCACTTTAAATGTGATTAGTGGAAGAATAAATGCAGGTTTGAATTATTTTTGGGATACTGTTGCTAATTTAGTATCTATTGGTGTTTTATCATTTCTTGTATTGAATTTTAAAAAAATCAATTTGAAACAAATGTTGCCTGCAGTCATAGTAATTGGTGGTTTCTTTTTTCACTTTATTTGGGAAGTAAAAGCGATTTATTTGTATCAATATTATATGTATCTATTGGTATATGCGGCATATGGAATAGTGCTGTTGTTTAACAGAATTAATGATTAAAAACAATGTCGATGATATAATTCTTTAGATGAGAAAGATATTAAAAAAAGAAAATATATTTATACTTGTATTTATAATTGTTGCCCTACATCCAATAATAGAATTAGATTATCTTATTGGTGATAAACTTCCTATTCCTAGATTAACTACTATAATTGATTTTTTAGTATTACCGCTTTTAGTGATGCTTGCTTTTTGGTTTAATGAAAAAAACAAGAAAAAAGTGGGAGTGTTCTTTGGTATCTATGTGATTTTGTTTGGAATCTATTTTTTAATACACTGTAAAAATGCCAACGTTATACAAAGTTCTATTCATTTAACTGATAATTTCTATTTCAACATCAAAGATGAGATTATCTATACATTAACTTTGTTGATCCCTTTGGTTTATATTTATGTCTTCAATCTATCGGATATTAAAGAAAGTGTTTTGAAGAAAGTATCAATAACTTTATCTTGTGTAACTGCGTTGCCGATTTTTATTTCGAATTTATTTGTCTTTGGTAAGTCTACTTATGTTGGTTATACAATTGATAATTTTATAAGTTGGTTTTCTTTGCCATTTACTAGATTTTGGCATCATCCAAGAAGATATGCGACAAAGTTCTTTTTTGAAGAAGGAAATACAATTGGAATTTTAATGTTGATGGTTTTACCATTCCTTTATTATTTTTTCTATAAAGAGAAAGATAAGATAAAGAAAACTTTAATTGGTTTATTAATCCTTATTCATAGTTTAGCAATGATTATCTTATCAACAAGGTTAGCTACTTATTGTAGTGCTCTAGTGCCAGTGGCTATGTTGTGCATTTATATTCTTTTAATGTTATTAAAAAAAGAAAAACTACAAGTAGTTTATGTTGTTTTCTTATTACTAGTAACTTTGATGAGTGCTTTGATAATTCCTTATGGTCCTGCTTATCAAAATCAATTAATAGATGCAGATGATTATGTTTTTATTAAAGGCGATGAGAAACAAAGAACCGAAGGAGAAGATTTATTAAAGGATGCGGATAAACTTGAAAAATGGAGTGATTCTTGGCGTGACTTCTATGTTTATATGTTTGAGGATTATCAATTTTTAATGAATGTTACCCCTCCTATTTATTACACTACTTGGTATAGTTATGAACATGATCCACAGTTTTGGGTAGACTTAATTTTTGATTACGATTTAGAAGAAAGGGTAAATGGCAGACAAATAGAGACTATATTTACTAAATATAAATGGGATGAATTATCTAAGCCTCAAAAGTTAACCGGTTTTGGATATGGTACTTTTATGAGAGGTGGTATTCTTATTGAGAGAGATTTTGTTCAACAATACTATAGTTATGGTCCTGTTGGTGTTGTCTTAACTATGGGATTATGGATTGTATTATTAGCTTATTGTGGTATCAAATTATTGTTTGGTTACAAACAAGGTAAGTGGACTTATCTTAATATAATCACATTAATGTCTTTATGTTTAGGATATATCAGTTCTTATGTAAGTGGTCATACTTTCGATGAGTTAACTACATCGTTGTTTATAAGTTTATGTTTGGGCTTCTTAATTAAAAATTTGAGGATTAATAAAGATGATAAAGTTTATTAATATATTTTCAAAAAAAATAGTGTTGTTTTTCTTTGGAGTGTTCACATTGTTGTATGTAATTGGCAACATCTTTTTTACGGTTCGTATGGAAAACGAATTGATTAGTAATCTTGTTTCATTCAATAACGGAATAACAATAGTTAATATCCTGTTTTTGTTTGTTTTATTATTTTTAACTTATTATTTAATTAAAAAAGATTTTTTTCATATTAAAGATAAGTATCTTTTATCAATATTTTTATTGGTATCTTTCGTTGTTGGTATTGCATGGATATTTGTAAATGACATTGAATTAAGGGAAATAGATGATGCCTATAATTGCTTTAGAGCTGCAAAAAATATTGCGATTGGTAATCTTGCTCCATTAAGTTATAAATCATATATAAGTGTCTATCCAAATAATATGGGTTTAGTTACTTATCTTTTTATTCATATTAAATTATTTGGTGTTGAAAAAGCTTTATATTCGATAAGAATTGTTAATTTAATATTTGTATTAATTGGATATTTTGCCTTGTATAGAATTACAAATAATATCTTTAATAATAGATTGATAAATTGTGTTCTTGTTTTGTTGATGTTTGGAAGTATGCAATTTGTATTCTATAGTTTCTTTGTATATGGAAATTGCCTTTCTTACACGATGGCATTATTATCAGTGATGTTTCTTTTGGATTATTTTAAGAATACAAAGATATTCAATCTGATTCTTTCTAGTTTATTCATTATTTGTTCCATTTCAATTAAAGAGAATAGTTTGATTATTCTTATTGCTGAAGCTATCTTATTAATTTTGTATGTGATTAATACTAAACAATTGCTTGTAATATTTATTTTATTGTTTACTTTGTTGGGTGTTTATGGTGGTACGAGTGGTCTTCAAAAGTTTTGGGGAAATAGAGCAGAGATTAACTATAGTGATACTAAATTACCAACTATTTGTTGGTTTGCCTATGGCTTAAATTATGACCAAAGAAGACCCGGTGGTTATTTTAATGAGTTTGAAGTGTATCATGTTGAAAATGGCTATATGCCTGAATTCACAGAGAAACGTGCGCAAACCTTTATTGATGGCGTGCTAGATAATTTTAAAGAAAAGCCTAATGTAGCTTTGCGTTTTTATAGTCAAAAGTTTTTATCTTCTTGGGCTAATCCTCAATATGAAACATTTGATCAATTTCGCGAGTTGAATAATAGTGATTTTGTAAAAAATGTTGTTGGTGGAAGAATAAATGATGTTTTAAATATCTTTTGGGATGGTGTTTCTAGTGTTATTGCACTTGGTTTGTTTGTATTTGTGATTAAAAGAAGTAAGTCATTAAACTTATATTCAATGCTAGGCATGATTATTGTGATAGGTGGTTTCTTATTTCATGCCCTTTGGGAAGTAAAAGCAATATATCTTTATCAATACTTTATGTATTTGCTTCCTTATGCTGCTTGTGGTTTAGTTTCTTTATTTGATAAAAAGGATAATCATGTTGTTTGATAAAATATTTGTTTTTCTAGGTTTAACATACTTATTTCTTCCTATATTAGTGTTTTTTAATACGTTCCTAAACTTATGGGGAATTCTTTTTTCAATAGTTTTTGTATACTTTTTCTTTAAGTTATATTTATCTTTAATTAAAAAGAAGATTAATTTATTTGATAAGAAGACTATTGTCTATTGGATTATAGCTATTGTTTTAATAATGGCTTGGGTATATCTATCAGGTATAGGTGGTTTTGCTTATCAAAATGATGATTTTTGGGCTAGGAATGCAATCTATAGAGATTTAATAAATTATGATTGGCCTGTTATTTATGATTTGTCCTTGGAACCTGATTACGTAATTAATTTATTGGGAACTGATAAGGTTGCCTTTTCTTATTACTATATTTTTTGGTTGCCTATTGCTTTAATTTCTAAAATATTTAATTTAAGTTGGTCTGTGAGTAACTTAATATTATATTTTTATGTTGTATTAGGTTTGTTGTTAGTTTTATATTTTATAAATAGAAAGCTTAATAAATGTTCATATATAGCTTTAATACTTTTAATACTATTTAGTGGGTTGGATGTTATTAGGTTTGTGATTAGAAATAATTATTTACCTACAATTGAACATATAGAGTGGTATGGGGATTTCTTTTATCAATATTCATCTAATACAACTCAATTATTTTGGGTTTTTAACCAATCAGTTCCTGTTTGGTTACTGATGTCTATTTTATTGAATTCTAATGAATATTCTTTAGGTTTGTGCGCATTAGCCTTTGCGTATTCACCATGGGCTATGTTTGGTTTGTTACCATATATGTTATATATTTTTGTTAAGAATATAAAAGAATCATTTAATTTTGAGAATGTGTCGATTTGTTTATTGATGTTAGTTATTTTTGGTACCTTTTATTTTTGTGGTCAAAAAGGAAGCAATGCATTCCATATATCTTTTATGTATTTTGATAGTAGTTATAAGGCATATCTAATGTTGATGCTGCTTGAGGTAGTTGTTTATTTCTTGTTGATTGGAAGAAATAGATATGAATATTATTATGTAACATTGTTATCTTTGATATTGATTCCTTTTATCCAAGATGAAAGTCTAAATTTTTGCATGAGAGCTTCTATTCCTGCCTTGTTTATGCTTATGTATTATGTGATTAGAAGCCTATATGATAATGGTAAGGTGTTAAAAATTATTACTGTAATTGTTTTATTAATTGGTGCTTATACTCCGTTTACTGAAATATATAGAAGTGTTGATAATACTTTAAATTGGCCCGATTATATTATTAGAGATGAAATATATAGTTTTGGAGATACCCATTATAATGGAGATGATAGAGAAGAGAGTATTAAGATGATTTCTGATCAATTCTTTGCGTATGATTATCAAGATTCGTTTTTCTTTAAATATTTGGCTAAGAGAGGTTAAAGATGAATAATGTATTTAGATTACTTTCGATAATGATATATCCCCTATTTGTTCTTGGGATGTTGTTTTATGTAATAAGAAGCAGATATTTAGATACTTTTAAGAAGAATTTTAAGAATATCTTAATTAATTTAATAATTATTTTATTAGTTGGTATTGTTGGGATTCTAATCTTTTTTCAATTTGAAAAGGATGCAGTATATGTTTATGATAACGCGGGTTATTATGTTAAGAGTTTGGAGATGCTTCAGATCTTTTGGCAAGAACCTTCTAAATTATTCCCAAAGGTATTCAACACCATTAACAATAGTGATTATAGTTATCTTCCATCGTTGTTTAATTTTTATGGGTTAATGATTAATAATTCATATGTGTTTTATTGTGTAATTAACTTTGTTGTTTTTCTTGTTCCAACAATTATCTTATTGTTGTTGATGTATTATAGAAACTTTAATAATAAACTAATTCCTGTGTTTGTATTTATGGGTTTCTATCCATTGTGGTTAACATTGTTTTATGGAAGAGTTGATTGTTTAGGTTTATTTCCTTTGTTGATTTTCTATATCATTATTTTATTTACGGATTTTGAAAAGATTAATTGGTTAGATACTTTGATTTTAAATATCTTAACTTTACTTTTAATGTTTGAAAGAAGATGGTATTTATATGCACTTGTGGGTGCTTATTTAGCTTATTTGATTAAAGCTATATATAATGGATATCAAAATAAAAAGTACTTAAATTATGCGATTAAATTTGTTTTATCAGGCTTATTGGCTTTAGTGATGTTGTTGATTTTCTTTAATGGCTTTGTACAAAATGTAATGCTTACAAATAATGTTGAGGTATATGCTTACTATAACCATTCGGGAAAGTTGCTTGCAGTTATCAATTTCTATTCAATAATTATTTGTGCTGTTTCTTTGTGTGGATTAATTAAATTATTCAAGAATAATAGATTATTAACAATTCAATTGCTTATTATGTTAGTAATTCCTACTATGATGTTTTGGATGACACAATCATTTGATTTGCATCATTATTTAATTATTTGTTTACCAATTCTATTCTTATTTGTGTATGGTGTTGAAAATATTACTAATAAGTATATTAATATGTTACTTGCTTTATTATTGCTTTTCCAATCATTGTTTATATTTATTCCAACTAGAGTGCCTGGATTTACAACCGCTAAAAGATTGGCTAATCCCAATCCATATAGAGAGGAATTGTATGATGTAGCAGATTATTTATGTGGTATTTCCAAGGATGAAGGTATTTATACTTATGTAGCTACAGGAAATAATGAATTTTGTGATGATGCGATTAGAAATGTATTGTTGCCTAATGTTGATTTTCCTAATATGGTTTCATATATATTTGATATTAGAGATGGTTTTCCTAGAGATTTTGGTAATATTAAATACTTTGTGTTGAGCGATCCTATCCTTTATATGGATGAAAATTATCAACATATGTACAAGATCATTAGCGATGCGATTATGCATGATGAAATAATATCTTCTAATTTTGAAAAAGTGAATGAATTTGATTTAAAATACAATGTTAAAGTATATGTCTATGAACAAGTTGGTGAGTATACAAATGAAATGAAGGAATATTTCTTCAATAAAATGCTGGAATACTATCCTGATAAGGCTGATTATTTCAGCTATATTCTTCAATAAATCCTAAAAGTAGAGTTTTATAAAGTATAATAGTACCTATGGATAAAAAACTAGTTAAAAATTACATATACAACATAGCTTATCAAATTGTTAAGCTATTTTTACCGTTCTTCCTTGTTAAGTATACTTATGCTCATATTGGTGAAAGCACTTTGGGCATTAATGACTTTGCGAGTAATATTTCACAGTGGTTCATTTTACTTGGTGTATTAGGTGTTAATACATATGGTAATAGAGAGATTGCTAAGGTAAGAGATAATCGTGAGGAATTAAGTAGAAATTTCTTTGAAATCCTTTCTATGCAATTCATCAATATGATGATTGTAACTATTCTTTACTTAGGATATACAGTATTTTTTGTAAAAGATTACAAGATTATCTATTATTTAATTTGTTTATCAATGTTATCTAGTGCCTTTGATATCTCATGGTTCTATTATGGTGTTGAAGATTTTAAGATTGTTTCTATTAGAAACATTATCGTTAAGTTAGTTGGTGTTTTATTAATCTTCTCTTTTGTTAAGACACCAAGTGACTTATGGATTTTCACTTTGATTAATTCTGGCACCGACTTCTTAGGACAAATCGCTACTTTCTTTGGTTTAAAGAAGCATATTGATAAGGTACCATTTAGTATTAAAGATGCTTATAAGAAGCATTTCGCAGGAACGTTTGCGTTGTTTGTGCCTACTATTGCGATTAATGTATATACCCTACTAGATCAAACATTACTTGGAACTTTTGTTGATGATAAGGGCCAATTGAATTTGTATAAGACATCTCAAAGTTTTGTTAAGATGTTCTTGTATTTTGTTACTTCTATTGGTGCTGTTGTTATGCCAAGAATCGCTAATGTCTTCAATAAGAGCAGTAACAAGGATGAAGTAAGCGGCTATATTAATACAACATTTAAGTTAGCTATTATCTTATCTTTACCAATTTTTGTAGCTTTAGAAGTTGTATCTGAATTCTTCTATCCTTGGTATACACCTAAACAAGCTAACGATATGATTTTGTTGGTTAGATTATTAAGCCCAATTATTATCTTTATTTCACTATCAAATGTCTTTGGTATTCAATATTTAGTGCCAACAAACAATACAGCTAAATATACTAAGTCAATTATTGCGGGTGCTGTAGTTAATATGGCAATCAATTTATATACAATTCCAAGATGGGCTGCTGTTGGTGCTTGTATTGGCAGCGTTTGTGCTGAATTTACAGTTACTTTAGTTCAATGGTTATATATGAAGGATGAGATTAAATTAAGTGCTTTTGATACTACTGTTAAGAGTATTATTAGTGCTTTTGTGATGGGTGCTGTTATTTACTTTGTAGGTACAATCTTTGGTGCTAAGATTTATTCAAATGCTTTACAAGCACTAAGTGGAATGCTTGTATATGCGTTTATGTTATATATATTAAAAGAACCTACTGTTGTGAATACTATTAATAAAATTGTTTTTAAAAAGGCTTAATAATGTTAAAAAAATATTTTACTAGGGAAAGACTATTTAGTTTAATTTTTGTGCTAATTGCGTTGCACCCTTTTTATGAGTTGGACTATTTATTTACAGATAGCCTTCCTTTTAGATTAACTACTTTGGTAAACTTCGTGATATATCCCCTACTTGTTTTTGGTGTTTTCTTATTATGTGAAAAGAACAAAAAACGAGTAATTACTTTTTCTTGTATATATTTAATATTGCTAATCGCTTATTTTATTCCACACTGTATGGTGGGTTTTTATATCCAAGACCATATTCATTTAACTAATCTATATTATTTCACCGTATATGATGAAGTTTTTTATATTGCGACTTTATTAATTCCTTTATGTTTTATATACGCTTATCAATTTTATGATTTAAAGGAAAGAATAATTGAAAACATTTTAATTTGTATGTCGTTTTTTGTGTCAGTGCCGATTGTAATATCAAATTTGTTAATGGTAGGAAAAACCACTTATGGTACCGAAATGGCTGGTAATGTTGTCGATTGGTTTTCGTTGCCTTTTGATGCTACTGTGCATCATCCAAGAAATTACGCAACAAAATTCTTTTTTAAAGAAGGGAATACAATTGGAATCTTGCTTACAATGGTTTTACCTTTAATGTATTATTTCTTTTTAAGAGAAGAGGATAAAAAGAAAAAAACATTTATCGGTATCTTAATCGTTTTTGATAGTTTGACTATGATGATTTTAGGTACACGTGTAGCCGCTTATTGCGCTTTATTGATTCCTGTTACCGTCTTAATCATTCATGTCTTTACAAAAATTATTAAGACAGGAACTTTTAATAAGTGGTTTGCAGTTTTTTGTGTGTTATTAACATTAATGAATGCACGTATTATTCCTTATTGTCCCGCTTATCAAAACCAACAATTTGATGCTGCCGATTATTCAACATTAAAGATGGATGATTCTATTAGAGAAGGTTATCGTAAGGGTATTGAAGAAGGTGCTGAAGGCTTTGAACCATTTTCTCCTGCTTGGGTGGACTACTATGTTTATATGTTCGAACAATATAAGTTTTTAATGGGTGTTACTCAATCGGTTTATTATGAATATTGGTATGACTATCATGTTGATCCAAAATTTTGGGTTGATTTGATTTTTGATTATGAATTAGAAGATAGAGCTAATGCAAGACAGGTAGAAAAGATTTTCTATAACTATAAGTGGCAATATTTGACAACTCCTCAAAAGTTAACAGGTTTAACCTATAGCTTGTTTATGTGGGGAGGAATTAATATTGAGCAAGACTTCTTGTTACAAGCCTATTCTTTTGGATATTTAGGTTTCCCTTTGATTATGGGGCCTTGGATTTGTCTATTACTATATGTTGTTTATAAATTTTTAATAAGTGTTAAATATAAAAAATGGACAATGTTTAATATTGTAACTCTTATGTCTTTATCATTAGGTATAGTAACTTCATATCTATCGGGACATGGTTTAGACCAATTCACTACCAATATGTTTATGACTTTATTGTGTGCTTATTTGATTCAAAATACTAAGAAGGATTCATATGAATAGATTAAGTATTATTGTGCCTGTTTATAATGGTGAGAAGACTATTAAAAGAGCTATTGATTCTTTACTTAAACAAACTGTAGAAGTAGATATTATTGTGGTTAATGATGGTTCTATCGATAATACTGAGAGTGTTGTTAAGGCTTATTCCGAAAGCAATATTCATTATTTCTATAAAGAAAATGGTGGTATTTCTGATGCGAGAAACTTTGGCATTAGTAAAGTAGAAACAGAATTCTTTGGTTTTTTAGATAGCGATGACTATGTAAAAGAAGACATGGCTGAAAAGATGTTATCGGCTATTGGGGATAAGGATATCTGTATGTCCAATTTTACATGGGTTTATGAAGATGGAAAAAGAAAAGAAGCTAAAGATATTGGATATAAAGATAAACATGAAATCATCGAAAAGATGTTTTCTACTTTATGGAATAAGATTTATAGAACCAAGTGGTTTTTAGATACTGATATTAAGTTTCCTACTGGACTTAGATATGAGGATACATCTGTACTAATAAGACTTGCTTATTATATGGATAAGGTGGCTTATGTCGATGAATCTTTTGTGGATTATTATCAAATAAAAGGTTCTATCACGCATACTTTTAATATCAATATCAATGATATGATTGAAGTGTTTAAGGGTTTAAAAGACTTTTATGTAGAGAAGAATGCGTATGAAGAATATAAGCCTGAACTTGAATATCTAACAATTAGATTTTTCTTGGGCAGTTCTTATTTAAGAGCTTGTCGAATCATAGATAAACAAGTTAAGAAAGAAACTTTAGACAAGGGTTGGAATTATTTAATAAGCACATATCCAACTTTTAAAGATAATAAGTATTTAAAAAATGGTGGTAAGAAAAACAAGTACTTCAGTTTAATTACTAAGAGTACTTATTATATGAATGCGAACATTTTTGGATTATTGTATAAGATTGGTTTGATGAAATGAAAAAGAAAACGGCTATAGACATTTCAATATGTGTATTGATGACATTTGTGTGTCTATTTAGTTTTTTTGATTCCAAGATAGTGGTAAATCTATCTCACGATCTAACCTTTCATTTAAATAGATTTGTTGGTTTAGCTAATGCCTTTGAAGAAGGACAAATATTGCCTAAGATATATCCTTATGCCAATTATGGTTTTGGCTATGCAAGTCCCCTATTTTATTGTGATTTGTTTTTGTATCCTTTTGGTATTTTATATCACTTTGGTTTAAGTGCTATATGGTGTTATAAGCTTTGTATTTTATTCTATACAACATTAGGTAATATCTTTGTGTATTTAATTATTAAAAAGGAAACTAACGATAGAAAGTTATCTTTATTAGCTACTTTCTTATATTTAACATGTAACTATCATTTGATGAATATTTTTGTAAGAGGTGCTTTGGGTGAAGTAGTGGCTATGACTTTTGTTCCTCTTGTACTATATGCAATATATAAAATCTTAGTTAAACATGAAGACTGTTTTATTTTCCTAGGTATCTCATTTTCATTGTTGGTACAAAGTCACTTAATTAGTTCGTTATTATATGGAATCTTCTTTTTTTGGATGATTGTTGTTTTCGTTATTATAAATAAAAAAGACTTTTCTTTAATTAAGAAAACAATCATTACAATTTTTAAAGGAACAATCTTAGCTTTATTATTGTGTGCTTGGTACTTATTGCCAATGTTAGAACAGATGCATAGTCAAACATTTTGGTTAAGTGTTAACAGCCAATATAACAATATAAGTAGCACAATACAAAGTGTCGGTGATGTTTTTAATAGTCTATCATATAAATTTATACCTTCTATCGGTGCTTTATTTATACTATTTAGTCTTGGATATATCTTTGTTAAGAAGAATAGATATATTACTATAATTGTTGTTTATACTCTAATGTGTTATCTAATAATATTAGGAATACTACCTGGTGAATTATTGAATGTTATGCAATTCTATTTTAGATTGTATATCGTTATATTTCCTCTAACTATAATAGTTTCAATCTATGTGTTAAAGGATTTTAAATATAGAAATATATTGATAATGATATCTTCAATATTTTTATTATCAAATGTTGTCATCACTAATATTAAAATGATTAATGATGGTGAATATTATCTTAATAATAACGCAACAATTAATGAGATTAATTCAATTACTAATCATAAATATAATCTTGATTATAATCATGATGAACTAGGTGGTGCCGAGTATCTTCCTTATACAGAATATATGAATTATAAAGATGATTCATTGGCTATTAAGTTTTTAGATAAAAACAATGCGATGATTGATTATATTTATGAATACGATAAACACTTTACAAGCATTGAATTTACTTGCGATAATCAAGAAGACGTAGAATTATTATTGCCTCTTTCTTATTATAAAGGTTATAAGGCATATGAATTTATCGAAAAGGAATATAAAACTATTGATGTATCTAGTGATAAAAAATATAAATTAGTAGAATTATATTCTTCAAAAGGATTGCATACTTACAAAGTAACTTATGAAGGCACAGTTGTTCAAAAGGCAACTTTACTTATATCAACTTTATCTTTTGCGATTATATTTGGATATGGTATATTAAAAAAGATTATTTTAAAAAACGATTTAACTGTATGAAAAAGAATAAATTTATTGACATCTTATTATGTATATTATTTGCTTGCACATGCTTATTCTGTTTTTTTGATACAAAAATTTCAGTATCTCACGATCTAACCTTTCATTTAAATAGATTTGTTGGTTTAGCTAATGCCTTTGAAGAAGGACAAATATTGCCTAAGATATATCCTTATGCCAATTATGGTTTTGGCTATGCAAGTCCCCTATTTTATTGTGATTTGTTTTTGTATCCTTTTGGTATTTTATATCACTTTGGTTTAAGTGCTATATGGTGTTATAAGCTTTGTATTTTATTCTATACAACATTAGGTAATATCTTTGTGTATTTAATTATTAAAAAGGAAACTAACGATAGAAAGTTATCTTTATTAGCTACTTTCTTATATTTAACATGTAACTATCATTTGATGAATATTTTTGTAAGAGGTGCTTTGGGTGAAGTAGTGGCTATGACTTTTGTTCCTCTTGTACTATATGCAATATATAAAATCTTAGTTAAACATGAAGACTGTTTTATTTTCCTAGGTATCTCATTTTCATTGTTGGTACAAAGTCACTTAATTAGTTCGTTATTATATGGAATCTTCTTTTTTTGGATGATTGTTGTTTTCGTTATTATAAATAAAAAAGACTTTTCTTTAATTAAGAAAACAATCATTACAATTTTTAAAGGAACAATCTTAGCTTTATTATTGTGTGCTTGGTACTTATTGCCAATGTTAGAACAGATGCATAGTCAAACATTTTGGTTAAGTGTTAACAGCCAATATAACAATATAAGTAGCACAATACAAAGTGTCGGTGATGTTTTTAATAGTCTATCATATAAATTTATACCTTCTATCGGTGCTTTATTTATACTATTTAGTCTTGGATATATCTTTGTTAAGAAGAATAGATATATTACTATAATTGTTGTTTATACTCTAATGTGTTATCTAATAATATTAGGAATACTACCTGGTGAATTATTGAATGTTATGCAATTCTATTTTAGATTGTATATCGTTATATTTCCTCTAACTATAATAGTTTCAATCTATGTGTTAAAGGATTTTAAATATAGAAATATATTGATAATGATATCTTCAATATTTTTATTATCAAATGTTGTCATCACTAATATTAAAATGATTAATGATGGTGAATATTATCTTAATAATAACGCAACAATTAATGAGATTAATTCAATTACTAATCATAAATATAATCTTGATTATAATCATGATGAACTAGGTGGTGCCGAGTATCTTCCTTATACAGAATACAAAAACTACAATAATGATTCATTATCGATTAAGTATATTGATGAAAATGAAGAATTTATAGACTATATAAAAGAATATGATAGAGCGTATTCAAAACTAGAATTTACTTGCGATAATCAAGAAGATTTAGAATTATTATTGCCCCTTTCTTATTATAAGGGTTATAGAGCTTATGAATTCATTGATGGTGCTTGGGTGCATAAAAATATAACTTATAGTCCCTTAACTAGAGAAGTATTGATTGAAGCTGAAATTGGAGAACATACATATAAGGTTTTATATGAGGGAACAGTTGTTCAAAAGGCAACGTTGGTTATATCTATATTAAGTATTATTGGTGTTGTGGCTTATGGTGTTTTAAAAAGAAAGAATAAAGTAAGATATAATAGATAAACAGGTGGGAATTGAATATGAAAGATAAAAAAGTAGCTGTATTAATACCTTGTTATAACGAAGAGTTAACCGTTGAAAAGACTGTTAGCGATTTTAAGCATGTATTACCTAATGCAGATATCTATGTATATAACAATAATTCAAAGGATAGAACCAAGGAATTAGCTCTTAAGGCTGGCGCTATTGTGAAAGATGAATATAGACAAGGAAAGGGTGCAGTAGTTCGTTCAATGTTTAGAGATATTGAAGCCGATGTTTATATTATGGTTGATGGTGATGATACTTATCCTGCCGAAGAAGTAGAGAGTTTAATTACTCCAGTGCTTGAAGGCAAGGCTGATATGGTAATTGGCGATCGCTTATCTTCTACTTACTATACAGAGAATAAGAGACCTTTCCATAACTTTGGTAATAGTTTAGTTAAGGGTTTAATTAACTTCTTATTTAAGTCTGATTTGAATGATATTATGACAGGCTATAGATCATTCTCTAAGAAGTTTGTTAAGTGCATGCCAGTTATGTCAGATGGTTTCCAAATTGAAACAGAAATGACTATTTTCGCGCTAACTAATAATATGCAAGTGGTTAATGTACCTATTACATATAGAGATAGACCAGAAGGGTCTGAATCTAAACTAAATACTTTCTCTGATGGTTATAAAGTATTATTAACTCTTTTTAATCTATTTAAAGATAATAGACCATTCTTATTCTTTGGTTGCTTATCGTTGATTATCTTTATCTTAGGACTTGTTGTTGGTATTCCTGTTATTGATGAATTTATTAAGACAGCTTATATTACAAAAGTACCTAGTGCAGTATTGGCTGCAGCTTTAATGATTAATTCATTCTTACTATTAAGTGTTGGTATTATCTTGGATGCGATTAAGAATCAAAAGAGATATTTGTTTGAGTGTCATATGAATGATGTGATATCTAAATATAAGGAAGATTAATGTATTATATTTTATCTTTATTTTGGTTACTATCAATTAGTGGATTATTAACGCTTGTCTTTAATAGAAAATTTGAAATTGTTTTAACTCTTTCAATGATTCTTGGGACATTGATGTTATATCCATTTGGTTATATAAATCATATTAGCTATGGCTATTATTTGTCATGGCTTTTTGTGTTGTTGTTTTATGTTTTGTTGATTTATTTATTTGTTAAGAAGAAAAATGATAAACTATTAGAATTAAAGAATAATTATTTTACTTATGGATTATTATATTTCATAATTTTTAGCATCTACTCTTTCTTCCTATATAAATATACAGGCTTTGGTAATTGTGATGAGTTTACTCATTGGGGTCCTATGTTGAAAGAGACATTAAGACTTGATGGTTTCTATACCCAAGATGCCTCTAGACTTATTATGCATAAGGATTATCCACCTTTCTTCACTTTATTAGAAGTATTATTCCAAGGCTTTAATGGTTTTAAGTTTCATGAACCTTTTGCGTATATCGCTTTAGAAACTTTTATGTTTTCGATGTTACTTCCAGTGTTTAGTAACTTAAAGAAAAAGGATTGGTTAAAGTCTTTATTAATCTTTATATCAATTGTCTTGGTTGGTTTAACTTTGGATAAAACAGAGACAGCTAGTGATTATGCTTTTGTTTATAATTCAATTTATGTTGACTGGTGTTTAGCTTTATTCTGTACATACGGTATTTATTTAACTTATAAGGAAGAAGGTTGGGGTTTATTTAGATTCACTTATTTAACTCTAATCTGTGTAACTTTTATTCTAATGAAACAAATGGGATTAGTATTCTATTTGATTATCTTAATTTATGCGTTCTTTAAAGTTGCTTTTATTGACAAGCAATTGGATTTAAAGATGATGCTGAAGGGAATTTTTTTCTTAGTTGTTATTCCTGTTTTGCTTTATATTTCATGGAGTTATGTTGTTAAGTTATATCAAATCGATGCTCAATTTAAGATAGGCGAATTAAGCATTAAAGATTGCATCAACATAATTAAAGGCAATGCACCTGAAGGTTTAGAGTGGAAGTATACTGCTTTTAGAAATTATTGTAGTAATTTGTTACATAGACCACTTGTGTTACATCCATTTAGAATGAGCTATTTTGAATATGTTGGTCTAATGATGATAATTATTTTTATTGCACTTAGATTTAAGAAAGGTGGCTATTTCTTAGCTGGCACATATTTAATTGGAGCTATTGGTTATTCAATAGCAATGATGATCTTATATACTTTAGCTTTCACAGTGGATGAGGCTCCATACCTTGCATCGTTTGATCGTTATATGGCTTCTTATTTGTATTTTGGAACCACATTGACATTGATGTTGGTAATAGATAAATTTAATAATTATATCTATCAGAATATGATTATTTTAGGTCTTTTATGTTTGTTTGTGGAGCCGAATACATTGAAACATTTGGAAGTAAAAACGGGTGTTGTGGATAAGGATAAATTAACTATTGCGGTTGTTGAACAATTCAATGAAGGGGTTGAATTTAATAGAGAAAATCTTAATGGTTTTAGGTTGAAATTTGATCACCTAGGTTTCTTAGATGGCGGTGAAGAAGCCTATTTAAAGCTTGTTGACGCATTAAATAAGGATGATGGTTTGTTCATTATCGGCTATGATGATTATGTTTATGAATACTGGAAAAGAATAGGAATTGAAGATTATATCTTTAATGAACAGTATTATAAATTGGATAAAGAAAGTGGCGATTTGAAGGTGTCTTGGGATGCTTATTCCTTCGTCCACTACGTTATTCTTTATTATATGTTAGGTGTATAATACACAAAAGGAAAAGAGGTTACTATGATTAAGTTTAATGTTCCACCTTATATTGAAGGTACTGACAAATATGTTTTAGAAGTAATGCAATCAGGCGAGATTGCTGGTGATAATAAATATACAAAGTTAGATGAAGAAATCTTAGCCAAGAAGTTTGGTTCTTTAAAGGTTCATTTAACAACTTCTGGTACAAGTGCACTAGAAATGGCTTGTATGTTAGTTGATATTGGTCCTGGAGATGAAGTGATTGTTCCATCTTATACTTTCTCAAGCACAGCCAATGCGATTGTAATTTTTGGTGGTGTTCCAGTATTTGTGGACATTGATCCAAAGACCATGAATATCGATGCTAATTTAATTGAAGCTGCTATTACTGATAAGACAAAGGCTATCATGGTTGTTCATTATGCTGGTGTGGGTTGTGATATGGAAAAGATTTGTGATATCGCAAAAAGACATAATTTGTACTTATTAGAAGACGCTGCTCAAGTAGTTAATGCGACATATCACGGAAAGTATTTAGGTACTTTTGGTGATGTTGGTTGTTATTCTTTCCACGAGACTAAGAATTATTCTATGGGTGAAGGTGGTGCTGTTTCTATTAATAACCCCGCATTGTTAGATAGATGTGACATCATTAGGGAAAAGGGAACTAATAGAACTCAATTCTTTAATGGTCAAGTAGATAAGTATACTTGGGTTGATAAGGGTTCTAGTTATTTGCCTAGTGATATTTTGGCTGCTTATTTATATCCACAATTATTGATTATGGACGAAATGAGACAAGATAGAATTGATAGCTTTAATTACTACTACGAATTGTTAACTCCGCTTAAGGAAGCTGGTAAGATTGATTTACCATTTGTTCCTGAAGGTGTTGTCCATAATGGTCATATGTTCTATATTAAGACTAAGAATTTAGAAGAAAGAAGTGCCTTACAATCTTTCTTAAGAGAAAAGGGTGTAGGCAGTGCTTTCCATTACGTTCCACTACATAGTGCACCAGAAGGTTTAAAAGTTGGTAGATTATCTGGCGAAGACAAATATACAACAAAAGAATTTGAAAGATTATTGAGACTTCCTATGTATTACAAACTAGGCAAAGAAAACATTGAGTATGTTTGTGAAATGATTAAGGAATTTTATAAGGATTAAGGGTAGACTGATGTCTATCTTTATTTTATTTATATGTGTCGCTTAAAACAACATTTATAAATATATATTACAAATCACTTGCATAAATATGTTATCTAAAATATCATTAGTATGAGGTGAATGGCATGAAAAAGATATCTAAGGAATTATTGGCTAAGATTGTTAAGGAAAAAAGAAGTGAATTAAATATTACACAAAATAGATTAAGTGAATTAAGTGAGATCAATAGAGCTATGTTGTCTCGTATTGAAAATGGCAATTATTTGCCTACTATTGAACAATTAGAAAAGTTGGGTGAAGTTTTAAACTTTGATTTTGATGACTTGTTTGAAAAAGAAGTTATTGAAAAAGAAAGATTGGTAAAAGAGCCTTGTAAGATAGCAGTAGCTGGTGCTGGTTATGTTGGTTTATCACTGGCTGTTTTATTAGCTCAACATAATAAAGTAACTGCAGTTGATATTATTCCTGAGAAGGTTGATATGATCAACAATAAGAAGTCTCCAATTCAGGATGATTATATTGAAGAATATTTAGCTACTAAAGAATTAAATTTAAAGGCCACATTAGATGCTAAGGAAGCATATAGCGATGCAGAATTTGTGATTGTTGCAGCTCCTACAAATTATGATCCTAAACAAAATTATTTTGATACTAGTGCAGTAGAGAAGGTAATTGATTTAGTAATGGAATATAATCCAGATGCTTATATCGTTATTAAGTCAACAGTTCCTGTAGGTTACGCAGAGCGTATTAGAAAAGAAAAGAACAATGATTATATTATGTTCTCTCCTGAATTCTTAAGAGAATCAAAGGCTTTATATGATAACTTATATCCAAGTAGAATCATTGTAGGTTGTGATGAAAAGACTAAGGATGCTGCAGTTAAGTTCTCTTATTTATTAAAAGATGGGGCTTTGAAGAAAGATATTGATACTTTATTTATGGGATTTACGGAAGCTGAAGCAGTTAAATTATTCTCTAATACTTATCTAGCATTAAGAGTATCTTACTTTAATGAATTAGATACTTATGCAGAAACTAAGGGTTTAAATACTAAGGAAATTATCGATGGTGTATGTTTAGATCCTAGAATTGGTTCTCATTATAATAATCCATCATTTGGTTATGGTGGCTATTGTTTACCTAAGGATACTAAACAATTGTTGGCTAACTTTAAGGATGTTCCTGAAAATCTAATTGAAGCTATTGTTGAATCAAATAGAACAAGAAAAGATTTTATTGCGGATAGAGTATTAGATAAGGCTGGCGCTTATGGTAATAGTGAAGAATATAGTGCTGATAAGGAACACGATGTAGTTGTTGGTGTCTATCGTTTAACTATGAAATCTAATTCTGATAACTTTAGACAATCTTCTATTCAAGGTGTTATGAAAAGAATTAAAGCTAAGGGTGCTACTGTTATTATCTATGAACCAACTTTAGAGGATGGAGAAACTTTCTTTGGATCTAAGGTAGTTAATAATTTAAAAAAGTTTAAGAAACAATCTAACGCGATTATTGCGAATAGATATGATTCTTGTTTAGATGATGTGGCAGATAAAGTGTATACAAGAGATTTATATAAGAGGGATTAATATGAATTTTGTAAAAAAGCACAAAGAAAAAATATTGTTCATATTAATTTGGCTTGTGGTTGTTATGTTTGACTACAAATATGGGGAGGCATATTTAGATTCGGATATGGCTTCTGAAATGGTCCTAGCAAAACAACTTAACACCGAAGGTGTTCTACTTAGCAAAAATTGGTATTATTCAACTGAATTAAGAATATTTGGAAATGCTCAATTATTTAGAATATTCTTATTATTGTTTCCAAACAATTGGAGGTTGGTTAGAATACTTAGCCAATCTATCTTGATTCTGTTTACAGGCCTATCTTATATTTATTTAGTTTCAATACTTAAAAGCAAAAGAAGCATATGGTTTGGGATGATAACAATGATGCCGTTTGGCTTTTGGTACATGTGGCACGGTATATTTGATGGTTTCTATCTAATTTGGATAATCCTATACAATTTTTGTGCAGGCTTGATATTTAAATATAGTATCGAAAACAAGAAAAAGATTACGTTGTTATTTATCGTGTTTCTTTCGTTTTTGATTGGGCTTCAAAGTGTTAGAGGGCTGTTAAATCTTTTAATTCCTCTACTGTTGTCAAGCTTATTATTGATTTATTTATATACCTATGGAGGTGGCGAGATTCCCATCAACATCAAGAGATTATTCTATGTTTCGTTTTTATCTTGTGCAATCTCATCTATAGGATATGCAGCGAATTCTTTGTATTTAAGTAGAATTTATAGCTATGCGAATCAAAACTTACAATATTGGGAGGAGTTCTCAATAAATAAAATCAATACAATTATTAGTGATTTTCTAATGATGTGGGGTTATCCGACTAGTTTTCTTAAAGAAGCAAAAGTAGCATTGTTCTCT
This sequence comes from uncultured Erysipelotrichaceae bacterium, assembly GCA_934675465.1. Lineage (GTDB taxonomy): Bacteria > Bacillota_I > Bacilli_A > Erysipelotrichales > Erysipelotrichaceae > Colivicinus. Next base: position 4,843 of record CAKUQM010000004.1, on the reverse strand, counting down.
TTGAATGGATTAATGAGTTTGACTGGTATTATTCTTTTGTTTGTTGTTGTTTACTTAATTTTTAAAGAAATTAAGATGTTAAAAACAACGGAATTAAAGAAACAAATTATTGTGATGACTAGCTTAACGTCTATAGCTATTCCACTTATGATGTTTTCATTTTTTCACTATGAAAATTCAAGTTATTTTTTGCCGTCAACAGGATTAATGATTGCTGGCTTTCAGGTTGGTTTAGATAGTTTTGATAAAAATCATTATAAGAAATTGATATTTACTCTATTATTTATTTGCATAGTCATTAGCAGTATTAATACATGTTTATTATTTATAAAGTATCCTCAACGAAATCATGAAAATCAAATATATGTATCTGAATTATTAAAAGAAAAAGGGGATACAAAATGTATTGGTGAATTCTGGGAAGGCGGCAATGTTATTACAGAACTATCAAACGGATGTGTAGAATCATGGGTTATTGATAATATTATAAATAAAGAGGGTAGTCAATGGTTGCAACATAAATCTCATGTCGAGGATATTCCTAAAGGTAAGGCTGCTATAATAGTAAGCCCATCCACATGTGATGAATATAATTACAATCCTTTTGCGTACGAGAAGTCCGAAGTCCTATATGTTGATGATGATTATATAGTGCTTGGAGTTGAAGATGTTGAAAATTGGTTTGAAAGTTAATTATAATTGATTAGATGAGTAATTTATTTAAAAAGAAAAATTTCTATATATTAGCATCAATATTCGTATTGATGCTTTTCGCTTATATTACCTACAAGACACCTCTAGCTGGCGATGATTGGGGTTATGCGTTGAATGGATCTGCGGGGACACCAATTAAAACTGCTTTAGAATTCTATAATTCTTGGTCAGGACGTTTCTTTAGCGAGCTATGGGGAATGATAGTACCAAGTCATAAATGGATATGGAATATCGTTAATCCGTTGTTGTTTATGGGTATCTTTATTTGTATCTATAAATTAGCTTATGTTCAAAATAAACCAATTCTATGTAGTTTGTTAATTTTAGCTATTATGTTAAGTGTTGATGATAATTTAAGAATGGAAACTTATTCTTGGATTATGGGAACCACTTATATAATACCTTTATTTTTATCGTTATTATATTTTGTAATAGTTGATAATCTATTAAAGAATGAAATATATGATTGGAAGTTAATTACTTTTGCCATATTAGATAATTTATTCTTATTTATCATTGGTTTAATGATGGAGAACATTGCAGCTACTATGATAGTTGGAATTGTCTTTGTGTTGGGTTATGCATTCTTTAATAAGAGAAAAGCACTTAAGTTTTTAATCCCTAATTTAGTATTTAGTATTTTAAGTTTTGTGATTATGAGAATGTCTCCAGGCAGTGCAAGCCGATTAAATGGTGAGCATGCTACTTGGGCTAAGATGACTTTGTTTGAAAAGTTGTCTAATGGTTATCCTAATTTCTTGAATATGACTTTTATTCAAAATAATTATGTGATTACTTTATTCTCTATTTGTTTAATTCTATTAATTTGTTTTTCAAAGAAGAAGAATAAGTTAAATAAAGTGTTGCCTTTATTAATATTGAGTGTTGGTATTATAACAGTATTCTCTTTTATCTTTACAGATGTGTTGGTTAATCCTAATTTAATCTATTCATTTATCTTTTGGCCAATATACATTATTAATGCTTTCTATGTGTTGTTTACATATTTGGATAATGATTATCGTAAGAATAAAGCAATATTTATGTTGATGTTTGCAGGGTGTAACGCATTAGTAATGTTATATTCACCAATCTATGGTTCTAGAAGCGCTATTTATACTGTTTATTATTTGATTGTTGTTTCTGCACTTGTATTAGAATTTGTGCGTATCAATAAACATCATATTATTACGATTTTCATAATTCTATTAGTACTAATTATTGGTGATAGAACAAGAGAATATATTCATAAGTATTGTTTAGTTGGTATTAAACAAAACGAACGTTTAGAGATTATTAAGTATTATCAAGAACATCCAGATGTTGAAGAGGCTTGGATTCCTAGATTTCCTATATATACAGTGCATGGAGCTGATATTGAAATAGGTGATACTTATCATTTTGAAACTTTTAAAGATTATTACAAGTTGCCACAAAGTGCGGATAAGATAATTTTTTACTACGAAGGAGAATAGGAAATGAAGGGAATTATTCTTGCAGGAGGAAGTGGAACTAGGCTTTATCCACTAACTAAGGTTACTAGTAAACAATTGTTGCCAATTTATGATAAGCCTATGATTTACTATCCATTAAGTACTTTAATGTTGGCTGGTATTAGGGATATCTTGATTATATCTACACCTATTGATACCCCTCGTTTTGAAGCTTTATTGGGCGATGGAGAAGATTTAGGTTTAAATTTGAAGTATGCTGTTCAAGAAAGACCTGATGGTTTAGCTCAAGCGTTTTTGATTGGTGAAGAATTCATTGGTGATGATAGTTGTGCTATGGTTCTTGGGGATAATATCTTCTATGGTAATGGATTCTCTAACTTATTAGTTAGTGCAAGAGGGAAGGCTGACAATGGTCTAGCTACTGTCTTTGGCTATTATGTTAATGATCCCGAAAGATTTGGCGTAGTTGAGTTTGATGAAAATGGTAAAGCATTATCTATTGAAGAAAAACCAAGCAATCCTAAATCTAATTATGCAGTAACTGGTTTGTATTTCTATCCTAAGGGTGTTAGTAAAATGGCTAAGGAAGTAAAACCATCTAAAAGGGGTGAATTAGAAATAACTACATTGAATCAAATGTATTTAGATAATGATAAATTAAACGTTGAAATCTTTGGTAGAGGTTATACATGGTTAGATACTGGTACTATGGATTCTTTAGCCGAAGCATGCAATTTTGTAAGAACAATCCAAAACTTACAGGGAGTTGGTATAAGTGTGATTGAAGAAATTGCTTATAAGAATGGTTGGATTAGCAAGGAACAATTATTAAATTTTGCAGATAACTATGGTAAGTCGGAGTATGGTAAGCATTTAAGAAAAGTTGTTGAAGAAAAGAGATATTCAGATAGAAAGAAGGTATAGATTGTGTTTAATAGATTAGAATGCTTTTATAAAAGAAACAAACCATTAGTATATATATATATATAAGCGTTATTCTATTGCTCCTTAGTTTTTTCTTAATTTTTATATTAAAAAAACCATTTATATTGAGCAATGATCAGTGGTTCCAATACAACGTCTTTTATAAAGAATGGATAAGATTAATAATTGAATTTTTAAAAGGCAACGGTTTACCAATGTACTCCTGGAATATGTATCTTGGTACTGATTTTTATAGTGCTATGGGCTATTATTGCACAGGAGATGTTTTTCTGCCGTTATTACTTTTGTTTAGAAACAACATTGAATTGGGTCTATCATTTGAAACAATGCTGTGCGTTTATATTTCAGCAACTCTTTTTTACATTTTGCTTAAGAAGATTGGAATAAATAAAAGTTCTACATTAGTTTACATTTCACTTATGTATGCCTTTAGTGGGCAAGTGTTTCAATTTGTTGGTAACTATATGTTTCATCGTTTTTATGCCTTTTTACCGTTATTATTTATCGGATTATTTGACTATTTTAAAAATAATAGGGTAACGTGGTTTATTATTGGAACAACAATATTATTTTTACAAAGTTCTTATCTAATGTTTCCGACTCTAATATTTTTATTCATGTTTTCAGTTATGCTTGAGATTAAGAATAAAAAAACATTGAACAAAATACTCAAAGATTTTTTTAAATTATTAATATGTTTAATCATTGGTTTCATAATCAGTGCTGTTATTACACTTCCTTCGATTATGTATATTCTGACCAATTCAAGAATAGGATCAAATGATACAAGTGGTTTGTTTTGGCAAAGGAACACTTATGCGGGATTATATGCTTCTTTAACATCTTATATGCCTTGGATGCTAGATACCATTTTCAAAACAACTAATGGTGGTCATGATAATTTTTACTCTTTGTTTATAACCACAATTCCATTATTGGCTTGTGTTGATTATGTTTCTAGAAAGGAAAATAGATGTGAATTATTCCTTTTAATTATCTTTGTGATAATGGCATACATTAAGCCTCTTTCATCACTCATGCATGGTTTCTCAGAACCATCATTAAGATGGTTATTTCTTCCTCAACTATATATACTGGTACTTGCTTCTTTAGGACTGGAAAGCATCAATACAAAAAAATCAACAATTATATTTATAGCCTATATGATAGGACTATTTGTCCAATTATACCTAATGCATAAAAGAAATTGGATTGATTATTGGAACGTTCAAACGCATCTAAAAATATTATTTGTATGCATAATTTTGAATATTATCTTGTTTTTAACTTTCAATTTCAAAAAGAATTTAGCATTGACACTCTCTGTACTAGAATTAATATGCTTTTTGTTTTTAAATTTTTATATTGATATAGTAATTGGGGGAAGTTTTAATGCGGATGAGGCAATTAAAGCCGACGTGGTCGCTTACTATAAAGCTTTAGATAATGATGAATATCGATATTATCATTCTTATAAAAACAATCTTCCTCCAGAAATACTTAATCAAAATAAGTCTCTTGACTATGGATTCATGTATACAGCTACTTACAATTCGATGTATGATTACAAAACAGAAGAGTTTTCAAAATTGAGCAACTCAACAATTGTTTCTGATTTGATGAACATGGGTTGGGTTTTAGAATGCGACGACCCTGTTAAGGTTTAGCGAAAATGTCACCTATTGTGAATGAATTTATATTTATCACAATAGGTGATTTATTTTACTTTT
>CAKUQM010000003.1 GCA_934675465.1 uncultured Erysipelotrichaceae bacterium | reverse complement strand
GTTAATTACTTATTGGTAGACATGGGCTTATTAGCTAAATGTTTTGTAGAATTACCTTGGGCAACCCCACCATTTATTATTGGTTGGATGGCTTCTGGAGATTGGAAGTATATTATCGTATCATTGATTAATTTAGCGTTTGCAATCATAGCTTTTAAGCCATTCTTCTCTATATGGGAAAAACAACTAATCCAAGAACAAAAAGAAGAATTAGAAATTAATGGTTAGTCTTAATTAAAAAGGAGTTAAAATGTTTGATATAAAAAAATTAACAAAAGAAAGTTTTGGTAAATATTTTGAAGGTACATGGGGACACCAAACATTGTTATATTGGCTTGATGAAGACCTTGAGCGTGGAATTCAAGAGGCGATTAAATATAATTATCGCTCATATATTGGACCTGTTGAATTTATTCCAGAAGCAAAAAAACGCTTAAAAGGAACAGGCATCAAAGTCCTTGGACCGTTTAGCTACCCCAACGGAAATTATCCCACAGAAGATAAAATTAAGCAATTGGAAAGGGTAATGGATCTGGGAGCCGATACATGTGATGGTTGTTTAAGCATGAATGATATTAAAAATCATCGCTGGGAAAAGATTGAAAAAGAAGTTGAAAAAATAATGGATTTTGCCAAAAACAAAAATCCAAACATAGAAATTAAACTAATTGTTGAATTTGGTTATTTAACAGATGCTGAAATTCTTCAAGTTGCAAAAATTTGTGATAAATGCAAAGTTGATGTATTGAAAATGGGCACTGGTTGGAGAGAAGGGGATGGAACTTCTGTAAGAAAAGTTAAACTAGTGAAGAAGAATTATCCTAATTTAAGATTAAAAGGGGTCAGTGGCCAATTTTCTTTAGCTAATATTATTGATTTCCTTGAAGCGGGAGTAGAAATTATTGGATCAAGTAGCTGCGATAAGCTATTAGCCGAATGGGATGAATACTTCGAAATGAAAGAAAAAGGATATTATTAATAATTAAATTATCGAGGTGTAGAATGGTATATTTATCTCACAGACAATATGTAATAGTAAAAACTTTAGAAGAAAATAATTTAGAGATTAATTCTTCTGTTTTGTGCAACCTGTTAAATATCTCAGACCGAACTCTGCGCCTCGATATAAAAAGTATAAATAGTATCTTGAATACAAAACTTATAGAATCGTCAAAGGATGGATATTTTATTAGAAGTAGTATTCAAAATAAGGAACTACTATCAAATGTATTTTTGAACGATAATAAAGAATTATTTGAAAAAATTATTCTCATGTTATTAAATAATGAAAAATGCACAATGTATGAAATGGTTGAAAAATGTTCGTATAGTGAGTCTTATATTAGGAAAGAATTGGCAATATCAAAAGAATATTTAAAAAATTATAACTTAACCTTAGTTTCTAATAAAAATACATTTTCGATAACTGGACAAGAGTGGAATAAGAGAAAAATTTTAGCAGACATGTTATATCAAGAGGCTAATTCTTTTCTATCTCAAGGAACATCTTCCATTTATTCGAACAAAGACTATAAAATAATTAAAGAAACGATAGCCGATGCTACTACAAAATTTAAAATTGAATTGAATGATATTTATAGAAACAATTTGACTGTATATTTATCTATATGTATACAAAGAGGAAAAGCAAATCACAAATTAAACGAATTACCAGAATATATCGAAACTGTAAACATTAGTGATTTTGCAGATTATTTATTGACAAGTCTAGAAGAAAAATATAGATTTACTTTTCATTCATATGATCGAGTTTATTTATCTAAACTAATTGATGATATGGCTTTTGTAGAAAAAAAAGAAGAACAGAATTGTAAAAATGATGATGACTTTAAAAATATCATTGAAAAAACACTAGTTGAAACGCTTGATAGATATTTTCTAAAAATAGACTATACAACTATGATAGATGCTTTCACACATCATATTAAAGGAATGTTAAATAGACTAAAAACATCATATTTTTTTAAAAACGATTTAACCAGTGGGATAAAACAATCATACCCATTGGTTTATGATGTTGCGGTTTATTATTCGTATTTGATAGAAAAAGAGTTTAATGTCAAAGTTAATGAAGATGAAATTGGTTTAATATCTATCTACTTAGGATCATTAATTAATGATAATATCCCGAATAAATTAAATGTGGTGTGTATCTGCCCTGAATATCTTGGACTAAGAAATTCTTTTTTAACAATTTTAGAAAAACACTTTGGACAAAAAATAGAAATAAGTGAAGTGACTTCAGATTTTACAGAAATTGAAAATTTAAATAAGTATGATTTAATAATCTCTATTTATAGCAGTTTCCAAAACAACAACATAGTTGTGGTATCTCCCTTTTTAACAAATGAAGATATTCAAAATATCAATAAAAAAATAAATATTATTGAATCTATAAAAGAAAAGGAAGAAATCTATAAAAAGGCAAGTGAATATTTACATTCAGATTTATTTTTTAAAAACATTAATTTTAACAACAAATATGATGTGATAAATTTCCTTGCAAAAAAAATAGTCGAAAAGGGATTTGCTCCAGAGGAGTTTATAAATGCAGTAATTGAAAGAGAAAGATATTCTTCAACGTGTTTCTTTAATAAATTCGCAATCCCTCATGCGCTAGATAATATAGCTAATGAAACCTGTATCTGTGTTTTAATAAACGATAAGCCTCTAACTTGGGATGATCAAAAAATTAGAGTTGTAATATTAATTGCACTATGCAATGAAGACTATTTAAACTTTAAGCCATTGTATACTTTATTAATTAAGCTTTTAAAAAACGATGAAAAATTATCAAAAATTGTTACTTGTGAAAATTTGGAAGAATTTCAGAATTTACTTATTAATAATTTTGAGAATAATTAAACTTATTTAAACTGTGTGTACTCTTTTCACACTTAAAGGAGAAAAAATGAAAATTGGAATTATAGGAGCCGGAACTATCGTCCCTGATTTTTTACTTGCATCTAGTTATATTAAAGAAATTGAAATTAAAGGAATTTGTGGTGTTTTAAACGATAAAACAAAAATGGAAAATTTATCTAAGTCTTTCAAAATTCCTAAAATATATTTTAATTATGATGAAATGCTAAATGATGATGAAATAGATACGATCTATGTAGCTGTACCGAATATTTTACATTATTCTTTTAGCTTAAAAGCACTTGAAAAAGGTAAAAATGTTATCTGTGAAAAACCTTTTGTAGTTAAAGAGAATGAAGCGATTCAATTAAAAGAAACTGCAATAAAACATGGATTGTTTTTGTTTGAGGCTATATCAAATTTATATTATCCAAATTATTTAAAAGTAAAAGAACTAATAAACAAACTAGGTAAAATAAAAATAGTTCAAATTAATTATTCACAATATTCAAGAAGATACGAACAATTTAAAAACGGAGTTATTCTTCCTGTGTTTGACCCTAAAAAAGCTGGTGGAGCTTTAATGGATCTTAATGTATATAATATTCATTTTGTTACTGGATTATTTGGAATTCCAAAAGACATAATGTATTATGCAAATATTGAAAAAGGAATAGATACATCTGGAGTATTGATGTTAGAATATGAGGGAATGCAATGCGTATGTATAGCAGCTAAAGATTGCAAGGCCCCGTTATCTATTAACATACAGGGAGATGAAGGATACATACATTCTGAATCAGCCGCTAACTATTTCGTTGAATTTGAATACGGAGACAATCTAGGAAATACAAAAAAATATACATTAAACAGTAAACCGTTTGATGAAAGACTATATTATGAATTAACGGAGTTTTGTAATATTTTAGAGGATAAGAATTACAAACTTATGACAAATAGACTGAATCATTCAATTGAAGTTGTTGGCTTATTAGAAAAAGCAAGAAATTTAGCAAACATTAAATTTGAATGATATATAAATACACAATAAACAATCACTTAAATGAAAATATACATAATATCTTCAGTAAAAAGATTGTAAGTTGTTGTTGAAAAGTTATGAAGTAAATTAGCAGGCTAAGCCTGCTAATTTACATACTTGGGAGTTTTCAATAAGATATAAGCTTAAAAATAGGTAGTTTTCAATAAAAAATAGGGCCAAAAAATGGTAGTTTTCAAAAATGCTATAATTTAAGAATGGAAAAGATAGAAAAAGTAATCGCTGAAAAAGTTAAACAAGAAGGAGGAAGAACCTTCTATGTTGGTGGCTATGTAAGAGATAAATTATTAGGAATAGACAACAAGGATGTAGATATAGAAGTACATGGTATTGATGCAGATAAACTATATTCAATATTAGAAAGAATCGAAAAACCTCTAACTTATGGCAATAGCTTTGGTATCTATTCTTTAAAAGGGCACAACATCGATATTGCCTTACCAAGAAGTGAAAAGTGTATTGGCAATAAACATACTGACTTTAGGATTGATGTAGATCCTTTTATTGGTTATAAGGAAGCTGCTAAAAGAAGAGACATTACAATCAATGCTCTTATGCAAGATGTCTTAACTGACGAAATACTAGACTATTATCATGGTCTAGATGACTTAAAGAATAAGATAATTAGACATGTTGATGATGAAAGTTTTGTTGAAGATCCATTAAGGGTCTTGCGTATTGCTCAGTTCGCATCAAGATTCGAGTTTACTGTGGCAAATGAAACAATAAGTTTATGTAAATCAATGGACTTAACAACACTATCAAGAGAAAGAGTAGAAGAAGAGTTAAGAAAAGCTTTATTAAAAGGAAAGAAGCCTTCAATCTTTTTTGATGTTTTAAAAGAAATGAATCAATTAGATTATTGGTTTAAAGAAATAAAAGAACTAGAAAACATTCCACAAGATCCTATCTACCATCCTGAGGGTAATGTCTATATCCATACTATGCAGGTAATTGATAGGGGAGTTAAGTATAACCCTTCTTTTGAATTCATGTTGTTATGTTTAACACATGATTTTGGGAAGATAACTTGTACTACAGGCCCGAATCTGACGGGCTCGAATCTCCGTATCCATGCCTATGGCCATGAGACAGAAGGACTACCAATAATAGAAACCTTCATTAAAAGAATCACCAACAAGAAAGACATCATCAAATACCTAAAGAACATGGTACCTCTACATATGGCGCCTAATAAGTATGTAGCTGATAAATCAGCCATTAAAAAGACTAATAAGATGTTCTATGATGCCTACAATGAAATAGATTTAATCAACTTTTCATATTGTGATAGAGGACATGAAGACAATAAAGAATTTCTTATGGAAAGATATAATCATTATCTAGAAATGATGAAGAAACCATATGTTAGTGGCGACGATTTAATTGAATTAGGATATGAACCTAATGCCAAGTTCAGTAAGTTGATTGCTTATGCCACTAAATTAAGAATGGCTGAAGTAGACAAAGATAATGCCCTTAAACAAATAAAAAGTTACTATTTAAGTAACTTGTTATAAGCACTAGTCTTATGACCTGAATACATAATCAGAAAGACACCAATCGCAATCATTAGAAAGAATAGGGCAACACCTAGTTCATCTAGATATAAAGGTTCAAGAATCATAATAGGCACAAATGAGAAAGAACATAGACCAACACCAATCGTTCTTAATTTAGATGCCTCTTTTTTAATTGGATACAATTCATCACTTAAATAATCATGGGTTGTGCTAGTTAAAGAAGGTACTTCATCAATTGAATCTTTAAACACCTCATTAGCATTCTTAATCAGCAAGACACCAACCGCAATCATCACAAACATTAATATGACTGATAAGTTCTCCAATAAATCAATATCAATCATAGAACCAAGTATCGGAAAGATTACAGATGATATAAAACAAGCTACTGCAGCAGCAATCTTTGTCTTCTTTAAACTATACGCCTCAATATACCTATAAGCATCAGCTGTCATTACTTCCTTATTGTACTTATCATAAATATCCTTAAGCGTAGTTATTGGTTCTTCAAATATTTCTTCTTTAATCAAAACTTTCTTTTCTGTCATGCAAATATTATAGAATATTTATATGCTTAAAGATAAATATATAGACGAAATTGATATAAAAGAACTTGCTGATTTACATCCATCAACTTATGTTCTAGTAGACATAAGAGATGCAGTAAGCCATGATTATGGTGCTATGCCTAATTCTATTAGTAAACCTAATATCTTAGATGAAGAACTAGACAAGGATAAGTCATATGTTTTGTATTGTATGAAGGGGCTCGAATCTTTGGATGTGGCTCGAATATTACGTGATAAGGGCTACGACTGTATAAGCCTAAAAGGTGGATACAGCGCTTATTTAAAATCATGCTTAGGAAGAGCTGATAAAGATTTAAATGAAAAATGTGAACACTCAATCACCACAACCTATCGTAAACAATTATTATCACCATTCTTGAAAGCTATCGATACATACCAGCTAATCCAAGAAGGAGACAAGATTGCGGTATGCATATCTGGTGGTAAGGATTCGATGTTGATGGCAAAACTATTCCAGGCATTAAAAAGATTCTCAAGAGTAAACTTCGAGGTTGTCTTTTTAATCATGGACCCAGGCTATAGTGAACTAAATAGATTATTAATTGAAGAAAATGCTCGTAACTTAAATGTACCGGTTGAAATCTTTGAAACAAGAATCTTTGACATCGTTTATAGTCAAGCTAAAACACCATGTTACCTATGTGCCAGAATGAGAAGAGGACACCTTTACAACAAGGCTAAAGAATTAGGTTGCAACAAGATTGCCCTAGGTCACCACTATGATGATGTCATTGAAACAATACTAATGGGTATGATGTATGGTGGTCAAATTCAAACCATGATGCCTAAACTTAAGAGTGATAACTTTGAAGGTATGGAACTAATTAGACCTCTATATCTAATAAGAGAAGCTGATATTAAAAATTGGCGAGACTATAATGGCCTACACTTTATCCAATGTGCCTGTCACTTTACCGATACTTGTTCTAGTTGTAGGGAAGATGGAACTAGTGTTTCTAAGCGAATGGAAATTAAAAATCTAATCAAGGAACTTAAGAAGACTAATCCGTATATTGAAAAGAACATCTTCAAGAGTGTTGAAAATGTTAATCTAGACACTGTCATTGCATACAAAAAAGGTGACAAGAAGATCACCTTTTTGGACGAGTATTAACGACCACAAAATCGATATTGCGATTATTTAAGTCAACTGCGATTAGCTTTACCTTAACTCTTTGAGAAATCTTATAGGTAGTACCAAAATCATCACTTAAATTATTATTATGATCTAGATAGAAGTATCCATCTAGATTTTTTATATGTACTAATCCTTCTACACCATTCTCAAGTCTTACATAAAAACCATAGTTAGTGATTGAACAGATAGTAGCCATGAAAGTTTGTTTAATCTTATCAGACATATACTCACACATCTTAAGATCCACTATAGCTCTTTCAATTGAAGTAGCCTTCTTTTCTCTTTCGTTAGCTTTCTTGGCAATATTCTCATTCTTGATATTATCTTCATCAATGTCTTCACTATAACTAAAGACATACTTTTTAAGCATCCTATGAACAATTAAATCGGGATATCTTCTAATAGGTGAAGTGAAATGACAATAATGTTCTAGACCCAAACCATAATGTCCTGAACAATTATGAGAATACAAGGCCTTAGCCATACATCTTAACAACATCTCCGATACTAGATAATAGTCATCACTATCTTCAAACTTTTCTAGGCATTTATTTAAAACTTTAGATTCAATCTTATATGGATTGCCCTTAAAAGTAACTCCAAACTTTTCCATTGTGTTAATGAAAGAATCAATCTTTTCTTGTTTAGGATAATCATGATTTCGATAGATTAAAGGTAAACCCAAATAAGCCATATGTGAAGCTACAGTTGTATTAGCTAGAATCATAAAGTCTTCAATCATCAATTCAGCCTTATCTTGTTTTCTAATTTGAATATCAACAACCTTACCTTTTTCTTCAATAATAATAGGCTCATTAGATTCAAACTCAATACCACCCTTAGACCTTCTTACCTTATTGGCAATTCTTGATAAAGAATAAGCATTATAAATCATATTAGTAATATCACGATACTTATCTAATAATTCCTTATCATGACCTAATATCTTATTAACATTAGAATAAGTCATCCGATGTTTAGAACAAATTACTGAAGGATAAATCTCATAGCTTACAACTTCACCATTATAAGAAATATCCATTTGACAAGTGATTGTATATCTATCTTTTCCTTCCATTAATGAACATAAATCATCTGATAATTTAAATGGCAACATCGGAATAACCTTGCCTGGGTAATAGATTGATGTGCCTCTATTGTATGCTTCCTTATCAAGATTCGAGCCCTCTTCCACGTAGTGAGAAACATCGGCGATAGAAACATATAATCGATAGCCAACATCTAATTGTTCAACATAGATGGCATCATCATAGTCCTTAGCATCATCACCATCAATAGTAATAAAATTCAATTCTCTTAAATCTTTTCTATTTTCTAAACTAATCTCATCACTAATAGAATCACAATACTTCATGATCTTATTAGAGAAAGGAAGTGGGGCATCATTTTGAAGTAAGATTGTTTCAATCAAAGTTTCCTCATCATCAATATGACCAATTACCTTATCAATCTTTAATTCTTTCTTTTGATAGTTAGAGACAAAACATTTTACTTTAAAGAAAGGCTTCAACTCCTTCTTAAAATCCTTCTCATTAACTACCTTATATTCCTTTAATCTAATATCATCAGAGAAGAAATATAACTTACCTTTTCTAAGTACCATGGTGCCATAGACATAGGCTGTTTTTCTTTCGATGATTTTGATTAAATCAACATCAAATCTATTCTCTTTATATAAAATCTTATCACCACTAAAAAGAAGTGTATTCAAGTCATTATTAACAGGTTTATCGTCAATGTATGGTTTGCCCTTATAGACATCGACAATACCTTCTAGATAATTATCTTTAATATAGATGATGCCATCCTTTTCAAAACATAGACCCTCATCTATCATCTTATTTATTACTTTGGTTAATAAAATAAGTTGGCTAGTTTCCAACAAGTTTAAATGTTCAGCTATAGTATGGATATCCATACCTTCTTTTTGAATACATTCTAGAATCTTTTTCTTCATACTTATATTTTAGCAACTTGTTATAATAATAAGCATGATAAAAGCGATATTTTTTGACATAGACGGAACTATTTTAAACGGGAATAAGGGTATACCAAATAGTACCTTATTAGCCTTAGACAAGTTAAGAGAAAAGGACATTAAGACTATTATTTGCACAGGAAGAGGCTATAGTGAAACTAAGCCCTTAAACTTAAAGGATTTTGATGACTACATTTTGTTGAATGGACAAATATGTTACGACAACAAGGATAACATTGTATATAAGAAACCTATAAAAGATAAGGAAAAACTGATTGAATTATTCAATAGTAAAAAGTTTCCCTTTGGCCTTATTGATGAAAAAGAAACTTATCTTAACTGTATAGATGATTATGTAAAATCAGTACACGATTCTATTAATCTTACTATGCCTGTTGTAAAGGAATATGATGGCCAAGATATTTATCAAGCTTTAGCTTATGGCAAGGTTAAAGATTATATAGAAAAAGAGCTTCCTGATTTCTTGGCTGTATCATGGCATTTTGATGGCGTGGATATTGTGCCAAAAGATAGTGGTAAGGATAAGGGTATTATTGAATACTGTAAGCTTAGAAATATCGACATCAAAGACACAATGTCTTTTGGCGATGGTGATAATGACAGGGAGATGTTAAAGACAACAGGTATTGGTGTTGCCATGGGTAATGCGATAGATTCAGTTAAAGTGGTAGCTGATTATATAACTGATAGAATTGATGAAGATGGAATTTATAATGCCTTGGTGCATTTTGGGGTGATTGATGATTAAGACGATATTTTTTGATTTAGATGGAACACTATATTCACATACTCAAAAAAGAGTTCCTAATACTACTATTTATGCCTTTGACCAATTAAAACAATTGGGTATTAAAAGAATCCTATGTACTGGAAGACATGTAAGAGAATTAGAACAATTAGGCTTCTTTGAACTAGGCTTAGATTTTGATGGCTATATCTTGTTGAATGGCCAATTGATTCTAGATAAGGATTTAAATTATATAGATGGCACTCCTATTGATGAAGAAGAAACTAAGAAGATTGTAAGAGTCTTTAATGAAAAGAAGATTCCTTTAATATTAGAAACTAAAGAAGAATTATTCTGTAATGTCTATGATGATTTCTATGTAGAAGGATTAAGAGCTGTTAATACTGAGCCTTTTCCAATTAAAGAATATAATAATGAACAAATCTATCAAGTAAGTACTTATGTTAAGAAAGATGTTAAAGAATATCTACAAAAAGAATTTAGTGGTTGTTTCATGACTTCTTGGAATGAATATGGTGCTTTGTTTGTGAATAAACAAGGTGGAAAGAGCAAGGGCATTGAAAAATATCTTAAGTCAGTAAATGAAACACCAAAAGAAACTATGGCCTTTGGTGATGGTGATAATGACTTGGATATGCTTGAATATTGCGGTGTTGGAGTAGGCATGGGCAATGGTACAAAGAATGTAATTGAACATTGTGACTACTTAACTGAGACAATTGATAACGATGGACTTTATTTAGCTTTAAAACATCTTGGTGTAATATGTTAATATAAAAATATACGAGGAGAATAATATGAATAATAACATTAAAATTTCTGCTCATGATATGAAAAATATCTTAAATTCAACTGATGAACA
This sequence comes from uncultured Erysipelotrichaceae bacterium, assembly GCA_934675465.1. GTDB lineage: Bacteria > Bacillota_I > Bacilli_A > Erysipelotrichales > Erysipelotrichaceae > Colivicinus. The sequence continues at coordinate 69,450 of CAKUQM010000003.1, read as the reverse complement.
ATTAAATAAGGCAATTTCTTATGTAAAGGAACATGGTGTTGAAATTGATGACAACACTAGTATCAAGGCTTTATATGAGAAGCTTAATGAAAAGATTATTAAATTAGCTGATGCTGGTAAGGATGAAGAAGAATTAGCTGATCTTAATGATATCTTCTATGGTCTTGTTGGTCTTATGATGTCTAACAAGGCTGATGATATGGATTTGCCTAAGGCTTGAAAGCATAATTTAAAAGTTTATTTTAATTATCATTCTAATGCGATAGAGGGAAGCAATTTTAGTATTGTCGAATTAAACCAACTAGCATCAAAGAATATTATTAGTGGTACACATCATTTATATGATGTATACGAAACTGTTAATTCTTTAAGGGTTTTTGATGTGCTCATGGATGAGCTTGGTAAAGAACTTGATAAGTTTATGTTGTTTGAGTGGCATCGAATTTTTAAGAAGAATTCTATCGATGAAGAGTTGGGTATTACTGGTTGTTGGAAAAAGTTTGAAAACAGATTAAGAAAAACAGATATTAAATTAGCTAGTCCTGCTATGGTTGATAATTTAATAATTAATCTTTTAGCTGATTGGAATGAAATAAAGAATCCAACAATGGAAGATATAGCGAGATTTCATTATCGTTTTGAGATGATTCATCCTTTCCAAGATGGTAATGGAAGAATAGGAAGGTTCACAATTCTTAAACAATGTTTAGATAATAATATTAAACCAATAGTAATAAAGAAAGATTATTCTAAGGAATATAAGGAAGCCTTATATAAGGCACAAAAGTATGAAGATATTAATGATTTGGTTGAGGTGTTTAAGAAATGTATAATCTAAAACTTTTCAATGATACTTTAATAAGATTTGATCTAGATAAAAAGCTTAATGTCACTAACATAGAAATATGTAATGATGATATTAAGCTTTTTCCTGAGAACTTAAAGGATGTTAATGGTGAAACGATTAAATACTATATCTTAATAAGTTAATTCCTAAGAATAGGGCTAATTTAGAATGTTTTTTGAGTACGGTCAATATTGAATTGGATGATTATAAGGCTATCTTAGATTATTCTAAAGGTTTATCTTTAATTGATGCCTATTGGATTACTAGAGATGATGGATTAAGGTATGAAGACTTTAACCTTTTTGACAATGAAATCAACAAGGAATTATCCTTAGCTGTTTTTAATGGTACTAAGTCTAATGTTGATAAAGTACTATCGCCAGAGTTCACTACCAATGGTGCTATTCCTAAGTGTTGGATTAAGAAAAATGACGGCTATTATTTGTATAAGAGTAGTACTGCTTATTTAGGTTTTAGTAATACTGGGTTTGAACCGTATAGCGAGTATTACTCACGTCAATTACTAAAACAATTAGATATGCCACACATCGACTATGATTTAGAAATGTATCAAGGTGAAATAGTATCGGTATGTAAGATATTCACTTCTAAGGATATAGCTTATGTACCAATTCATTTGGTAGCTAACATAGATGATTTTGATAAGGCCTATAATTGGTGTCTAGAACATAATTTAGAGGAAGCCTTTGGTGACATGATTCTTATTGATGCGCTTATCTATAATCATGATAGACACTTGGGTAACTTTGGAATCTTAAAAGACAATCATACCGGTGAGATATTAGGTATGGCACCAATCTTTGACAATGGTGCTGGTTTATTGGCCTATACTTCTTTATCTAAATTTAAAGACTTGGAGACTTTTGAAGATTATTATAAGAATAATAATGATTTTAATAAGGCTAATGATTGGATTGATTTTAGAGATCATGTAAGAAAATATTGTGATGATAGACAACTTAATAGATTAAAGAAACTTGATAATTTTAAGTTTACTAAACATGATAAGTTCAACTTATCAGATGCAAGATTGGAATATTTAAATATCTTAATTGATTATCGTATTAAGGAATTAATGAGTCTATTTTAGAAAAGTGGCAAATTAGGCAAAAATCTAAAGTAAATAATGGTATACTTTAGAAAAGTGGCAAATTAGGCAAAAATCTAAAATGGAGGGCTTATGGAAATAAAGAGAGATCGATATTTAAATAGACTTATTGATAAGAGGTTTAATGGTTTAATTAAGGTTATAACAGGAATTCGTAGAAGTGGAAAATCATACTTACTTTTTAATCTTTATTATGACTATTTGCTTTCTGAAGGTGTTTCAAAGGACAATATTATAACTATTCCATTGGATGATGTTGATTATGAAAAATATTGTAATCCACTAGTGTTGCATGAGTATATAAAAGAAAGAATCGTAGATGATACTAAAGAATATTATGTGTTTATTGATGAAGCTCAGTATGCAATCACAAAAGAAGAAATGAAGAATCCGGATGTGCCAATCCGTTTATATGGTGTATTAAATTCATTACTTAGAAAAAAGAATGTTGATGTATATATTACAGGAAGTAACTCAAAATTTCTCTCATCAGATATAATGACTGAATTTAGGGGTAGAGGTGATGAGATTCATGTTTCTCCATTGTCGTTTTCAGAATTCTATCTAGCATCTGGAAAAGACAAAATGGATGCGTGGAGTGAATATCTATATTATGGTGGTTTACCTCATATTTTGTCTGAACCAGATAGTGAATCAAAGAGTAATTATTTAAAGAGGTTAAATAAAGAAATATATTTAAAAGATTTATGTGAAAGATACGATATAAAGGATGAAATGGGAATGGAAGAATTGATGAAGGTGATTTCTTCAGCTATTGGTTCTTTGTCTAATCCACAAAAGATTTCAGATACTTTTAAGAGTTCTGGTAATAAAACATTATCGATGCCAACAATTGCGAATTATTTGAAATATTTAGAAGAAAGCTTCTTAATTGAGAAGGCTGAAAGATATGATATTAAAGGAAGAAAATATATTAGTACACCTTCAAAGTATTACTATACAGATCTTGGGTTAAGAAATGCTTTGTTGAATTTTAGACAATTCGAAGAGACCCACTTGATGGAAAATGCTATATATAATGAACTAATCTACAGGGGCTTTAGCGTAGATGTTGGCGTGGTTGAAGTAAGAAGAACTGAGAATGAAAAACAAGCACGCAAACAGCTTGAAGTAGACTTTGTGGTTAATCGTTCTAGTCAACGTTATTATATTCAATCTGCATTTGCCCTTCCTACTCAAGAGAAGATAGACCAGGAACAAGCATCGTTAATTAATATTCCAGACTCATTTAAGAAGATTGTGGTTGTTAATGGAAATGGTCTAATTTGGAGAAATGATGAAGGAATCACTTTCATGGGAATTTATGATTTCCTATTAAACGAGAATAGTTTAGACTTATAAGATAAAAGAAAGGCAAATAATATGCATATATTTTTAGTAGATACAGAGAATGTTGGATGGGCAGGTTTAGCAGGAGCAAATAAGTTAGATAGTGATGATATTATCTATATTCTTATGGGCACAGGCGTTAATTCTAGAAGTGTAAAGGGTGATCTTGTGGTTGATCTTCTTAAAAGCAAGGCTCAATATGTCATTGAAGAAACCAATCATGCCGGTAAGAACTACTTGGACTTTCAATTATCTTTGATAGTAGGCAGATTAATTGAAAAGTATCAAGATGCTGAATTCATCATCATTTCTAAGGATCAAGGTTATAAGGCAGTGACTGATTATCTAGAGAAGAATAATAGAAAGGGTAGTATTGTCCAAACTATTAATGATTATTTAAATCCCAAGCCTAAACCAAAGCCAAAGCCACAAAAGAAGGAACTAAGTTTAGAGGACTACCAAAGTGAATTAGCTAAGATTATTTCTAATGATTTTCCTGATAAGAAAAAGATGATTGTTAATGTCCAGGCAAATGCAGCTTCTAATAAGAAGACTAAGAAAGAGCTTAAGGATTATTGTCTAAAGAATCTTGGTGATACAAAACTTACTACTTATTGTAAGATGTGTCAGATTTTTCCATATTAAACAAGAAGCATCTGAATAGATGTTTTCTTTTTTTGGATTAAAAAAAGAGCCCTTAGGCTCTAATAAGCATCAATCACGAAATGTAATGATGCAGTTTGGTACATCTTGTTCATCTTAGAAATAAAGAAATAGGCAGTAGTATAATCGGGGAATGTATCTAAGACCTTACATGCTTGTCCAAACTCATTTTTATGTACTCTAATAACAGTGTAATTTTTCATTAATATCTATCAACAACCCAATTTAGGCTCTTGTTTCCAAACAAACGGTTTAAATTTGAAGAGAAAACATTTGCCTCGTCATAAGTATTAAATGTGATCTCCACTGTACAAGATTGTCCATAATCGTGATTTCTAGAAACTCTAATAACTGAATACTTGTTCATACAACTTTCTCCTCCTTGACTAAATAATACAATGACGTTTATTTTCATTTCAACATGATAACGGTTTCATCATCAATGAAAGTGGTTCCATAAGAAAAAATAGGACTAATATAGAGTTATGGAAAATAAGAAACATCACTCAGATTCCCTATTTATAGGGATTATCCTATTCTTTATTGGCGGTTTCCAGAACGTCTATACCTACATGAACTGTGGAAAAGTATTCGCCAATTTACAAACTGGCAACATGATATTAATGTCTATTAATCTAGTAGAAGGGAATATATCTATTGCCTCTAGATACTTAGTACCACTATGTAGCTTCTGGTTTGGATGTGCTATAGGCGCTTCTGTGAATATTAAATTTAAATATCTCTCAAAGATTCATTGGAGAGTAATTCTATTGATAATTGAAATGATTAACACCATCATCGCAAGTTGTTTAGCTAATCCTCTATATAGTGCAGGACTAATCACCTTCAATTGCGCATTGACACTTGAAGCTTTTAAAGAAGTAGACCATAGATCACTTCCTACTACTATGATGATTGGTAATATGAGAAAGGCCATTGATTATCTAACTAAATACTTTTTGCAACATCATAAGAAAGACTTAAAAGAAGGCTTGTTTGTGATAGGCTTATTACTTGTATTTATCATAGGTGCGATTAGTAGTGCTATGCTAAGTGTTAATTTTGGAAATAAAACCATCTTGTTTCTAGTACCATTATATTTAATCGCCATTGTTTATTTACAATTTGAAGAGATTAAATGATACCGGTTTCACGTAAACACATTATAGAAATAGGTCTATGATAGATATATGCAACAAATTAAACAACACTCAGATTCCTTATTTATAGGAATCATTCTATTTTTTATTGGCGGTTTCCAAAACGTCTATACCTATCTAAACTGTGGCAAGATCTTTGCGAATCTTCAAACAGGAAACATGATGTGGATGGCTGTTGCCCTAGCTGAAAAAGACATATTAGGGGCAGCTAGATATCTAATACCACTAGGTAGTTTCTGTTTAGGCTGTGTCATTGGTGCTCTTGTAGATACTAAATGTAAATACAACTTCAAGATGCACTGGCGTACCATTGTTTTAATCATTGAAATGATCATCACAGTTATTGCCTCACTTTTATCACACAAGATACTTGTGGCAGCCTTGATCACTTTCAATAGTGCTCTATCTTTACAAGGCTTCAAAAATGTATGTAATAGAAGTCTACCAGCCATGATGATGATAGGTAACTTAAGAAAGGCTGTTGATTATCTAACCAAATATTCTATTAATCATGATAAAGAAGACTTAAAAGAAGGGTTATTGATAGGAATGTTACTGTTAGTATTTATATTTGGAGCCTACATCAGTGCTATCCTAAGTGATTACTTTATGAATAAAACAATCTTATTCATTGTCCCTTTATATCTAGTGATGGTCATCTATTTACAATTTGACTCTAAGTGTTAGAATATGAAATTGTTAAAAAAGGAGACTTTATGACAAAGAAAAAGAAAATAAGACTTCTTGTATTCTTTATTGTCTTGATGGCTCTAGTTGGAATGGGAATCATTCTAACTAATGGTCTAGTTTCAAAAAGTGAAACGATTCAAGAAGTCATGAAAGATGCGGTATTACATGATACTGGCAAAGTAAGTTTGTTTGGTATAAAGGATGCTAACCCAGCTTTGATATCAGCGTTTACTATAACAGTGATTATACTTGTTATTGCGTTGGTGATAAGAATAGTAGTAATCCCAAAATTCAAAATAGTACCAGGAAAATTCCAACTACTACTTGAACAATGGGTAGGCTACTTCAACAAACTAGCTATCAGTAATAGTCCTGAGCATCATAAATTCTTAAGTGTCTATCTATTTGTAGCAGGCTCATATGTCTTTATAAGTACACTATTTGAACTATTTGGACTACAAGCTATCAATACCCATGGGGCATCAATTACATTACCTGCACCATTAGCTGATATCAACGCAGCTATTGCGATGGGTGTGATGTCTTATCTTGTGATACTTGGTGGTGGAATTGCGGCCAATGGTCTAAAAGGTGCTGGCCAAACTCTAAAAGATTTCTCATTACCAATCTCAATGAGCTTTAGATTATTTGGTGCCCTACTAAGTGGATTACTTGTAAATGAATTAGTATATTATTCAATCAGTTTGAGCTTTGTATTACCAGTAATTGTAGCAGTATTGTTTACATTATTACATGCGCTAATACAATGTTACGTCTTAACAATGTTAGTTGCCTTATTCTATGGCGAAGTAAGTGAAAAGAAGGAAGAAGTTAAAAAATGAAAAAATTATTATTAGTTATTGCGATCGTATGTTCATTAATGTGTGTAAGTACACCAGTATTTGCGCAAGATTCTAATACTACAAATGTAGTAAGTGTTGACTCAGACAAGGCTAAATCAGCAGCCTTTGTTGTAGGTATCTCATCAGCATGTGCAGCTATTGCCATGGGTATGGCTATTTCGAAGTCAACAGAATCAATCTCTAGACAACCAGAAGCTGAAGGTCCAATTAGAACTGCATTAATGCTTGGTCTAGTATTTATTGAAACTGCCGTTATCTATGCGCTAATTGTAGCTATCTTAGTAATATTTGTATTGTAGGTGATTTAAATGAATCTACCATTAAATATTGATTGGCAACAAATCCTTTTACATATGTTCAACCTAATCATCTTAGGCTTTGGACTATACTATATACTATATAAGCCAGTAAAAGCTTTTATGGATAAAAGGGAAGCATATTATAAGGATTTAGATGATAGTGCCAATAAGAAAAATGAAGATGCAGATAAGCTTCTAAAAGAATATCAAGATAAGTTGGCTAAGGCTGATGAAGAGATCAAGGATAAGAAGAATGTCGCAATGAAAGAACTTGATGACAAAGTTAACTCTGAATTAAATAAGGCAAAAGAGGATGCTAAGAGAATCGTTGAGGATGCTAAGGCTCAGGGTCAAAAGAAACACGACGAACTAGTTGAAAGTGCTAATAAGGATATCTGTGATTTAGCTATTAAGGCTACTAGTAAGTTAGTAGATAAGACATTAGATGATTCTTATGATGAATTTTTAAAAAGTGTGAAGAAGGACTAGTGATGAAAGCTGTTTTATATAGTGCTAAAAAGCCTAGTGAAAAGATTAATAAAAAGTTTGAAGCTTTTTTAAATGAAAAATATGGTGAAGTAGAACTAGAATGGCAAGAATCTGATTTAAAAAGTGGTTTCAAATTATTAGTAGGTGATGATGTCTATTATTGGGATGCTAACTCTAAGCTTGAACAATTAAAGACTGAGTGGCAAAAATATAGAAACAACGACAATATCATTCCTTTACTTCAAGATTCATTAGATAATTGGACACCAAGTGCTATTGCTGATGAAGTAGGTAGAGTTATTTCGGTAGGTGGTGGTATTGCCAAGGTATCAGGTCTTAAGAATGTTAAGTATGGTGAGATCTTATTGTTTACAGACAATATTAGAGGTATGGTCCTAGATCTTAAACAAGATTCTATCTCTTGTATTCTTTTTGGTGATGATAGAGATATCATCCAAGGAAGTGTTGTTAAAAGAACTAATAAGACTGCGGGCATACCAGTAGGCGATGAATATATTGGTAGAGTAATTGATGCCCTAGGTAATCCAATTGATGATAAGGGTGTGATTCATTCAAAGAAGTATATGCCTCTTGAACAAGAAGCACCTAGTATTATGGATAGAAGTCCTGTTAATAGACCTTTGGAAACAGGTATTTTGGCAATTGATTCCATGTTTCCAATTGGTAAGGGGCAAAGAGAATTGATCATTGGTGATAGACAAACTGGTAAGACAGCTATTGCCCTAGATACTATTCTTAATCAAAAGGGCAAGGATGTTATTTGTATCTATGTAGCCATTGGTCAAAAGGCAAGTAGTGTAGCTGGCATTGTAGAAAAACTTAGGGAACATGATGCCCTTAAGTATTCAATTGTCTTAAGTGCTACGGCTAGTGAGAGTGCTCCTATGCAATATATTGCCCCTTATGCAGCTACTTCAATGGGTGAATATTTTATGCATGAAGGCAAGGATGTATTAATTGTCTATGATGATTTAAGTAAGCATGCCATTGCCTATAGAGCTTTATCATTACTCTTAGAAAGAAGTCCAGGTAGAGAAGCTTACCCGGGTGATGTTTTCTATTTACATTCAAGATTACTTGAAAGAAGTGCTAACTTGTTAAATGGTGGTAGTATGTCCGCATTACCAATTGTTGAAACACAGGCAGGTGATGTATCAGCTTATATTCCAACTAATATTATTTCAATTACTGATGGTCAATTATTCCTAGAGAGTAATCTATTCTTCTTAGGACAAAGACCAGCTATTAATATTGGTCTATCAGTATCAAGAGTTGGTGGTGATGCCCAATATAAGATTGTGAAAAAGGCTACTGGAGCTATCAGACTTGATTTAGCTCAATATCGTGAGATGGAAGTCTTTATGCAGTTTAGTTCGGACTTGGATGATGCGACTAAGAGCCAACTTCATTATGGCCAAATCCTAATGGAACTTCTTAAGCAGGAACAATATCATCCATATCATATGCATGAAGAGGTTATTATTCTTTTAACGGCCTTGAATCATTTGTTTGATGATTTTAATATTAAAGATATTAAGAGTGTTAAGGATGATTTGTTGGCATACTTTAATAATAATAAGAAAGATATCATCAATACTATTAATGATAAGAAGGTATTGGATGATGAACTTAAAGAAAGTATTGTTGAGAATGCACGTGAGTATTTAAATGGCAAGCACTAAGGAAATAAAAGATCGTATCGCAAGTGTTAAGGATACCCAAAAGATTACAAGTGCGATGTATCTAATTGCTTCTACTAAGCTTACTAAGGCTAAAAGAGAACTAAATGATACACGTCCTTATTTTAATGAGCTTAAGACAGAGATTAAGAGAATTTTTAGAACGCCTAATAACATTGACAGTCCCTATGTTTATCCACCAGAGGGTGAGCCTAAGGAAAGAGGAACCTATGGTATTTTAGTCATTACGGCTGATAAGGGTTTAGCTGGTTCTTATAATCAAAACGTCATTAAGGAGGCAGAACACTTATTGGCTTCTTATCATGGTAGTAAGCTTTATGTGGTTGGTGAGTATGGAAGAAGGTATTATGAGAATCATAATATTCCAATTGAGAAGTCTTTCTTATATACGGCTCAAAATCCAACAATGGAAAGAGCTAGGGAAATATCTTCTATATTATTAGAGGAGTTTCATAATAAGACTTTAAGTAAGATTTTCGTTGTTTATACGGATATGGAGAATGCCTTTAATTCGAAGGCTTATTCTACAAGACTTATTCCTTTGCATCGAAGAGAATTTCAAACTACTAAGGAAGAGAAGGAGATTCATATACCATTTGGTTTTTATCCAAATGAGGTTGAGGTATTGAACTCTATCATGCCTTCATATATATCGGGTTTTATCTATAGTGCCTTGGTTGATAGTTTCTGTTGTGAACAGAATGCGAGAATGAATGCGATGAAGAGTGCTAATGATAATGCGGAAAAGTTGTTAAGTAATTTATCTTTACAATATAACACTTTAAGACAGGCTGAGATTACTCAGGAAATAAATGAGGTTTCAGCTGGTGCTCTAGCTTTAAGAAAGAAGCATAGAAAGGAAGCGAAGAAATGAATACTGGTAAGATAGTTGAAGTATCAAGTTCGGTTGTTGATGTTTATTTTGAACAATTGCCTAAGATTAAGAATGCCCTAAAAGTTACTATCGATGATAAAGAATATACTATGGAAGTTGTGGAACATATTGGTGACAACATTGTAAGATGTCTGATGCTGGGCAAGAGCGAAGGTTTATATAGAGGCCAAGAGGTTGTGGATACTGGTGATACTATTATGGTGCCAGTGGGTGAAGCAACCTTGGGTAGAATGTTTAATTGCCTTGGTGAAACTATAGATGACAGACCGGGGCTCGAATCTGGGCACGAATCTTCTGGGCACGAATCTAAATGGTCGATATTTAGAGATCCACCAAAGTTCTCTGAACAAAAGCCTATTGGTGAAATACTAGAAACAGGTATCAAGGTAATCGACTTACTAGAACCTTATCCAAAGGGTGGTAAGATTGGTTTGTTTGGTGGTGCTGGTGTAGGTAAGACTGTTTTAATTCAAGAGCTTATGCATAATATCGCTACTCAAGCTGATGGCTATTCTATCTTTGCCGGTGTTGGTGAGCGAAGTAGAGAGGGTAATGACTTGTGGCGTGAGATGAAGGAAAGTGGTGTTATTGATAATACTGCCCTTGTCTTTGGTCAAATGAATGAGGCACCTGGTGTTCGTATGAGAGTACCTTTGACAGGTCTTACTATGGCTGAGTATTTTAGAGATGAGAAGAATAAGGATGTTCTTTTGTTTATAGATAATATATTTAGATTTGTTCAAGCTGGTAGTGAGGTTAGTACTCTATTGGGTCATATGCCTAGTGCCGTTGGTTATCAACCTACGCTTGCTAATGAGATGGGTGCTTTACAAGAACGTATCGCTTCTACAAAACATGGTTCAGTTACTTCGGTTCAGGCTGTTTATGTGCCTGCTGATGACTTGAGTGATCCAGCTCCAGCTACTACTTTTACACACCTAGATGCAACTACTGTTTTGAGTAGAAAGATTGCGGAACAGGGTATTTATCCAGCTGTTGATCCTCTTAATTCTACAAGTAGAATCTTAGAAGCTGATATTGTAGGTGATTTACATTATCGTGTAGCTAGAAGTGTTCAGGAGACACTTGAAAAGTATAATGAGTTACAAGATATTATTGCGATATTGGGTATGGATGAATTATCTGATGAGGATAAAAAGACTGTTAATAGAGCTCGTAAGATTCAAAAGTTCTTGTCACAACCTTTCTTTGTAGGTGAAAAGTTTACAGGTATAGAGGGTACTTATGTTCCTTTGAAGGATACTATTGAAGGTTTTAGAGCTATCGTGGATGGTGAAATGGATGATTATCCAGAGAGTTGTTTCTATAATGTGGGAACGATTGAGGATGTAAAAAGAAAGGCTTCTAAATGAGAGAGACTTTCATGACTCATATACTAGCTGCTGATAGGAAGTTCTATGAGGGGACACTTGAATCTTTGATTGTGCCTACTAATGAGGGACAATATGGTATCTTGGCAAAACATAGAAATGTAATAACAGCAACAGTACCTGGGGTTTTAAAGTATAAGTTACCCAATGAAGAGTTTAAGACAGCTGCGGTTTCCTCAGGCTTAGTTAAGATTGAAAATGGTGAAGTTTTAATTCTTGTTGACTCTTGTGAGCGTCCTGAGGAGATTGATGTTAATCGTGCTATGAAAGCTGAAGCTAAGGCTAAGGAAGAACTTCTTCAAAAGAAGAGTATTCAAGAGTATCAAAATGCTAAGTTACATCTAGCGAGGGCAATTAATCGTCTTAAGGTTAAAAAGAGATAGCGATCTTGTTGTAGAATAGATAAAGAGGGGACTTGTATGAAAAAGATAATTACGTTGTTGACTTGTTTGGCTCTACTTCTTTGTACATCTTGTTCAAAGGGAAGCGATGAGCCTACAGTAGAAGAACCACTTTATTATTCTGATGAGATTAGAATTGTTACTAAGAATTTAAATTCTATTGAAGATTTAAGTGGTAAGGTTTTAGCTGTTCAAGAATCATTCGATAAGGAATATTCTGATTATGTAATTGAACAATTAAAGAATGAGGGTGTAGAGCTTAAGGAAGAAAATCTTCATTGGTTTATCACTTATGCAGAGATTAAACCAGATATTGATGAGGGAATCATTGATGCTTGGGTAGTGGTTGGTAATCGTGAGGATTCTATTTCTGATTATCGTTCTGATTATCATCCTAGTGATTATAAGACACTAGCTACTTATAAGAAGCCATATTATGAAGAGAAGACTTATGATACTGCTGGCTTAGATATGGACTTATATTCAAAGCCATTTATGGTAATGCTTAATGGTTTGGATGGTTATGGTGAGGATTCTGTTCATGAGTGGAAGTATTATCGTAATGATGTTAACCACTTGTTGGTAGTTGATCCTGTTAAGAAGCATGTGCTTATTGTTTCGGTTCCTCGTGATTCTTTTATAAAGAATATTGTGACAGGTTATAGTGATAAGTTTACACATTTCTGTCAAAATGGTCCGACTAATCCTGCCGATTCTTTGGGTGCTTTACTTGATATCGATATTCCATATTATTGTATGACTTCATTTACTTGGTTTGTGAATGGTATTAATGAATTGGGCGGTGTTAAGGTTGATGTGCCAATGACTGCTCATCTTGATATGGATTCACAAAGAAATGTTGCCAATCCTCAAAGATATGAGAAGGGTGTAGCTAATTTGTATGGTGAAACAGCTTTGGCACTAGCAAGAAATCGTAAGTATGATGGTATTGTGAATAATGACCAAGGTAGAATTAGAAACCAAGCTTTGATTCTTGATTCTTTGATTAATAAGATTGCAACTCATCCTTATATCTTGAATATGGTTGGTATGAGTTGGATGTTTGATATCTTGTGTGAGAATAATTTCTCTGATACTCAAAAGAAGACTTTAATTGCCTTAGCTCAAACTTTTGAGGATGGTTATACAATTGATAACTATTTCTTAGAAGGCAAGGGTGGTCTTCATTCTAATGGTACTTATTATGTAGATTTATTTGATGAGAGCATTGAGATAGCTAAGGGTAAGATTGAACTAGTTACTACTGGTTCTATCTCTAAGGATAATCCTTATTATGATGAAATAATGAAGGGTTATGTGACAGGTGGTGCTGGTACTGAGAATGATGGTGATAAGGGTTATATTGGTACTTATTACGATTTGTCAGAAGTTTATAATTAATTGTTGAAAGATGTATCTAGATGGTACATCTTTTTTAAATACCTTGCGTACTATGGGTAATTTTCGGAAAAAATAGTCTGCGTACTATGGAGAAATACGTATTTAGATAAATAGTGCTATAATCTTTTCATAGTTAAGGAGGAAATTGTTATGTATTCTTATAGTTATTATCATGGGCCAAATCCAGTCGTTACTGTAATTTTATTTTTAATAGCCTTAGTAGGTGGTATTTGTGCATACCTTATGTTTGTAAAATCTGATGAGGAGCCAAAGGATCCGCGTTTGCTTAAGCTTAAAGAATTCTTAAGTTTTAATAAGATGATTATTGAAGGATTGTTAAAGGCTACTTATATCATCTTTGCGTTATTTATTACTTTATATTCATTCCAAATCATGGTTGGTACCTCATTCATTACTGGTTTAATGTTGTTGATTTTACTTAATATCATGTTACGTATTGGTTATGAAGCTTCTTTGATTGTCTTATTAATCTGGAGAAATACTAGCGATATTAGTAAGAAGTTAGGTAAGAGTGAACTTGTTGAAGAAATCAAGGAAATGGATGAAACTACGGGCTCAAACCCTGGGCTCGAATCTACAAGGCTCGAATCTGAAACTAAGGTCGAAGCTGCGGACATCGAATCTGAGACAAAAGTTGAAGAACCAGTAGTTAAGGCAAAGCCTAGAACTAGAAAGCCTAAGACAACCGAACAAAAAGAGGCTAAGAAAAAAACTACTACTAAAAAGACTTCTACAAAGAAGGCTAAGGTAGAAGAGGTTAAGCCTGAAGAACCTTCAACAAAAGAAGAAACTAAATAGTTTAAATAAAGCTCAAAATTTTATATCTTGAGCTTTTAATTTGTCTAAATTATCTTATGTTTTTTCTCAATGTTTCTAATTGTTAATATTTAAAAAATGATGTAGGAATTTTTAAGTTTGATGACAATTATATAGTAGGAACATAAAGTGTGTTCCTTAGGAAGGATCTTTACTATGAAGATACTTCTAAGCTTCCTTGGTTCCTGTCATAGCACATATGAGAAGCGAATTGTTATTTGCGATCATAATGACCTTACTAGACATTTTGCATGCTCTAGTAAAATTGATGGTCGAGCTATTCCTTAAATAGGAGAGTGAACCAGGGAAGTAATTGAAAACGCAGCACTGCAATGCTGCGTTTTCTTTTGGTTCCTGCCAATTTGACCACTATTATTATAACATCAAATCAAGTTTTTAAATTAATCCAACCTTACAATATAAACTATAAAAATAGTGTAGGAATTTTAAAGTTTAACGCCAATTATATAGTAGAAACATAATCATGAGTATGTTTCTTAGGAAGGATCTTTTTATGAAGATCCTTCTACGCTTCCTGGTGGTAATTAAAAGAAGGAATTCAAAGTAGCTTTAGCTATGGCTATGATGGATGTTATTGGCCTAGCGGTTAAGTTGCTTATAACTTTGTTGTTTAAGTAACAATGTACACCACTTGGAAGCAAATAAAAACGCAGCACGGTCATGCTGCGTTTTCTCTTGGAAACGACAATCTCCTATAACTATATTAACATTAAACAAAGTATAAAAATAGTCAGTAATTACGCATGAAATCAGATGAAAATCTGATTATATTTGACTTATTTAGCATATACGTGTATACTATTGATATAAAGAGATACCGGTATCGTTTTTGTTATATCTTTTTGTAGTGTTTTAAAGGAATTAATATGTCTAAAGTAATCAATAAGTATCCTGATTGGGTTGAAAAGTATAGAGGTAAGGGTAAAACCATAAGAAAGACTGCTTATGGCTATGGTTTGTATAAGTGTACTAGTGTCTATGATAAAGAAAAAGGATATCCAAGAAGTATTCAAGAGTTTTTAGGTATCATTGATGAAGAAAAAGGATTTATCCCTAAGGTTAAGAAAAACTCTAGTCCCGAATATATTGAATATGGTTTAAGTAGCTTTATTATGCTTAACTTTAAAAGAGAACTATATAGATGTGTATATGGTGGTGCTAGTGAGCCTCTTATTAAACTAGGAGTAATTGATTTTATCTTTAATACCTACTCTAAAGAATTAATTAAGCACTCTTATTTAACATACTTAGATGATGATGTCTTTGACTATATAGATAATGTTAATTTAAAAAGAGTTAAGACTATTTCTAAAAGAATAGATGAATTATTTAAATCAAAGATTACTAGTGATGGAGATAGATTAAATCTTATTAACATACTAAGGCTTTGTGTAATTGACCCTCTTACTTTAGTTAAACCAGTTATTAGTGAAGATTTAAAAGATATTATAGATAAGGCAGGTTTAAAGTTATGGTAAAAGACAATATCATTTTTGTGTTATCTGAGGCGGTTAATAATGTCTTCTTAGAAGATGATGAGATATTAGAGATTGTTTCATCAATTAACTCTATTCATATCTTTGATGATGTGATTGACTTTAGACAAAGAAACAAGATTTCTTATAAGTTAGGTGATCTATTATTGATGGCCATGATTGTCATCATCAAAGAAAAGACCCAATCATTTTTATATATAGCAGACTATATAAGTGTTAATCGTAAATTATTTGAAAAGTATGGACTAATCAATAAAGGTTTCAAGACTCCATCTCATGATACCTTTAGAAGAGTGTTCTCTTTACTTGATTCTAAGTCTTTTTACAAGTGTACAATTGAAAGACTATATGAGTTTTTAAAATCACTTGAATCTAACTTTGGACTAAGACATATCGCAATAGATGGAAAGTATGTAAATGGTACAGGTAGAAAATTAGATACAGATCAAAGTAAGAGAAACCTTAATGTCTTAAATGTATATGAAGTACAAACTTCTACTTGTTTATTAAGCGAAGTAATTGATGATAAGACCAACGAAATACCTTCGGCTCAAGATGTATTATCATCTATGAATCTAAATAAAACAGTTATCACTGCTGATGCCATGCATTGTCAAAAAAGAACAACTGAAGTTATAAGAGATGGTAAAGGTCATTATGTCTTAACTATAAAGGATAATATTCCTTTACTTCTTGAAGAAGCTACATTAAAGATAGAAAGAAATAAGAAGAAACTTAAAAGTATAAGTCAAAATAACTTATTAATAGAAGTCTATAATCTTCCTAAAGGCTATGAATATGATGGATATAAAGATATAAGATCTTATGTTAAGATGACTTCTAATAAATCTAAAAAGGAATGTATCAGATACTTCATTACTGATTTAGTTAAAGTACAAGAAATAGCTGATGTCATCGATAATAGATGGGCTATAGAAAATGATTTTCATAAACTAAAAGATACCTATCTAAATGAAGACTTGTTTAGATGCACAGATAAAAAAGCAGTAAAGAACATGGTACTTATGAATAACCTTATAATTCAATTGGTTAAAATCTATATTCCTTTATCAGGACTAGACCAAAGAAAAGCTAAAATTGCTTTTAAATCTCGTCCTGAAGAAGAAATACTAAAACTGTTAAGTATAATATCTTCTGATAGTATCAAAGACAAGCTTATAAAAGCGATTAATGATAATAAGAATAAACAATAAACACGATTGTTTATCTTTTAATAATTGTCGATATTTATAAATTAAAGAAAAACTTATAAATATCATCCTAAAACTAACACATATTTAAACACATAAAACATTCAATAAGCCCATAAACAGTGAATATATTGAAGTTCATTTATTATAGGCTAATGTTCATGCGTAATTACTGAAAAATAGTGTAGGAATTTTAAAGTTTAACGGTAATTATATAGTAGAAACATAACTATGAGTATGTTTCTTAGGAAGGATCTTTTTATGAAGATACTTCTACGCTTCCTTGTGACAAATGGAGAGACTGTTTTAATGAAAGAATTTAAAATGGCTTTAGCCATGGCGATGGTAGATATGATCGCTTTAGCAGTTAAGCTGCTAATAGCACTGTTGGTTAAATAACAGTGATAGTCACAAGGAGGCATTTGAAAACCCGACACGCCAATGTCGGGTTTTCCTTTGTGACTCATGGTCTGACTGTTCACCTATAGTTTACCACCAAACAATTATTTAAAATAGTGTAGGAATTTTTGTGTGAAAATAAAAAAACGCAACTTATAAAGTTACGTTTCCTCATTTTTAATGATTAAGGTCTTAAGCCCATGCCACCTTCAAGAGTAATAGTTTCACCACTCATATACTTGAAATCAGGGTTAGCTAATTGAACACAAACTCTACCAATTTCAGTTTCAACATTACCATAGTGACCCATAGGAGGCATCTTAACATTAGCCTTAAATGCTTCAGGATATGCCTTTTCAAAGTTTTCAAGTTGAGCAGTCCAAGCAAGTGGACAAACAACATTAGCGTTGATTCCATCCTTACCCCACTCAGTAGCAGCAACTCTAGTTAAACCTCTAATACCTTCCTTAGCAGCAGCATAAGCACATTGACCATAGTTACCAAATAAACCAGCACCTGATGCGAAGTTAATTACAGTACCCTTAGTTTCCTTTAAGTATGGGTAACATGCTTGCATATAATAGAATGTTGCATATAAACCAGAATATATAGCTAAATCAAATTGTTCGGTTGTATGATCGGCAATAGTAACACCACTTGCTGAAGCTTGGGCGTTATTGATAAGAACATCAATTCTACCAAACGCGTCTACAGTTTGCTTAATAACATTCTTAACTGTCTCTTCATTTTTGCTACCAGATGAAACATCAGCTTGAATTGGAAGAACCTTAACTCCATACTTTTCTTCTAATTCCTTCTTAGCATCATCTAGCTTTGCCACATTACGACCAGTGATAACGATATTAGCACCTTCCTTAGCGTATGCAGTCGCAATACCATAACCAATAGAACCACAACTACCATCAGCTAGTGTAGCTCTACCACCGCCTGTAATAATTACAGTCTTGCCTTGTAAAAATCCCATTTTATTTTTCCTCAATCTTTCTTTAATAAATTATATCACTAAAAAATTCACAAGTTGAGGTACAAAAAAATGAACACATAAAAGGTATAATAATATTAAGAGGTATTTAATATGGATTTAATGGAATGTCGTAAGATGATCAATGAAATTGATGATCAAATGAAGGAATTGTTCTTAAAGAGAATGGAAGTAGTATCTAATGTTGCTTTATATAAGAAAGAAAATAACATGCCTATTTTTGATAGTAAAAGAGAAGAGTCGATGAAAGAAAGACTGTCTAAGGATACTGGAGAAATGAAGGAATATTATTTAAATTTCTTGGAAGCTATGTTAGTTGAATCAAAAAAATATCAAGAAGAGTTATTATATGGAAGAAAAGAAGACTAGTATTCTTGCTGTATATAAAGTGTTAGAAGAGTTCAGTGATGAGAACCACCCACTAACAAGAACCGAGATAACTGACTTAATAGAGAAACAATATAATATAACAATTGATAGAAGAACACTATATCGTAACATTGAAATGTTGATTAACTTTGGTTATGACATTTCTGACTACAATGAAAATAAAATAGGTTATTACTTAAAGGATCGTCTGTTTCAACATTCAGAAGTTCTTTTGTTGTGTAATGCGGTACACGCATCACACTTTATACCTGATAGGGCTAGTAAAGACTTAGTTAATAAGTTGTTATCGTCTCAAAGTAGGTATAAGAGAAATGATTATTTTAAGAATGTTTATTTGCCTAATAATAAGAAAAAAGATAATAAACAATTTCTTCTAAATATCGAACAAATAAGTAGAGCTATAAATGAAAAGAAAGTAATTAAATTTAACTATACTCGTTATGATATTAACAAGAAACTAGTTAATACAAGAGATGATGCTTATTATCGTAGTCCATATTTCTTAGTAGTTAATGGGGATAGGGTCTATATGGTAGGCAAGGGTAAAAACCATGATAGTTTATCTCATTTTAGAGTAGATAGAATGAAAGATATTGAACTTGTAGATGAATACTATCTAAGACTGCCTAAGAATCTAGATGCCTATGCTTATGCCAATAATAAGATCTATATGTATAGTGGTGATGAAACAGGGGTTACGCTAAGATGTGATAAAAAGGCTTTGGATGTCATCATCGATACTTTTGGTAAGGATGTAATGTTGGCAGATGAAGGTGAAACTTTTATAGTTTATACCAAGTGTGGAAAGGAAGACATCGTGAAGTTTTGTCTTCAATATGTTGAGTCAGTTGACTTACTAGAACCTCTATCTTTAAGAGAAGAGATTAGAAAGGTACTACTAGATGCATCAAATAGATATCAAAGATAATATGTTGTTGATATGTCCTAGTGACATTAAAGAAAAAATACTTACTAATAATAAGAGTCTTGTTGATATATCTTTTATGACTTTAGAAGAATATAAGAAGAGATATTATTTTGATTATGATTATCATACTGTTAAGTATTTGATGGATACTTATGGCTATACACTAAATAATGCCAAGGAAATAATTGAAAGCTTATATTTTGTTGAAGATAAGGATTATCCTAATAATAAGCTAAATGATTTAGTAAAGATTAAGAAGGAACTACTTGATAAAAACTTATTGATATTAGATCCATTATTTAACAAACATAATAAAGATACTATCGTATACGGTTACGGAGACATAAGATTAAAAGATGCAAAAGTACTTAAAGGTACTATCATAGATAAACTCTATAACATCTATGAGTTTGATACTATTGAATCAGAACTTGAGTATGTTTATGAATCAATTTTTGAATTATTAGAAAATGGAATAGACATCAATAATATCTATATTGTTGCGGGTAATGAATATGAGAATTATTTTAAAAGATATAATTCTTATTATGACTTTAAAGTAAATTATCCAAGTGATAATAGCTTATATGGAACAGAAGCAGCTAAGAAGTTCTTAGAAGACATTAAGCTTAAGGATAGAGAGACTATTTATAATGAATTAACTAATAAAGATTTAGTTAATATCTTAAATAAGTATCTAGATTTAAATGAAGCTTACGACTTTATTGTTGAAGACTTAAAACATATTAAATTGAATAAGAAGTATAGGGATGTAGTGCAGGTTGTCTCAAATAATTATTTGTTTGATGATGCTGACTATGTATTCTATTTAGGCTTCAATGATAAGGTACCAGCATATAAGAAAGATAATGAATATTTAGATAATGAGATGTGTCATCTTTTAGGTATTGATGATACTAATGATAAGAATAGGATTATTAAAGAGAATCTAATTTGTAACTTGTCTAATATTAAAAATCTAATGTTGTCTTATTCTAAGAATTCGCCTTTTAATAAGTATGAAAGACAAATGTTGTTTAGTGATGTGAATTATATTACTTATACCAATAAATATTTACATAGTGATAAGTCTAATAGGAATAGATATGGTGAATTGTTGGATAATCTTGATAAGTATGGTGAGCATAATGATGATTTAGATTCGATGTATTCAACATACGATAGAAACAATTATGGTGATTATGATAATGGTTATAAGAACTTTAATGTAGGTAAGGAAACTGTTGAATTATCTTATAGTAGTATGCAAAGTTATTATGAATGTGCCTTTAAGTATTACCTAGACAATATCTTAAGACCAGATGATTCCGATGTAACTTTCTTTAATACTATTGGTACTATTGCCCATAATGTTTTACAAGAAATGGTCTTAGATAATACTAAAGATTTTGATGAGCTTTGGGATAATCAGGTTACTTTTACTAGTGCTAAGGAATTGTATTTTAACAAGAAAATTAAGGAAGAGATTAGGGAAGATTTTAATATTATTCTTAA
Organism: uncultured Erysipelotrichaceae bacterium; assembly: GCA_934675465.1. Taxonomy (GTDB): domain Bacteria; phylum Bacillota_I; class Bacilli_A; order Erysipelotrichales; family Erysipelotrichaceae; genus Colivicinus. The sequence goes on along the minus strand of CAKUQM010000003.1, from coordinate 48,351 downwards.
TCAAAAAGAATTATGTTATTTTGATGATGTTGAATGTGAAAAGCGTATTAAGTTAAAGTTAAGAGATAATATCTTCTTCAAAGGTTTTATCGATAAGATACTTAAGTGTAAAGATAATCTATGTATTGTGGATTATAAGACTGGCAATACAAAGATTGAAGATAAGTATTTTGAGTTTGGGCTTAATTTACAATTACCTTCATATTTATACTTACTACAAGAAGATCCTTCAAAGATAATTGGTTTTTATCTTCAACATCTAGTAGCTCCTAAGTATGTTTATGATGAAAAGAAAGACATAGAGACTCAAAAGAATGAGGATATGAAGCTAAGTGGTTTTACAACAGACGACATTAGTAGAATAAATATTCTAGAGGATTTAGATGGCAAGTCTAGTGTTGTTTCTAAATTGGCTATTACTAAAAATGGTGAATTGTCTAAGAATTCTAAGGTTATATCAGATCAAGATATGAAAGATATGATTAAGCTTGTTGAAGATAAAATACTAGAAGCATCAACAAGTATTCTAAATAATGACTTTAGTATTAATCCAAAGGTAATTGATAATAAGAATGTTTCATGTATTTATTGTCGATATAAGGATATCTGTTATAAGAGACTTAAGGATTATGTTTATTATGAAACTAAGAAGGAGGAAGCAGTAGATGGAGATTAGATATACTGATGAACAATTAGAAGCTATTACTATTCCTGTATATAACACTATGATTTCAGCTGGGGCAGGTAGTGGTAAGACTAAAGTTTTAACTCAGAGGCTTTTTAATCATTTAGCTAATAATATCGATGTAGATAGACTATTGGTTTTAACTTTTACTAATGCGGCAGCTGCTGAGATGAAACAAAGGGTTATTAAACTTTTAGTAGAGGATAATTCTTTAGATCCTGATCTTAAGAAAGCACAATTAAATAAGATTGATTCAGCTTATATTATGACCTTTGATGCCTATTCTTTATTCTTGGTAAAGAAGTATCATCAACTATTAAATGTAGACAAAGATATTGATATAGCTGATTCTAATATTATTAATGGGATTACTGATAAGTTTTTAGATGAAATCTTTGAACAACAATATGTTTCAAATGATATATTCAAAGATATTATTTCTAAGTATTGTGTTAAGGATGATGATGTTGTTAAGGGTTTTGTGAAGAGTTTAAATAAGAAGTTGGATCTTATTTATGATAGGGATAATTTTATTAAAACTTATAACGATTTATTCTTTTCAACTTCTCATTTAAATGATGAACTTGATAGTTATACATCATTACTTCTTCAAAAGCTTAAGCAGGTTGATGAATTGTTAAATAAAATAAGTGAGCTTGATGATTTGAATAGATTCTTTAACAATTGGCAAGGTATTAATAATTTATCAAGTTATGAAGAGGTACGTTCTTATGTAGCTAATATTGCTCCTGTTAGGAAGAAGAATAAGGAAGAGTATGATGAGGATGCCTTAGCCTTAAAGGATAAGATTAAGGACATAATAAAGGAAATCAATGAATTAACTAAGTACGATAAGTCGACTCTTATAAATGATGTTCTTATAAATAAAGATTATGTTAATTGTTTATTGGAATTGGCTGAAGAATTAAATAGAAGAATTAATATTTATAAGAAAGAGAATAATTTCTATGATTTTATTGATATAGCTAAGTTGGCTATTGAGGTTGTTGATAAAAATGATGAGATTAGAGAGTCTATTAAGAATAATTTCTATGAAATATTGATTGATGAGTATCAGGATACTAGCGATATTCAAGAATTATTGATTAATAAGATTTCTAATAATAATGTTTATGTAGTTGGTGATATTAAGCAGTCCATTTATCGTTTTAGATATGCAAATCCAGATATTTTCAAGAAAAAGTATGAGGATTATTCTAATAATGTTGGTGGTAAGAAGATTGATTTGACTAATAACTTTAGAAGTAGGTTTGAAGTATTAAGGGATATTAATTTGTTTTTTAATAAGACGATGTCCTCAAGGGTTGGTGGTGCTGATTATACAAGAGGTCATCAACTAATAGCTGGTAATTTATCTTATATAAAGGATGATAAGTATACTTGTGAGATTTTGTCTTATGGGAAGCAAAAGGGAATAGACAGTGCATATATAGAGGCTCAACTTATTGCGGATGATATTAAAAGTAGGGTTAATACTTTCAAGCTAAAGGATCACTTATGTGATTATAGAGATATTACTATTTTGATGGATAGGTCTAGTAAGTTTGATGTGTTTAAGGAAGTGTTGACAGCTAATAATATTCCTACTTTTATTGAGACAGAAGAGAAGATGTCTGAGTCTGATTTGTTGACGGTTATTAGAAGTATTTTTAAGTTGTTAGTTAATTATGACAAGCATGCTTATATCTCGTTAGAGAGAAGTTTCTTGTGTGAGACAAGTGATGAGGATATTTTTAATAATATTACCAACAATCAAATATTTACTTCACCAACTTATATAAAAATAAACGATATTAAAACAAATATCGATACCAAGACTATTTCAAATATCTTAGATGAGATTATGGAGTCTTTTGATGTTTATAGTAAGCTAGTTAAGATTAAGGATGTTCATGCCTCTAATGTAAAGATTGATTATTTATATCAATTGGCAAACAATTTAAATAATTTAGGTTATACCTATAGGGACTTTAATGATTATCTTGTTGATGTGTTTGATAGAGAGGATGATATTAAGTTTAGGATTGGTAGTGAAGTAGAGAATGCGGTTAGAATCACTAACTATCATAAGTCTAAGGGACTTGAGTATAATGTGGTTTATTATCCTTGTTTGTCTTATTCTTTTAATCAACAAGATAAGAAGGGTGATTTCTTGTTTGATAAGAACCATGGTATTATTATGCCTGCCTTCATTAATAATAGAGGTCTAAGAGATACTTTTATTAAAGAGTTATATAAATATAATTATGATCTTGAGGATATTGGTGAGAAGATTAGGTTGTTTTATGTTGCCTTAACTAGAGCTAAAGAGAAGATGATTATTATTAATTCTTTTGATGATAAGATTGATCCAGTAGATTATCCTTTGGATGATATGACTAAAGCTTCTATTAAGAATTATTCTTCTATGTTAACTTATATCAAGAATGATTTAAATCATTTCATTATTAATAAAGATATTCCTGAAATATTAGAGAATACTATACAAAAGGATTTATTTACCACGATGACAAAGTCTAAGTCTTTAGTATTAAAAACTAATGTAGAAGTTATACCTACAGAAGTAATAACTTCACATTTCTCTAAACAAGCGGGTTTAATCGATCAAACCACCTTAGATAAAATGGAACTTGGTACTAAGATTCACTATTATCTTGAGATGTTAGATTTTAAGAATCCTGATTATACAAGTGTAGATAATAAATATATAAACAAAATAAAAGCATTTATTGATTCACCACTACTTGAAAACATTAAAGAAGCTAAAATCTTTAAAGAATATGAATTCATGGATAATGGTAAACATGGTTTTATAGATCTATTACTTGAATACGAAGACAAGATTGTAATCATTGATTATAAGACTAAAACAATTGATGATGTACACTATGATGAACAATTAAATGGTTATAGAACTTATATTGAATCACTATCTTCTAAACCTGTTTATTGTTTCCTGTATAGCATCATTGATGAGACATATAGGGAAGTAAAGAAGTAATTAAAGGGAGAAAATATTATGGCAATCGACAATAAAAAAGAACAAGAAAGAGATGAACTTCATAGAGCAATATGGGCTATTGCGGATGAACTAAGGGGTGCTGTAGATGGATGGGATTTCAAGAACTATGTGCTTGGAACAATGTTCTATAGATATATCTCAGAGAATATTACAAACTATATTAATAAGGGTGAAGAGGAAGCTGGGAATACTGGTTTTAACTACGAAAACTTAAGTGATGATGAAGCACTTACTCAAAGAGATGACCTGATTGAAACAAAGGGTTTCTTTATTCTTCCTTCTCAATTATTTTCAAATGTCTTAAAAGCTAGTGAAAGTGATTCGGCTACTTTTATTGATAGAGATGGCAATACAAGAAATACAAAAGATAACTTGAATGAATTATTAGAAATAGTATTTGATAATATTGAAAACTCTGCAAAGGGCAGCGAATCAGAATCTAACTTTGCAGGTTTGTTTGATGATTTTGATGTTAATAGTAATAAGCTAGGCGCAACGGTTTTAAAGAGAAACGAAAGTCTTCGCAAGTTATTGAATGGTGTAGCAAATATGAGACTTGGTGATGTTAAGAATCATGATATCGACGCCTTCGGTGATGCCTACGAATACCTTATGACAATGTATGCGTCTAATGCGGGTAAATCAGGTGGTGAGTTTTTCACTCCTGCTGATGTTTCTGAATTATTAACTAGATTAGGTGTTGTAGGAAAAACTGAAGTTAACAAAGTATATGACCCAGCTTGTGGTTCTGGCTCATTACTATTAAAGGCTGAAAAAGTATTAGGTAAGGATGCGATTAGAACCGGTTTCTATGGTCAAGAAAAGAATGTTACTACATATAACTTATGTCGTATTAATATGTTCTTGCATGATGTTGGTTTTGATAAGTTTAACATTGCGTGTGAAGATACTTTAATCAGCCCTCAACATTGGGATGATGAACCATTTGAATTAATTGTATCTAATCCACCTTATTCTATTAAGTGGGCAGGTGATGATAATCCTTTATTAATCAACGACCCTAGATTCTCGCCTGCTGGTGTATTGGCTCCAAAGAGTAAAGCAGACTTAGCTTTCATTATGCATTGTCTTTCTTGGTTAGCTTCTAATGGTACAGCTTGTATTGTTTGTTTCCCAGGAATTATGTATAGAGGCGGTGCTGAACAAACTATTAGAAAATATCTAATTACAAACAACTTCGTTGATTGTGTAATTCAATTACCATCTAACTTATTCTTTGGCACATCAATAGCTACTTGTATCATGGTTCTTAAGAAGAATAAACAAGACAACAAAGTACTATTTATTGATGCATCTAAAGAATGTGTTAAAGTAACAAACAATAACAAACTAACTGATGAAAACATTAGTAATATTGTTGATATCTATACAAAGAGAGAAGATGTCCAATACGTAGCTCATCTAACTTCTTTTGAAGAAATAGAAGAAAATAAATATAACTTATCTGTATCAACTTACGTTGAACAAGAAGACACTAGAGAGAAGATTGATATTGTTAAGTTGAATGGTGAGATTAAAGAGATCGTTGCAAGAGAACAAAAACTAAGAGAAGAAATTGATAAGATTATCGTGGAGATAGAAGGATGAGTTTATCAGACGCAATTAATATTATTGTTTCATTGATATCAATAGTGATAGCACTGCTTGCGTTATACCAAACGAAACAGCAAATTGCTTTAAGCAATAAGCAACAATTATTTGATAGAAGATTATCTTGTTATAAGAAATTCAACATGATATATTCTCTTTTTAGTGAAAATAAAAGCTTGATAAATATGAAGGACTCTTTCATATTCTCATGTGAATATGAATTTGCTCTTTTGACAAATAGTTCTGATTTGGAAGAGGTAACGCCGGCCATTTCAAAACCTTTACATCAAGATGAACAAAATATATTACTAAAAAAACGAGAAGATCTTAAAAATTTAGCATTAGAGATTTCTATGGTATTCGATGGGGAACTGGGTGAAATAATGGGAAGGTTCGTTTCTTTATATACTGATTTATTAATGAAAATATATCAACAACGAATAATGTTGAAAAATTTAGAAAATAAAAAGCAAGAAAACGGAATATCAATAAACTTAGAAGATTTTATTAAACAAAGCAAACAAAACCTTAAAGATATTAATATACAAGAAACGCTAAACGAATTAAATCGATTAGATAAGGAAATGACTGATAAGAATATATTGGAAGAAACGAAAAATAGTTTACGCTTAACAAAGGTGAGGAAATGACAAAAATTGTAGAGATTATTAATAAGTATCTAATTAATGGCGTTGAATATAGAAAAGTTGAAGATATAGCTAAAATTTGTAGAGGCAAAGTTATGTCTAAAGATTATTTAAAAGAAAACGAAGGCATATACCCTGTATATTCATCTCAAACTGAAAATGAGGGCAAACTTGGTTCTATATCAACATATATGTTTGATGGTGAATATTTAACATGGACTACAGATGGTGCAAATGCAGGAACAGTTTTTTATAGATGTGGTAAATTTAGCGTAACAAATGTATGTGGTGTTATAGAAAATATAAGCAAAGATGTCAGTACCAAATTTCTTTATTATGTTCTTAATAAAGAAGCACCAAATTATGTTAACTCAGGTATGGGAAACGCAAAACTCATGAGCAACGTAATGGCGAGTATTGAGATTCCTGTACCTCCACTGGAGGTACAACGTGAAATAGTCCGTGTTTTGGACTCTTTCACGTTCCTTTCAGCAGAGCTTTCAGCAGAGCTTTCAGCAGAGCTTCAAGCTCGTAAAAAACAATATGAATACTATAGAGATAGTTTATTGACGCATAAAGGGAATAAAACAAGTATAAGAGATTTAATAGAAGTTGCAGATGTTTTTGATTCATTGCACCAGACACCATCATACGTTGCGAATGGTTATAATATGATACGTGTTCAAGACATCAAAAGCGGCTATGTTGATTTAAACAATACATTAAAGGTGGAAGAAAATATTTGGAGATTATTTACAAATAAGTATAAACCACAGTTCAACGACATAGTTGTATCTCGAGTTGGTTCATATGGGAATTTTGCTTTAATACCGAATGATAAATGTTGTTTGGGACAAAACGAGGCATTAATTCATCCAAAAATAAATCCAAAATATCTTTACCATGTTTTATCATCAAATCTAACTAAAAAATGGATTGAGAATAATGTTAAAGGCTCTAGTCAAAAATCTCTTAGCTTAGCCGATATCAAAAGAATACCGGTTCTATATTTAGAAGATAGTATGCAAAAAAAGATTGCAGGTGTTCTTGATAACTTCGAGTCTATTTGTAATGATTTAAGTATAGGACTTCCTGCCGAGATAGAAGCAAGGCAAAAACAATATGAGTATTATCGTGATATGTTGTTGACATTTGCTGAAACAGGCGACATAATGCCACAGACAGACAGACAGACAGACAGACAGACAGACAGACAGACAGACAGACAAGCAATAATTAAGCTTTTACAATATGTGTTTGGTTATGCACCAGCAAAACTTAAAGATGTGGCGAATTATTCAATTGATAAAATAGATGCTTCTGAAGTAAACGAAAACACTTATGTTGGAGTTGAAAATTTGCTTCAAAATAAAAGAGGAAAAACCATATCGAATTGTGTGCCTAAAACGGGAAGGTTAACACAATATTGTTGTGGAGATGTTTTAATTGGAAATATTAGACCGTACTTAAGAAAAATATGGTTTGCTGATAATAGTGGTGGAACTAATGGCGATGTGTTGGTGGTGCGCGGTCAAAACGAATTAATAAATTCCAAATTCTTACACTATTGTTTGTCATCAGAGACTTTCTTTGAGTACGATAATCAAAACTCGAAAGGTGCCAAGATGCCAAGAGGAAATAAAGAAGCTATTATGGAATATTCATTTATACTTCCATCTCTTGATAAACAAGAAAGAATAGTGTCTATCTTGGATAAGTTTGATACATTGTGTAATGATCTATCAACAGGGCTTCCCGCAGAGATAGAAATGCGTCAAAAACAGTATGAATACTATAGGGATAAGCTACTTTCGTTTAAAGCGTTGTAGAATAATATAAAGGAGAATCATCCATGTCATATTTCAATATCGTTGCTGAGACTAGCGAAAATACAGTTGTTACTGAATATGAACCAGTTAAATCTCGTTCAACAAATTATCAATCAGAAGCTGCTTTAGAAGCTGAATTTATTCGTATGCTTCAAGAGCAAGGCTATGAGTATCTAAAAATAAATAGTGAGAAAGATTTAGTGTCTAATTTAAGATTACAATTAGAGAAATTAAATGATTATCACTTTACTGATAATGAATGGGAAAGGTTTTTTAAAGATAGCATCGCTAATCAAAATGAAGGCATAGTTGAAAAGACAAGAAAGATTCAGGAAGATAATATCCAAGTATTAAAGAGGGATGATAGAAGTACTAAGAATATAACTTTAATTGATAAGAAGAATATTCATAATAATTACTTACAGGTTATTAATCAATATGAGGTTAGTAAAGATGATGGTGCTAAGTACAATAATAGATATGATGTAACTATTTTGGTTAATGGTTTTCCTTTGGTGCATGTTGAATTAAAAAGAAGAGGTGTGGCAATTAAGGAAGCCTTTAATCAAATAGATAGATATCAAAGAGATTCGTTTTGGGCTGGATGTGGTTTGTTTGAGTATGCCCAAATCTTTGTAATATCTAATGGCACTAATACTAAGTATTATTCTAATAGTACTCGTTTTAATGCGATTAATAGTTCAAAGAAATCTAAGACAAGTAATAGCTTTGAATTTACTAGTTATTGGGCAGATTCTAATAATACCGTCATTACTGATTTAGTGGATTTTACTAAGACTTTCTTTGCAAGACATACAATCTTGAATATCTTAACAAAGTATTGTGTGTTTACTTCCGAGAATTTGTTGTTGGTTATGAGACCATATCAAATAACTGCAACCGAGCGTATTTTAAATAGAATTGAGATTGCGAATAATTATAAGAAATATGGTTCTATTGAAGGTGGTGGTTATATTTGGCATACAACTGGTTCAGGTAAAACATTAACTTCTTTTAAGACTGCTAGATTAGCTTCTCATTTGTCATATATTGATAAAGTCTTGTTTGTGGTTGACCGTAAAGATTTAGACTATCAAACAATGAAAGAATATGATCGTTTCGAAAAGGGTGCTGCTAATAGTAATACTTCAACTGCAGTGTTAAAGAAACAATTAGAAGATCCTAATGCTCGTATCATAATTACAACAATCCAAAAATTATCCACTTTCATTAAAGGCAATAAGAATCATGATGTTTACAATAAACATGTTGTGATTATTTTTGATGAATGCCATAGAAGCCAATTTGGTGAGATGCATTCTTCTATCGTTAAGAGTTTTAAGAAATATCATTTGTTTGGTTTCACTGGTACACCTATTTTTGCAGGAAATACTGAAAGAGTTAAACGACCAGAGTTCTTTACAACCGAACAAACATTTGGTGATCAATTACATACATATACAATTGTTGATGCGATTAATGATGGTAATGTTCTTCCGTTTAGAGTTGATTATATTAAGACAATGGACATTGATGATGAAGTTGAAGATGAACAAGTTTGGGATATAGATCGTGAGAAGGCTATGATGAATCCTGAACGTATTAAACTTGTTACTCAATATATCCTAGATAATTTTGATCGTAAGACTTATAGAGGTGATAAAACTTATGTTTATAATGTTCTTTCTAATATATCAGAAGTAGCTTCTAATAAGCATGGTGCTATTGAAGAGATTAAGAATAAACAAAGACTGAGTGGCTTTAACTCTATTTTTGCGGTAGCTAATATTCCAATGGCTAAGATGTATTATCAAGAATTCAAGAGACAGATGGTTGCTGATCCTACAAAGAAGCTTAGAATTGCTACTATCTTTAGTTATGGCGCAAATGAGGCTGAACCTGAAGGCGGTCTTTTAGATGAAGAGAATTCGGAAGATACTTCTTCTCTAGATCAACCATCTAGAGATTTCTTAGAGGCAGCAATTAAAGATTATAACGAAATGTTCCAAACTAATTATTCAACTGATGGTGATAAGTTCCAAAACTACTATAAGGATGTATCACTACGTATGAAGAATAAAGAACTAGATTTATTGATAGTTGTTAATATGTTCTTAACTGGTTTTGATGCGACTACTTTAAATACATTATGGGTAGATAAGAATCTAAAGATGCACGGTTTAATTCAAGCTTTCTCTAGAACTAATCGTATTTTAAATTCGATTAAGACTTATGGAAATATTGTTTGTTTTAGAAATCTTCAAAAGCGTGTAGATACCGCAATATCTTTATTTGGTGATAAGAACGCAAGTGGTATTGTCTTGATTAGAAAGTTTGCTGATTATTACTATGGTTATGAAGATGATGAAGGAATTAAACATAAGGGTTATGTTGATTTAATAAAAGAACTTTGTGAGAAGTTCCCGCTTAGCCAGCCAAGAATTGAAGGTGAACAAAATAAGAAGAACTTCATTAATTTGTTTGGTGCAATTTTAAGAATGAAGAATTTATTATCTTCTTTTGATGAATTTGTTGGTAAAGAAATATTAAGTGAAAGAGATTTCCAAGACTATTCAAGTAGATATCAGGATATAAGAGATGAATGGAAGCCAAATAAACATCAAAATACAGATATCAGTGACGACATAGTATTTGAAATTGAACTTATTAAACAAATTGAAATTAACATAGATTACATTCTTTTACTAGTTAAAAAATATCATGATAATAATTGTGAAGATAAAGAAGTACTCATTTCTATAAATAAAGCCATTAGTGCTAGTCCAGAATTAAGAAGTAAGAAAGCATTAATCGAAAGTTTTATTGCTGGTATTAATGATGTTGATGATGTCTTAGCTGAATGGAATGCTTATATTGAAAGCAAACGTGAAGAAGAACTTGAAAAGATTATTACTGAAGAAAGATTAAAAGAAACTGAGACAAGAAAGTTTATGGAAAGTTCTTTCCGTGATGGCGAGATAAAAACAATAGGTACTAGCTTAGATAAGTTGTTGCCACCAATGTCTCGTTTTGGCGGAAGCAATAATAGAGAACTTAAGAAGCAAACTGTTAAAGATAAACTAAAATCATTCTTTGATGAGTTCTTTGGAGTAGGTAGTATGTTTACTGCAAAGAAACAAGATGATTTTGATTATAGTGATTCGATGTTTGGTGGCCCATCATTAATGATGGCTGATAGCGGAATTAAATATGAGGCCGATAAAAAGAAAGAAGATAAGAATAAATAGTCTTTAAAGCAAGCAAAATTTGAAATGAAGGAAAGAAAGGAAATAGAACTGTGGGGAAGGAATTGTACGATAATATACCAAGTAAAGTAGGAGATCTTTTAAACGATGTTAGGAATGGAAGAATTGGTCTACCTGATTTACAACGTCCTTTTGTGTGGAAAGATAGTAAAGTTCGTGAATTACTTGATTCAATGATGAAGGGTTATCCGATTGGTTATATCATGCTTTGGTCATCCCCTGAAGATTATGAAAATACTAGCCATATTGGAACTAATGATAAAATCTATAAGCGTCCAGATGATTTGGTGATTGATGGACAACAACGTTTGACTGCATTGCTTGCAGCGATGCATGGGGTTTCTATCAAGGATAAAAACTATGAAGATAAGAGAATCCGTATTTCTTTCAACCCCTTAACTAGAGAATTTGCTGTTTGGACACTGGCTTATGAACGCAATCCAGAATGGATTAGTGACATAAGTGCAGCATTTGAAGCCGATCAAGAACACATTATTTCTAAATTTAGAAAAGCATACATTAAGACAGTCAATCAAGCAAGAGAAAAGAACAACGAGCCTATATTAACAGAAGATGATGAAGATACTATTGAAGATAATATAAAAGATTTGCTCGATCTTGGAATTTATTCTTTGCCAACTTTAAAAATCAACGCAAAGGCTGATGAAGAAGATGTTGCGGACATTTTCGTCCGTGTAAATTCGGGCGGTCAAAATTTAACCGAGAAAAACTTTATTGAAACGTTAATTGCTGTTTATGACAATGATGTTCATGAGAAGATTGATAAGTTTTGTGCTGAATCAAGAATACCAAACAATGGGACATCATATAATCAAATTCTTGAAGTTGATCCCTCTCATCTTATAAGAATGGCTGTTGGTGTAGGCTTTAAAAGAGCTCGTTTACGTTATGCTTATATGTTACTTCGTGGTAAAAACTTGAAAACAGGAAAAATAACACAAGATGTTCGCGAAGAAAATTTAAAGATTTTCAAAGAGTCATTAGATGTTGTAACTAATCTAAATAATTGGCATGCTTTTATGAATATTTTTGCTACAGCTGGTTATCTAAAGGGAAGTTTTGTTGCATCAACTAATGCGGTAGTTTTTAGTTATGTTTTATATCTAATTGGAAAATACGATTACAATGTACCGTCTTTAGAACTTCAAAAAATAATACGTAAGTGGATATTCATGTCTACGATTACCTTGTTTTATACGGGTTCAACAGAAACCGAGGTCGAGAAACAGTTTGCGGATTTAAGAGATGTTAAAACAGCAGATGAATTTGTAAGATATCTTGATTCAATAATTTCTAATAAATTCACTGATGATTATTTTACATATTCATTGCCTGCAGAATTAAATAGTTCATCCGCAACATCTCCGGCTTGGTATGGATATATAGCTGCAATTAATGTTTTGGGAACACCAATGTTATTTAGTACTGCACCGTTATCACAGTATCTAGTCTTAGGAGCAAACGGAAATAAGAACTCAGTAGATAAACATCATATTTTCCCTAAAAACTATCTTGAAAAAATAGGATTCGATAATGATCGTGATAGAAATCAAATAGCTAATTTTACATATTTGGATTATCAAACAAACATTGATATTTCTGATGCGCCACCAATGGAGTATGTTGAGAGATATAGAAATAAACTTGGCGAAGAGGCATTTAAACTTGCTTGTGAACAGAATGCATTACCTGAAAACTTTGAAAATATGCTATATCAAGAGTTTTTAGATAAAAGAAGGCTGTTAATGGCACAGATTGTAAAGAAAGCTTATATGAAATTAGATAAGTAATAACTTGAACGTTGGTGTATATCAAGCTGATTATTACATTTTTAAAGAATTTTGAATTTAATCGAAAAAAATATAAACAAAAAAAGAACTTTAATAAAAATTTAATTGTTGATTTAAAAAACAAGATTACACCTACTTAGAAAGAAAAGATTAATATATTAAAACTTAATAATACACGGCAAATAAACTGGGCAAGGAGGAATATAAATGGATAACAACTTACAAGATGAGTTATTGGAAAAGTTAAATAGTCTTATAAATAACTGGGAGAACGAGACTGTAGAATTTAAAGAAGCTAATAATGATTATGATAAGGATAAGATTGGAAAATACTTTTCTGCTTTGTCTAATGAGGCTAATTTAAGAAATTTACAGTGTGGATGGCTTGTTTTTGGTATTAAAGAAAAAGGAAAAGAAATAATAGGCACCAATTATCGTAATAAGGGTGGCCTTGATACACTAAAACATGAAATTTCATTACAAACAACAGGTGGCATTTCGTTTGTTGAAATTTATGAAGTTGAAAAAGAAGATAAAAGAATAATCATGTTTCAGATTCCTGCAGCAACAGCTGGTATTCCAACAGGTTGGAAAGACCTATATTATGCTAGAGAAGGAGATTCTCTTGTCCCATTGTCATTAGAAAAAATGGATCGAATTCGCCAACAGGGTAATCGTGATTGGTCAAAATTGCTTGTAAAAGGAGCTACCATTCAACATCTTGATAAAGATGCAATTTCATTAGCTAGAAATAATTATAAAGAGAAGATGCAGAAGCCACATATCTCTAGCGAAGTTGACTCTATGAGCGATGAGGAGTTCTTGATAAAGATGAAACTAATACAAAATGGAGGTATTACAAATGCCTGCATGCTTTTGTTAGGAAATGAGGATTATGATTACTTATTCGATTACACGCCTGAAGCAGCATGGAGAGTATATGATTCAAAAAGTAATATTAAAGACTATCAAATCTTTAAGATTCCATTTATTACATTAAGTGATCGTATTTTTTCTCGAATTCGTAATTTAACTTATCGATATATGCCTAATCAATTGACTTTATTCCCTTTTGAAACAAAACAATATGATACGTGGCTTTTAAGAGAACTAATGAATAATTGCATCGCTCATTCTAATTATGCGCTAGGGGGCAGGATTAACCTTGATGAAGAGGAGGATGAAATTACACTAAGAAATCCAGGATCTTTTTTACCAGGAAGTATTGAAGTTGCTCTTCAAAAAAATTACACACCACCATTTTATAGAAACCAATTATTGGCGGAAACGATGATGAAATTCAATATGATTGACACACAATCTATGGGAATACGTAAAGTATTTAAGATACAACAAGAAAAATATTTTCCTATGCCAGATTACAATCTATCAGTAGGAAATCAGGTTGGAGTGACGGTATATGGAAAAGTCTTAGATGAAAACTATACGAATTTGTTGTTTGAGCATCCAGAATTTGATTTGCAAACAGTATTTTTAATTGACCAGGTTCAAAAGCGTCATCCAATAACCAATGAACAAGCTAAATATTTAAGAAAATTGAATGTTATTGAAGGTAGATCGCCTAACATCTACATTTCTGCTAATATTGCTAAAAGTTTAGAAAAAAAAGAACAATATGTTAAAAACAAGGGATTTGATGATGAATATTATCGAAATTTAATTGTTAAATATCTTGAAGAGTATAAATCTGGTACAAGAAATAATTTTAGAATTTTATTAATGGATAAGTTGCCAGACAATTTAGATGAGAAACAAAAAGAAAATAAAATACGTAATTTACTATATTCATTAAACAGAAAGGGAATAGTCCAATGTCTAAATAAAAAATCTATAAATGCAACCTGGATATTAGTAAATGATAAAACCAAGTAATATAACAAGCAATCACAGCCTTATGTCTTACTAAAATTAGTAATTGAAATATATTTAGTAAGATATTTAGTAAGAGAGATAGAACAAATTGCCGGATAAAGCGAATAATTAGGGACTATTTCATCTTACTAAATTTAGATAATTAAATTAATTTAGTAAGATATTTAGTAAGATATTAGTAAGATAAATGGAATAAGGGCGACAACTGTCGTCCTTAAATGATTCTAATACTTTAATAGGTATTACCCATTTACCATTATCATCAGCTATCCATTGGTTATCAGTTATTTCATACCAAATATAATCATCGGCTGATTGCGTTTGACCGGCGAATGATAACATGTCTCCTTTTTTGTATATTAAGAAATTCAATGCGTCGGCCATAAAGCCCAAATTTAGGGTATATGGCCGACTATTAATTTGTGTAATATGAAAAGAGCCTGTTATCAGTAACGACTACTTGTGTTCAAAATTTATGGTTGAATATGGATTTTATTTATTCTTTTCAATCTTACTCAATGTTTTATGAATAGTATCAATGGTTCTAGTTGAGTTATCCTGATCTCTAAGCATTGATGTAACAAATAAAGCGTTGATAATACAATATTGAGATACTCTAGAAGGCATAGACTCAGATCTATAAGTTAGTTCATCAGTAGCAGATTGTAATAAGATGTTAGCTGCTTTTGCTATAGGAGATATAGGATTAGAAGATATCGCAATAACAGGAACTTTGTTTTCAAGACAAATATTTTCTATTTCTATAGCACCAGAAGTTTTTCCTGAGTGAGATATGATAATCGCAACATCTTCTTTTGATAATAAAGAAGCTGCCATAGTTTGCATATCGTAGTCACAATTATAGATACATTTAAAAGGTGATCTCATAAATAAATGATAGGCATCAAAGGCCATAACATTAGAACCACCAAGTCCAAAGAAAGCAACTTGTCTAGCTGTTGTAATATAATCAACAGCTTTTTTAAATGTCTTAGAATCAATTAATTCTATGGTGTTGTTTATAGAACGCTTGCTAGATTCACATATTTTCTTGGCAATTGAAGAATCATCATCTTTTTTGTCTATTTCTTTCTTTAATGATATTTCTGGGTCAAAGTCTTCTGTTAATAAGGCAATCTTAAAATCTGTGAAGCCATCATAGCCTAACATTTTAGTGAATTTAAAGAAAGTTGAATCGGCAACGCCAATGGCACTAGAAATTTGACTAATAGTAGAGTGTGATACGACTTTGATGTTGTTAGAAATATAGTCAGCAATCTTTTTTTCAGTATCGTTTAAAGAAGGATATACTGAGTTAATTCTTGTCGTATATGACAGTGATTTTGTTTTTTTCATAAATTATTATTCCTTTAACAATTCTATTATTGCCTATTTTAAAGGGTTTTTAAATACTTTTTTGTAAAAAAGAAAAATATTTTTTATTTAGTGTTGCAAAAAGAAAAAAATTCGATACAATAAAGGTGTCGAAATTGAAACCGCTTGCAGGAGGAAAACTAAATGATAGATATGACAACAGCGTTAGATGAAACAAGAATTGATTTTCATCTAAAAGGAAGTACTAAAGATGAGATCTTAAAAGAGATTGTAGATATCTTTGATAAGAGTGGTGTTCTAAATGATAAGGAACAATTTCTAAAAGATGTTTATGAAAGAGAAAAAGAGGGTCCAACTGGAATGGTTAACAATTTATGTATTCCTCATGGCAAATCTGATGGTGTAAACAAATCTTGTATAGCAGTTTGTAGAAGCGACAAGTTGATTCCTTGGGAATCAATTGATAATCAGCCAGTTAACGTATTTGTAATGATGGCTATCGCTAATAAAGATAAGGCAGAACTAGTTAAGGTGCTATCTCGTGTAGCAATGAAACTATGTGATCAAAGTATAGTAGAGACCTTAAAGACTACAGAAGATAAGGAAGTAGTCATTAACATATTCAGTAAAGAATAGAAAGGAGAAAAGATGAATATTGTAGGTATTTCTGCATGTCCAGCAGGAATTGCACATACCTATATGTGCAGGGAAGTGTTGATACAAGCAGCGCAGCAAAGAGGACATAGTTGTAAGATTGAGACACAAGGAACTATCGGTGTTGAGTTTGAATTAACACCGGAAGATATTAAAAATGCTGATGTTGTTGTCTTAGCAGCTGATGTAAGAGTTTCTGGAGAAGAAAGGTTTGAGGGTAAGCCAATTGTTAGGATTGGTACTGCAAAAGTAATTTCTAATCCATTAGGATTTATCGCTAAGCTTGAAAAGGCAATGGAAAGTAAGTTAAAGAAATAATTTTCGAAGGGGGTTAATATGAAAAAGTTCGAAATTAAAAAACATGTTATGACAGCAATCGGTTACATGATTCCGCTTGTTGTCGCTGCTGGTCTAAGTATGGCTCTTGGTCAAGTAATTGATCCAAACGTTAGACAAGCTACTGAAGGATTAGGTTTCTACCTATATAGTATTGGAGGATTTGGTATGAACCTAGTTGTTCCTGTTATCGCTGCAGGTACTGCATACTCTATTTGTGGAAGATTAGGTATTGCGCCTGGTATCATCATGGGCTTTGTGTGTACTAGCATCAAATCAGGATTTATTGGTGGTATCGTTGGTGGCTTCTTAATTGGTTACTTCGTATTATTCTTACAAAAGTACCTAGCTCCTCATACTCCAGCTTGGATGAAGGGTTTATTACCTGTAATGATTATCCCATTCTTAACAACTGTTGTATGTTGTTTATTGATGTACTATGTTCTAGGTATTCCATTTGCATGGATTATTAATTCATTACAAGGTTGGTTAGCTAGCATGAGCAACGGTTCTAAGTTTGTTTTTGGTGCAATCGTTGGTGCAATGGCATGTTTCGACTTTGGTGGTCCTATCAACAAGACAGCTTCTACTTTCGTAAATGGTCTATTAGCTGATGGTGTATATGGTCCAGAATCAATTAAGTTCTTAGGCTCTATGGTTCCTCCATTTGGTATCGCAGTTGCATGTCTATTACAACCTAAGAAGTTCACAAGTGCTGAAAAAGAACAATTAAAGGCTGCAGTTCCAATGGGAATTTGTATGATTACTGAAGGTGTCATCCCAATTGCTGCTAGAGACTTAGTAAGAGTTGTTATCGCTTGTTGTATCGGTAGTGCTATCGGTGGTGGTCTATGTATGGTGTGGGGAACTGAAGCTCCAGTAGTACATGGTGGTATGTTAACAGTTCCACTATTCACAAACCCAGGCATGTTCTGTTTAGCTCTTGCGATTGGTTCAGTAATTACAGGTGTTGTTCTTGCAATTATTAAAAAGCCAGTTACAGAAGCTGATGAAAAAGCAGGTCTTGTAAATCTTGGTTCAGCTGATGTTGATGATTCTGATGATTTAGTTATCGAATAGGAGATAAAAGTATGTTGGTAAGTATGAAATATCTTTTGGACAAGGCAAAAGATAGAGACTATGCTGTTGGTGCGTTCAATGCTACTGAGTTAGCTCTTGTTAGGTCAGTAGTTGAACAAGCTGAAGAGAGTGATTCTCCAGCTATCATTGAAGCTTCTGCAGGTGAATTTGAATTCGTTACAAAAGATTTCTATAAATATGTAATTGAAAGATGTAAGGATTCTAGGGTACCATTTGCACTACACCTAGATCATGGCCATACAGTTGAAGAGTGTGTTAGGGCAATTCAAGCTGGTTTCACTAGTGTAATGATTGATGGTTCTACTCTTCCTTATGAAGAAAATGTTGCGTTGACTAAGAAGGTAGTAGAAATTGCTCATGCAGCTGGTGTTACAGTTGAAGGTGAAATCGGTACTATTGGTGCTATAGGTAATTCTGATGA
The DNA here is from genome assembly GCA_934675465.1 of uncultured Erysipelotrichaceae bacterium. GTDB lineage: Bacteria > Bacillota_I > Bacilli_A > Erysipelotrichales > Erysipelotrichaceae > Colivicinus. Next base: position 29,719 of record CAKUQM010000003.1, on the reverse strand, counting down.
AGGTGGTGTAACTAATATTACTTATACTCGTCCTGAGGATGTAGTGGACTTTGTAGAAAAGACTGGTGTAGACTGTTTGGCTATCGCTATTGGTACAGCACATGGTATTTATCCAAAGGGTTATACTCCAAAGTTACAACTTGAATTATTAGAGGAAATTAAGAAGATTGCTCCTGTACCTCTAGTATTACATGGTGGTTCTAATAATCCAGATGATGAAATTGCTAAGGCTTGTAAGATTGGTATTGCCAAAGTAAATATTTCAAGTGATATCAAGTATGCATATTTCAAGAAGTTAGATGAAGTATATAAAGAAACAGGCGGCTTTGTTCCTGCTAAAGTAATGGGACCAGCTATTGTTGATACTAAGGCAGTAGTTAAGAATAAAATGGAGTTGTTTAATTCTGTAGGCAAGGCAAGCTTATATAGATAAGGTGGTATTTTATGGAAGATTTTGTGTTTACATATGTAACTCAAGTAATATTTGGGAAAGACGGAGTATCTAAACTAGCAAAGAAGATTAGAGAAAATAGTCCTAATGCTAAGAAGGTAATGATTGTCTACGGCTCTGATCGTATTAAAACTAATGGCTTATTTAATAAGGTTGTAGATAATCTTAAGTCAGCAGAAATTGATTATGTAGAGTTAGGCGGTGTTAAACCTAATCCTCGATTAAGTAAAGTATACGAAGGTATTGAAATCTGCAAGAAACAGCCTATTGATTTCATCATTGCAATCGGCGGCGGCAGTGTAATTGACACTGCCAAGGCCGTTGGCTGTGGTGCTAAATACAATGGTGATGTATGGGATTTCTTTAATGGCAAAGCTCCTACAGATACAATCAAAGTATGTTCAATTTTAACTATTCCAGCAGCAGGAAGCGAAACTAGTTTAAGCTGTGTAGTAACTAATGAAGAAGGATGGCTAAAGAAGAGCATTAATAATGATGCGATTAGACCTGTATTTGCAATACTAGATCCTGAACTAACTTATTCATTACCTAAGTATCAAATTGGTGCTGGTGTCTTCGATATGTTGTCTCATGTTATGGAAAGATATTTTACTAATACCGAACATGTTGATTTAACTGATAGGATGTGTGAAGCGGTCATGAAGACTATTATCAACTATGGTCCAAAGACTTATGCAGAACCTGATAATTATCAATATCGTTCTGAAATTATGTGGGCTGGTTCTATTGCACACAATGGCTTATTAAATACTGGTCGTGAACAAGATTGGGCAAGTCATAGAATTGGTATGGAACTAAGTGGTATTTATGATACAACTCATGGAGCATCACTTGCTATTATCACTCCACATTGGATGGAATATGTTTATAAGCATAATATTGATCGTTTTGTACAATGGGCAGAAAATGTATGGGATGTTAAATTATCTCATGATGATAAGGATGCTATTGTTAAGGAAGGCATAAATAGATTAGTTGCTTGGTCTAAGTCAATTGGCATGCCTACAACATTATCAGAAGCGAATATTCCATTTGATAGATTTGAGGAAATGGCGGATAAGTGTACAACACAAGATAAGGTTCCTGTAGGTCACTTTGTTCCTATGTATAAAAAGGATGTAATGGCCATCTACGAATTAAGTAAATAGGTAATATAATCAAGCATGTATAATCGTGCTTGATTTTAATTTTGAGGTATATATGGAATTAAAAAGTAGAAAAATGAGAGAACTAGCACCAGAACTTGATCCCTTAAGAATTGGTACTGGTTGGAAAAAGGAAGATTTAGATAAACCACAAATCTTTATTGAATCAACATTTGGAGATAGCCACCCAGGTAGTGGTCATTTAGACAAGCTAGTTGAAGAAGTTAGAAATGGTGTATATGAAGCTGGTGGCTTTGGTGCAAGATATTTTGTCACAGATATTTGTGATGGTGAAAGCCAAGGAACAGATGGTATTAACTATAGTTTAGCAAGTAGAGAAATGATAGCTAACATGATTGAAATACAGGGTAATGCGACTGTTTTTGATGGTGCTGTTTATTTAGCAAGTTGTGATAAGGGTTTACCAGGAAATATGATTGGTATGTTAAGAGTGAATGTACCATCTATTATCGTACCAGGTGGTACTATGAAGGCTGGTCCTAAAATGTTAACACTTGAACAGCTTGGCATGTATAGTGCAAGGTATCAAAGAAATGAAATATCTAAGGAAGAATTGGATTGGGCAAAGTGCAATGCTTGTCCTGGTTGTGGTGCTTGTAGTTTTATTGGCACCGCTTCTAGTATGCAAATAATGGCTGAAAGCTTAGGCTTGGCATTACCTGGTAGTGCTCTTATGCCAAGTGATAGTCCTGACTTACTAGAATATGCTAAAAAAGCTGGTGAACGTGTTGTAGAAATGGCTTATGAAGATAATATGAAACCAAGTGATATTCTTACTTTAAAGAGCTTTGAAAATGCAATCATGGTTCATGCTGCTATTTCAGGTAGCACAAATTGCCTATTACATATTCCCGCAATCGCTCATGAATTGGGCATTGAATTAGATGCAGATACTTTTGATAGATTACATCGTAATGCTAAATACTTATTAGATATAAGACCTAGTGGTAAATGGCCCGCTGAAGTCTTCTATTATGCAGGTGGTGTTCCAGCCATTATGGAAGAAATTAAAGATTGTCTTCATTTGGATGTTATGACTGTTACTGGAAAAACCTTAGGTGAGAATCTAGAAGAATTAAGAAATAATGGTTTCTATGATAGATGTAATAAGTGGTTAGAGGATTTTGGTAAGAGAAACAATGTTGAAATCAAGAAAGAAGATGTAATTCATACCATTGGTACTGATGGTTCTATTGCTATATTAAAGGGCAATCTAGCACCTGAGGGAGCCGTTATTAAGCATACTGCTTGTCCGAAAGAAATGTTTGTAGCCAAGTTAAACGCAAGAGTCTTTGATAGTGAAGAAGAGTGTCTTGATGCAGTATTACATCATAAGATAAACAAGGGTGATGCAGTGTTTATTAGATATGAGGGTCCAAAGGGCTCTGGCATGCCTGAAATGTTTTATACTTCAGAGGCTATTAGTTCTGATAAAGAATTAGGTAGAAGTATTGCACTAATTACTGATGGTAGATTCTCTGGTGCTTCAACAGGTCCGGTTATTGGACACTGTAGTCCCGAAGCTCAAAGTGGTGGTCCAATAGCGCTTGTAGAAGATGGCGACATTATTGAGATTAATGTTCCTTTAAGAAAACTAAATGTAGTTGGTATTAAGGGAAAAGAGATGCCAATTGATGAAGTAAATAAAGTGTTAGAGAAGCGTAAACAAAATTGGATTCCTAAACCACCTAAGTATAAAACAGGTGTCTTAAGGATGTTTGCAAGACATGCGGTAAGTCCAATGAAAGGTGCTTATCTAGAATATGATGATTAGTTATAAGAGAGTCTAGTTTATTCTAGATTCTTTTTAAATTCAAAGAAAAAACTAACCCCAGGAGCATGAGCATATCGACTAAGTCTTACTGGCACAGCCAGCTCAGCTATATTCCACGCGGGTTAGTTTTCTATAAATATCGTAATTGTTTCTATTTATATTATCAAAACAAATTCATCTTACTAAACTATGAAAATTATATTTATTTAGACGGATATTTAGACGGATGAATTGCGAAAATGCGCATAAACACTGGAGATTTCTAACTTACTAAATTAAAAAAATAAATTTATTTAGACGGATAGTTTAGTAAATTATTAAATTATCGGCATAGGACTTTTTGTTTGTGTTTAATAAGCATAAAAGTTGCCACAATAGGTGAAATGATTTATGATTTATACAATTTATAGGCAATGGGATAATCAAGTTAGGAGTAGTTATGATTGAATTAACTAAAAGACAAAGAGACATCCTATGTACACTAATTAAAGCTGATGATTATATGACATTAGATGCATTGGCAGAAACTTTTAATGTGTCTAAAAGAACTATTCAAAATGATTTAAACTACATCGAATTAAATAATATTAACTTAATAAAGAAACCATCATACGGTATCAAGATTGATGGTGATATAGAAAAATATAAAGAATTAATAAAGACTTTTGAGAATAGGTTCTTAGATAAGAATGAGAGAATCGATTATATAATCATTCATCTTTTAAATGAGAATAATACTACCTATTTAAAAATAGCTGAAGAACTAAGAGTATCAAGACAAACCATCATCAATGATTTTGGTACTGTTTTGGATAGACTACATGAATTTAAGTTAAATGTATTTATTAATAAGAGTACTGGTATTAAGCTAGTTGGAAGTGAACTAAATATTCGTAATGCCTATATTCACTTTGTCTTTAAATATGATTTAAAACATGTAGGTGGTGATATTGGTTTTAAGTTGTTGGATGAACTAAAAGAAAAAATGAACTTTGACTTTGCCGACTATGACAAGACACTAAACATTGTAGACTATTGTTTAAAACGTATTGATAGTGGTTGTTTGTTAAATGAAATTGTAAAGCCTGCAACCATCAATGAAGAATATAATTCTATTCTTTTAAAATATGTACAAAACAGAAATGAAAGTCATTATATAGGTAACTTAATTCTTAATGAAAGAGTAAATCAATTAACTAAATTAAGTAGTATCGAAATAGATGAAGAAGCACAAGATATAACAGACTATTTAATTAAATCATTGATAAGATATCAACCAATAGCTGACTTAGAAGGACTTGAATACTTTACAACAGGTCTAATCCAACACGTTAGATGTGCACTATATCGTATAAGAAACAAGATAGTTGTTAAGAATGAACTTGTTGATCAAATAAGATACACCATGCCTGTTTTATATGCTTTTACTGCTAAGAAATTAAATAAGATGGAAAAGAAATATGGTGTGGAATTTGATGACAGTGAAGTATCTTTTATCACTATGTATTTAGCTACCATCTATGAAGAAAACAATCATCGTAAAGAATTAAATATCTTACTTGTATGCTCATATGGAATAGCATCAAGTGGCATCTTAAAAAGTCGTTTAATTTCTAAAATACCAGGCATTAATATTATTGGTCCAATGGAAGTTGATAAGTACAAGGACTACATCAAAAAGAACAACGTAGACATGATTATCTCAACTATAAACATTGACTGTGATGAAGTACCTACGGTAGTGATTAAACCATTGATTGATAATAACGATATTCTAGAAATCAACAACAAAATAGACGAACTATTCTTTGGCAAGATGAGCTATCAATTAGTTAATCAAAATGAAGATGAATATCACAGTTTAAAAGAATATTTAAACAAAGACACTCTAATTATTTGTGAAGGAAACATCTATTGGAGAAATGCCATTAGCTTAGCTGCCAAACCATTATTCGATAAAGGTTTAATTAATCAACACTATATTGATGAAATGATAAGTGCAGTAGATAAGTATGGTACTTATATGATTCTTACTGAAAACACTGCCTTTGTCCATGCTGGTAAGGACGATGGCATTAAGAAGAATTGCATTTCAATGATGGCACTTAGACAAAGAATTGACTTTGGTGACAACAATCCTAAGAAAATAAACAACATCGTAGTACTGGGTATTAAGGATCAAAATGAAACGGAACTGTTGAATGTTGTTAGTATCTTGGGCAAAAAAGAAAACATTGAGTTGTTGAAGAGTGGTGATTTCGATATGGAAACAATACTAAATATGCATAACTAGGGAGGCAATATGGAAGAAATTATAGAAAAAAGTGATATACAAGTGGGTCTACATGCATCTAATTATCGGGAAGCAATTATGATGGCAAGTTCTCCTTTAATTGAAGAGGGAAAGATAACTAAAAGATACGCTGAAATGATGATAGAAAGTTTAGAAACCTTAGGACCATATATTGTACTAATGCCAGGTTTTGCGCTTGCTCATAGCGCACCATGTGAAGAAGTTAAAGAAAATTGTTTAAGCATCGCTATCTTTGATGAAGGAATTGACTTTAAAAGTGACAAGGGGCTTGTAAGAGTAGTCATGGTACTAGCATCAACTGATGGTGAATCTCATGTTGCTAAGTTGTCTAAGATTGCCTCAAAGCTTATGAATGATGATGACTTTATTACTAAGTTAATTGAATGTGGTGATAAGGAAGAGGTTTATAACTTACTAAATAAGTAGGTTACATAAAAAGGAAAGGAGGAAATTAATGAAAGTACCAAAAATACAAACAGTATGTGGCTTTGGATGTGGTTCTTCACTAATGCTAAGGATGAACATTGAATCAATCGCCAAAAAGAATAATATTGCGATTGAAGCATTCTGTGGAGACGTTGGTTCATGTGTCGCCAATGATTGTGATGTAATCTTTATCTCAAAAGAACTAGCAGACAGAATCAAAGACCGTGCTAAGGTTCCTGTTGTTGTATTAAACAACTTCATGGACAAGAAGGAAGTCGAAGAAAAGACTTTGGCTTACTTAGACTCATGTAAATAAGTAAAATTAGGAGGATTTTTATGAGTGTTTTGAATTTTATAATTAACGAAATATTTGGACAAGGTGCTATATTCCTAGCATTAATCGCTTGTATCGGTTTGATTATCCAAAAGAAGTCAGCTTCTGAAGTAATCCGTGGTACAGCTATGACTGCAATGGGCTTCTTCATCCTTTCAACAGGTACTGGCCTAATTACAGGAAACTCAATTGATGGTATTGCGACTGCATTTAATACAATCATGCCTCAAGCTGCTCAAACTACAACTGTAGATATCGGTGCTCAATTTGGTACTGAAATCGGTATTGTAATGTTACTAGCTTTCGCAATTAACCTTTTAGTAGCAAGATTCACAAAATGGAAATCAGTATTCTTAACAGGTCATATGCTATATTGGTTCCCATTTGTATTCATCGCTGCTGGTGTTGATGCTGGTTTAACTGGTACTAAGCTTATCGTATTAGCTACAGTATTCACAGCTACATACATGGTTGTTTCTCCAAACTTAATGAGACCATTTGTTAAGCAAGTAACTGGTGATGATTCTTTCACTATTGGACACCCAACTACAGTATTATCTGTTATCTCTGGTTTATTAGGTAAGGTTCTTGGTGACAAGACTAAGTCAACAGAAGACTTAAATATCCCGTCTTCTTTAGGTTTCTTAAGAGAAGTATCAATCACAGGTTCTATCGTTATTGCGTTGACTTATATCGTAATGGCATTTATCTTAAAGGCTAACGGCTTTGATCCTGCAACTGTATGGGGTTATGCTGGTGGTAAGACTGGTGCCTTCACTTACATCTTTACACATGCTATTTACTTTGGTGTTGGTGTAACTGTAATGCTTCAAGGTGTTCGTATGTTAATTTCTGAAATCGTGCCTGCATTTAAGGGTATTGCGGAAAAGGTTGTTCCAGGTGCTATCCCAGCTCTTGACTGCCCAGTTATCTTTGCTTATGCTCCAAATGCTTTAATCATTGGTTTCATTGTTGCGATGATCACTTCAATTATTACTATTATCGTAACTGCCGGTATGTTCCCAACTGTTATCATCCCATTAACATTCACATGTTTCTTTGAAATTGGTTGTGCTTCTATTATCGGTAACGCAACTGGTGGTGTTAGAGGCTGCATCATCGGTGCTGCAGTATCAGGTATTATCATGGTATTGTTAGTAGGCTTTGGTTCATACTTCTTCAACAACACAATTCAATCTTGGATGCTAGTATATGGTGGACAAGACTTCTCACTATGGGGCATTGTTGAAGGCTTGATTGCTAGATTAATTGCCTAATGGAATTTAAATATGTAAATCAGATTACCAGTCTTATAGACGAGGTAATTAGAGAAGAAAATGGAAATATGGAAAAGGCTGTTGATGTCTTGTATGAGGCAATCAACAACAAGAAGTCTATCTATACTTTCGGTGCTTCTCATGCTGGCATTATGTCAGAAGAATTGTTCTATAGAGCTGGTGGTCTAATGCTGTTTAATCCTATTTTTGGAAGAGAACTAATGTTAGATACTTCTCCAATTACGATGACTAGTAAGATGGAACAAACACCAGGATATGGCGAGGCTATTGCTAAATCAAGAGTTGATTTTAAGGAAAATGATGTGCTAATTGTACATTCGGTTTCTGGAAGAAATCCTGTTGGTATTGAAATAGCTAAGGTAGCTAAGGAAAAGGGTGCAAAAGTAATAGTACTAACAAACCTTACCTATTCTAAGACAGTTAGTTCTAGACATCCATCTGGTAAAAAACTATATGAGTTTGCAGACATCGTCATTGATAACCATGGTGTTGTTGGTGATGCTTGTGTAGAGATCAAAGGGGTTAAACAAAAGGTTGCTCCTACATCTAGCGTGATTGCTTGTGTTGTCATGAACTCAATTCTAGCTGCATTAACTCAAAAGTTAGTAGATAATGGAATGGAGAATCCGCCTATCTTCTATAGCGCTAATATTGATGGTGGCGCAGAGCTTAATCAAAAATTGTATGAAGAATATAAGGATTCTATTCACTATAAGTTTTAACTAATAAGGTCCACATTGTGGGCCTTATTTAATGGATATATTTTAAAAATGATTTTTGTTTATTTATAGCATCTTAGAGGATTATAGATAAAAAGTGCTTATATTTCTCCAAGATGCATGTTTTTAAGGTGATTTTGGAGGATTATAGAGCATTTTTGATATTTAGACACAAAATACAAAGTTGATATTAACAGTTTTATAATTATGAAACTTTAAGTGTCCAAAATAAAAAGTGAGTAAGATGCTATGAACATCTTACTCTATATGGGTAACCAATGATAGAAAGTCTAGAAGGAGGTAGGGTGGTTTAGGAGAAAACAACTAAACCACCCCTAGAAGTTTGAAAAAATCTAAGATATACAAATAATTAGAATTTTAATAAGGGAAGCTAGTACCTATTTGGAACGATAGGTGATAATTATAATTAGAAATAAGTACTAGCTTTGTACCTTTATTATACTGCTTCAAAAGGGTTTTTGATAGAGACAAATATAAGAAAGTTATATTAATTATCAGCATTTAAATCGCCCATTAGTTCTTTAATAGAAGCAAAAAGGATTGCTTAAGTTAATACAATTACTGACATCTTTGATAGCTTGTTTTGTTTCCAGTATTTGGCAATTTTCTTCTATATTTTACACTCCTGGTATTTGTTAAAAGCTATTAATTGTACCACATTAATGTGAAATAAATGTCGCTTTCAAAGCGACCTTGTTTCGACCTTCTTTTAGTACACTAGTGGTACAAAGAAAGGAGGCTCCTTTTAAAATAGAGTATCAAATCTTGTAAATTCTCAATTATTGAACTATTATCAGAACTGTACGAAAAGGGATAAAAAGATACCATTCTGTGCTATTATAAAAAAGAGGTGCATTGTATGAAATATTATAATCAGTTGCTTGATATGGGAAATTTTAATCATAAAGATGTTGTGATGATGACTGGTTCTGAGGAATCTGCAAAGAAGATATTGGTCAACTACACTAAGAGAGGCTATATAGAAAAAATACGAAGAGATTATTATGTGGCAATAAGTTTGGAAACTCATCAACCAGTTGCAAATAGATATCAAATAGCAAGTAACATTTATGATGGTGCATATTTAACACATCATTCAGCGTTTGAGGCTTATGGGTATGCAAATCAAACTTTCTACAATGTCTACTTTTCATGTAAAAAAAGAGTAAGGGATTTTTCATATGATGGAGTGAATTATATACAAACGCATAGAAATCCAAAAGCTGATATTGTTGTCGAAGGGAATATTAAGTTAACAAGTATTGAGCAAACTGTTGTTGATAGTATAAAAGATTATGAAAAAGTAGCTGGACTTGAAGAAGTTCTTCGTTGTATAGAACTTATACCTGTATTGGATGAACAAAAGCTACTTAAGTGTCTTGCTGATTATGATAATGGTAGTCTTTATCAAAAGTGTGGATATATACTTGAGAATATTGGCAAACCAATAGGGATAACAGATTATTTTTTAAGTGAATGCCAGAAACATGTTGGGAAAAGTAGGTACTATCTTTTTGATGATAAAAATAGTTTGGTGTTTGATGAAAAGTGGATGCTGTATGTGCCGAGAAGACTTCAAGCTCTATTAGAAAAAGGATCATTTGGTTATGATGATATATGATAGGAATTTTCTTGGAAGAAAAGCGAAAGAACTTGGCTTTGTAAGAGATACTTTCGAGAAAGTATGTAGATTGGTTGATATCTTGAATTTTATCGAGAACGATCAACTATTAAGGGATAAAATTGCATTAAAGGGCGGAACAGCGATTAATCTTACAATGATGGATTTACCACGATTATCTGTCGATATCGATCTTGATTATGTTGGTAGTCTTAACAGGGAACAAATGCTTGCAGATAGGGAAGAAATTAATACCCATTTTTTTAAATACTTGAAAGCGAACGATTATAATCTTAGCTTAAAATCCAAAAGCTATTTTGCACTTGATTCGAGAGTATATGAATATAAAAATGCAGGAAATGTAAAAGATAACCTCAAGATAGAAATCAACTATATGCTTAGAACACATGCTTTGGAACTTCAAAAAAGACAAATAAGTCTTCAATGGTTGTTGGACCCAATAAATGTACTTTGTGTTAATCCAATAGAAATATTTGGGACCAAAATAGTTGCCTTATTAACTAGAGCAGCAGCTAGAGATTTATATGACGTGTATAACATGATACAGTACCGATTGTTTAAAGGGGATGATCTTAAAGAATTGGAGAAATGTGTAGCATTTTATAGTGCTGTAAGTGCAGAACATGCACCTACAGGATATCGGTTAGATAATATAGATAGTATTACTATGCAAAAAATCAAGACTGATCTCTATCCGGTTTTGCGAAATAGCGAGAGATTCGATTTAAAGAATACACAGGAAATAATTAAAACATATATAATGGATAATTTTCTAACAAATGAAAATATTATTGAGTTTTGGAACGGTTTTAATAAAGGAATCTATAAACCAGAATTACTATTTGATGGTTTAGAGCTAGAAAGGGTAAAAGAGCATCCAATGGCTATATGGAAATGTACATCAAAGATAAAAGCATAGAAAAATAGCATTGCTTTCTAGTTTTTGAGAGAAGCCACTATACCCACAAGAAGAGTTAGAATACCTGAATCGGTTTATACAATAATATCTGAAATCCATGATTGAATTCACCACTCCGGAAGATAGAACTATTCGTTTGGATAGGGTGACTGATAAGGTGACTGTAAAGGTGACTGATCCTTACTACAAAAAGTAACAATACCCTTTATTAATGACCAAACTAAAAATTTACTACTAAACAAATGAGCCATCTACCATATTTAACATCATTGGCAGGTGGCTCAGTTTTGGGTTGACAAATACAGGAGCTAGTTCTTTGTACACATAATATACATAATATTCGCAAATGTTAAAGTTGAAACATATCCAATAGCTTTCTTAGTTTCCCATAATTTCCAAATTAAATACGAGTCTTTAACACATTTTTTGCGGTTCATTACTACATCAAACAATGCATTAGTGTTAATAATAAGAAGCATATTTTTTCATTAACACTTCTTCTTTTCTATAGCTTGTTTTGTTACAGGATTTGGTGTTTCAGCACCTATCTCGAAAGGGATACGATACTCACGCACTGCTTTCTTTCCAAAGATATTAAATGCGGATGTCGTTGTCATTCCCATATCCGAACAAAAATTTTCAAATTGTTTTTTTAAATCACTGTCCACTCTTATTTTAATTCTTGTAGATGTCATAAAAACCCTTATTACTTGTCTAAATCTTTCTTATTTAACAAGATTTAGACCACTAATATTTATTTAAATAAATCAGCTAAAGTTACTTGACTTCCAACAATACTACTATATTTATTTTCTTTTACACCATAAGTAGTAATCATTGTTAACTGTAAGCCATAGTTTGTTTTTGTAGCAAGTCTAAAAGCTTCCATCTTATTTCTAAGTTTTAAATCATAATCCTTATCGATCACAAATTCTCTTGTAGAAAACTTTATTTCACACAAATTAATAATCCTATCTCTTCTTTCAATTAACAAGTCTATCTGAGCACCACACATTCCAAGTTCCTCATTAGTCTTTGTATACCAAATGTATTCTTCTGTTAATACACCTGAAATACCAAGTTTGGTTTTTATTTGTTCAATATGGTCTTTGCATAATTGTTCAAAAGTAAAACCAGCCCAGCTTTTTCTAGAAGGATTGTCTATAGCCTTGCTCCAATAATGTTCGTCTTTACCATGATTATCTTTTAAGAAACGGAAGTAGAAATTAGTATAATAATCAGCTGATTCATACAAAGTTTCTTTCTTTTTTTTGCCATAAAAAGAAGAAGCCTTGACAAAGCCAGAATTAACTAAATCATCAAGAATCTTTGTAAGCTTACCATTAGCTTCGATTTCACATTTTTCTGAGATTTCTTTTCTTGTATAACCACTTCTTTTTTCTGATAAACATTTCATAATTTGAATGTATTTATCGCTATTTTTAAATAAAGTTTGATACAAATGATCAAACTCATCCCATAGTTCGGCTTTTTTTCTGAAAAATAAATTATCAATATTTAAAACATAAGATAAACTTGCATCTAGCAAACTCAAATAATAAGGAATACCACCCATTATCATATAACATTCCGCAATATCATAATCTGACCAAGAAATACCTTGATCTAATAAGAACTCTTTAGTTTGTTTAAGTGTAAAAGGTTCTAAATAAATACGGCATGTTTGTCTATTAAATAAACCGCCTTTATTATTTGCAATATTATCAACCATCCATGAAGTAGCTGAACCACATATTACAAAAATTAAGTTGTTTTTGCTTGTTCCATAATCATTCCAAAAATATTCAAAAGCAGCCAAGAACTTTGACTTATGACTATCAAGCCAAGGCATTTCATCAATAAAAAATACTTGCTTCTTTTTACTGGATAGTTCTTCAATATATTCTCTAAGATTATTAAAAGCCTCAAACCAGTCTTTTGGGATGGCTCTTTTCTTTTTAGATCTTCTATTTAATTCATCAGAAAAATTTCTAAGCTGAATTTCTTTTGATTGACCATAAGCGCCAGTAACTTTAAAAACGATGTTATCTTTAAAATAATGATTTACAAGATAAGTCTTGCCTATTCTTCTTCGCCCATAGACTACGACAAGTTGAGCTGTTTTAGCTTGCATGCACTTATCAAGACGCTTACATTCTGTTTCTCTACCAATTATTGTTTCCATGTCTTAATTATACATCAAAATAATTATTACTTGTCTAAATCTATCTTTTTTATCCACATTTAGACCATTAATATTTCTTTTTATTAATTTGCTACTTAATGCTCTCTAGATATTCGCGTTGTCAATTACTCACCACTTATGGAAGTTAGAGCTTCCTGCTTTTGGTTTGGTGAAGCTTTATTAAATGCATTGTGCCATAAACAATATCAGTCTGGCGTTCCAATTCAGGTTAGTGTGTATGATGATAGATTATATATTGCAAACTGTGGTTGTTTACCAGAAAACTGGACATTAGAAAACTTGATGTGTAAGCACGCTTCTAGTCCTTATAATCCTAATATTGCCCATGTATTTTATTTAGCTGGTTTTATAGAAAGTTGGGGACGAGGAATTGAAAAGATTTGTTCTGCTTGTAAGAAAGATGGTGTTCCTCAACCAATTTACACAATTAACCAAAGCGACATTATGATTGAGTTTAAAGCACCTGAAGATAGAGTTATTCGTTTAGATAGGGTGACTGATGATGAACGCACATTGTTGTCACTTCTTATTGAAGACCCTGGATACACAGTTTCTCAACTTTCTGAAAAAATGGGAATTAGTAGAAAAACAGTGGCGCAAAAAATGAAACAACTAAAAGAAAAAGATATTATTGAGCGTATTGGCTCTAACAGAAAAGGCTATTGGAAAATTAATAACAAATATTAAACACAAAAACAGACACTTTAACATAAAAAATAATTCAAATTGCCTTGACTTACTGTTGTATAAGCCATCACCATAAGCATAGGGTGAATGATAGGGTGAATGATAGGGTGACTGATCGATACCCAAAGTAATAATGGCCTATACTAGTGATATCGATTCTTGAAATTGTTGAATATAAAGACAAAAGATAATAATATGAAGTTATGTCAAGGCATATAGATATATTGAATAAACTGAAGAGTGATTCTTATATTACTTCTAAACAAATCGCTGCTAGTTTGAATGTTTCTGATAGAACAATTAGAGAAGATTTAAAAGAATTGTCCCTCATTGGAGAAAAGAATGGTTTTTCTATTGTTTCTAAACCACACTATGGAAATTCAATCTATATCTTTGATAATGATAAATATGAAAAATATCTGGCAACTAATATGAAAGTACCTCAAGATGCTACTATTCGTATGGCCTATGTTATCTTGTTTTTGTTGGATAATGATCATCATTATGTGTCTACCACAAAAATTGCCAATCAACTTTATATTTCTGAATCAAAAGTAAGTGCGTTAATAAAGAATATAGATGGCATTCTATTTGACTTTCACTTAAACTTTGAAAACAAGAAGAACCATGGAATGCATATTAATGGCACGGAAGAAAATAAAAGGATGTGTATAGCTTCTATCCTTACACGCTTTGATGTATCTGGGTATTTTAGAGACATTGAAGGAGAAGCAAGTATTAATTCCATTAACAAAGTGGTTATTGAAATATTTGATAAATATAATTTGTTTCTAGATGAAGTTTTTTATGATCAATTCATTATTTTATTGTTTGTAAATATTAGACGTATTAAACAAAATAAGAACATCTCTTCATCACATATTGATCAAAATTCATATGAATACAAACTTATAAAAGATTTATTTGAAGTGTTGAATAAAATGTATGCGATTGAATTCTCAGATCATGAAATATGTAATCTAGCTATTAGATTATCAGGAATGAGAAACAGTTCAAGTTTTGAAATTAAGAATGCTAATATTTATATCAAAGAAGATGTATATGCTTTGTCTCAAAAGATGATAGAAACAGTGGAATCATCTTATTCTATTAATTTGATGAATGATTTTGACTTACAACTTAATTTGGCAAGGCATTTAGTTCCTATGATAATTAGAATCAAATACGGAATAATCGCAAAGAATCCATTAAAAGAAAAGATTAAACAAAAATATTCCTTTGGTTACCAAATGGCAATAGAAGCATCTAAGTTAATTGAAAATAGTTTGGGTGTAAAAATAAATGATGATGAAATATCTTATCTAGCCCTTATATTTTCATTAAGTATCGAGAAAGAAAAAAGACAGGATAATTCTTTTCAAAAAAAGAATATTATTCTAGTTTGTGGTTCTAGTAATGGTTCTGCTCACTTATTAAAATACAAGTATAAGAATGAATTCACTGCTTTCTTAAATGAAATTGAAGTGTGTTCACTAAGAGAATTAAAAGACATAGACTTTAGCCATTTTGATTATATTTTCACCACTGTTCCTATTGTTTCCAAGGTACCTATTCCAATAGTACAAGTAGGTTATTTTCTAGATACGAAAGACAAGGAAAAAGTAATCAATATTTTTAATACAGTGAAAAATGATGTTTTGAGTGAATATTATGCAAAAGACCAATTCATACCTCATTTAAAGTCAAATGATAGAATATCGGTTATTAAGGAAATGTATGAATATGCCAAAGATAAGTATCACTTAAATAAAGAATATTACGATAGTGTTATCACCAGGGAGCATTTGGCAAAGACAGCATTTGGTAATTATGTTGCGATGCCACATACTGTTGAATCTATTTGTGATGAAAACTTTGTTTATATAGGAATTTTAGATAAGCCAATTTTATGGGAAAATGAAATGGTTCAAGTTGTCTTTTTAACAAACATTGGAAAAAGCAGAGGCAAGAATTTAGTTAAGTTCTATGACCTTACAATGCGTTTCTTCTTGAATGATGATTATGTAAAAAAGCTAATTAACGACAAGAGTTTCGAAGGCTTTATCGAAATGTTAGCGAATCTAGATACGATTGAATAAGCATCCAAATACGGGTGCTTTTTTATTTCCGCAATGTATGTGGAAATAATGGATAAGTTCAAAATTTTACAAAATATAAAATCTAGTTATAAGGAGGACAGCATATGAGAAGAATTGTATTATTATGCGCAAATGGAATGTCTACTAGTATGATGGTTAAGAAAATGCAAACTAGTGCAGAACAAATGGGCTATGATTGTCAAATCGAAGCTCATCCAATTGATGAAGTAAAAGAATATGCAGATGTTGATATTATTCTACTTGGACCACAAGTTAAGTTCCAACTTAACAAGATTAAATCATTAGTTAATTGTCCAGTAGAAGTAATTGACATGGCTGCATATGGAACAATGAATGGTTCAAAGGTCTTAGAAGAGGCTAGAAAGGTTATTGGAGACTAATCTATGGATGAGAAATTAGCAGAAATTTGTTTCCATGTGATTTCAGAAGTTGGACTAGCTAGAAGTTGTTTCATTGATTCAATTGAGGCTATGAAAAATGGGGATGAAAAAGAAAGTCAAAGATTAAGACAAGAGGGTGAAGAGCATTTCAATGCTGGACACAAGATTCATGCAGACTTGATTCAAAAGGAAGTAAATGGCGAGGGAGTAACACCAAATCTATTCCTAATTCATGCTGAAGATATTCTAATGAGTGCAGAGACTTTCAAAATTATTAGCGAACAATATATAGATCTTTTAAAAAGAATTAAATAAAGAGGAGAAAAATTATGTTTCAAAAAATTCAAGCTTTACTAGAAAAGTACATAGCACCGCTTGCTGAAAAAATTAATGGCAGTGATACTATTAAAGCTTTATCTAAAGGTATGATGTATACAATGCCTATTACATTAGGTGTTTGTATCTTAGCTATTCTTGTTAACCTACCTATTCCTGCTTGGTCAGCATTCTTATCAAGCACTGGTTTATCAGGAGTATGTAATGAAGTATTAACAGTAACAATGAACATGTTAGCTTTATATATCGTTATTTCTATTGCCTACAACAATGGTAAACAAAAAGGTATTAACGGTATTACTACAGCTGTTGTTACATTAGGTGTGTTCTTGGTATTAATGCCACTTGTTGTTAATGTTGAAGGAAGATCAACTACATATTTAATTAATACTGCATATTTAGGTTCAAAGGGCATTTTCGTAGCAATTTTATTAGGAATGATAGTGTCTAATATTTATGTATTCCTAATGAAGAAGATGTCTATTAAATTACCTGAATCAGTTCCAACAATGGTTACAGATTCATTATCTCCAACATTTGTTGCGATTATCATTTTCACTGTAGCATTCTTAATTAAATGGGCATTAAGTTTAACTGCATTTAATAACTTATTTGATTTGATTAACCAAGTATTGGCTACTCCAATCATGAATGTTGGTTCATCTCCTTGGGCAATTATTATTGCGTATACTTTCTCAAACTTATTATGGTTCTTTGGTGTTCATCCAAGTGCTGTTATGAACGTATTCTCACCTGCAATTTCATTTTGCTTACTTGGAAATCTAGAAGCTTATATGGCTGGAACTCCAGTTGCTGAACTTCCTAACTTAGCGTTCGTAACTATTTATGCAGCAATGAGCTTAGGTGGTAGTGGTAACTTAATTGGTTTAGCAATTTCAATGTTGACAGCTAAGTCTGAACGTTATAAATCACTTGCTAAGATTTCAACAGTTCCATGCTTATTCAATATTTCTGAACCAATGATGTTTGGTGTACCGGTTGTATTAAATCCAATTTTCTTCTTACCAATGGTACTATCTACTCCAATTTGTAGCTTAGTTGCATGGGGCTTATGTAAATTAGGCTTCGCAAACAGCATTAATCCAGCTGTAATGGCTCCATGGGTAATGCCTAAGTTTATTTCAGGCTTTATGTCAGGTGGTGTAAAATTATTGGCTGTTGTATTGATTTGTACAGTTATTTCTGTTGTCCTATATTATCCTTTCTTTAAAGTAGCAGATAGCGAAGCTCTAAAAGAAGAAACAGAGAACGCATAATGCCATTTCCAAAAGATTTTTTATGGGGCGGAGCTACTGCTGCAAACCAATTCGAAGGAGCTTATCTTGAAGATGGGAAGGGTCTATGCATTGCTGATGTGATGACCTGTGGTGGTCATAGCAAGTTTAATGTTGACTTACCAAATATAAAACCCGAATATAAGAAGTTCTTAAGTAGTATGCGTTATGTTACTTATGAAAAGGGCGGGGAAGAGAAAGCTTGTATTGCGTTTAAAAAAGAAACTTATCCAGAAAATGGTGTGCCAAAGATGGTAGATGGTGAATATTATCCTAATCATAAAGCTAGTGACTTTTATCACCATTATAAAGAAGACATCGCTATGTTGGCTAAGATGGGTTTTAAGGCTTATCGTATGTCAATCGCATGGAGTCGTATTTATCCAAACGGTGATGATGAAGTTCCTAATGAATTGGGCTTAAAGTTCTATGATTCTGTTTTTGACGAACTATTAAAATATGGCATAGAACCCGTTGTAACTATCTCTCATTATGAAATGCCGTTGGCCCTATGTGTTAAATATAATGGCTTTGCCGATAGAAGAGTTGTAGACTTGTTCTTAAAATACAGCGAGACATTATTTAACAGGTATTCAGGTAAAGTAAAATATTGGTTAACTTTTAACGAAATTAATTCGATAGTTCATAGTGGCTATGCAAATGCTGGAGTATTTTCTAAGGATGAAAAACTTTGTGAAATTGCTTCTTATCATCAGATGTTGGCAAGCGCTAAAGTGTGTAAACTAGCACATGAAAGATATCCTGATATGAAGATAGGTTGTATGATTAGTTCTTCTATTCCATATGCTTATACTTGTAAACCAGAAGACAATTTTGAAGCTTTAAAGAGCTATGATCTAAGAGTTAATTACTATAGTGATACGATGGTAAGAGGATATTTGCCAGAGTATAAGTTAATTGATTTAAGAAACAGGGGAATTGTTCTTCCAATTGAAGATGGTGACCTAGAGTTATTAAAAGAGGGAACTGTTGATTTTATATCAATTAGTTATTATCAAACTTCAGTTGCTGCCGCAAAAGAAGAGGGATTAAAGATGGCTGAAGGAAATATGATAAGGCATATTTCTAATCCTCATTTAAAAATTAGTGAATGGGGTTGGGCCGTTGATCCTGTGGGACTAAGATATACCTTGAACTACTTGTATGATCGTTATCATAAGCCAATAATGATTGTTGAAAATGGTCTTGGCGCCAAAGATGTATTAAATGAAGATAATAAGGTTCATGATGATTATCGTATTGCTTATTTAAAAGACCATTTAAGCGAAGTTAAAAAAGCGATAGAAATAGATGGTGTTGACGTAATTGGTTATACATCTTGGGGCTGTATTGATTTGATAAGTTGTTCAACCGGTCAAATGTCTAAAAGATATGGTTTTGTATATGTTGATTGTGATGATTTAGGAAATGGTTCTTATAATCGTTATCCAAAAGATTCATTTTATTGGTATAAACATATAATTGAAACTAATGGTGAAGAATTATAAAAAATTGAGCATCTATGGCTAAATAAGCTGTAGATGCTTTTTATGTTAAGGACTTAATTACATTCTTGCCAACAATTCCGTTGGAGTTATCAGTAAAATCTTCGACATAATACTTAGTCTTAATAGGAAGAAACATGTTTCCTGATTAACCTTTCTTCTTTCTCTTTGTCTAAAACATAAGAACCTTTAATGATTCTAGCTAGGGAATCAGTTAAATAAGATACAGCAGTATCTTTTGGAACTAAACGACCTACTTCTTTGCCATTTCTTGTGATAATAACTTCTTGTCCAGACATTACAAGACTTAGATATTTTCCAAAATTATTTTGTATTTCGGTAGATGTAACAACTATGTTTTTCATGAATTACTTCCTTGTATTTAATTATAGTAAATAATAGCTAGTATTATTTAAATACAACCAGAAATTACTTCGTTATTGCTTCTTAACATTTATTTTGTATCTTAACTTAGTTAAAGTTAAGATACATAAAACAAGTTATGATATAAATAAAGTATGAGCAATCGTTTACCATTCTGGAATCTATTAACAGACAAAGAAAAAGAAATATTAAAGGATAACACCATAGAAAGAACATATACTAAGGGTTCTACCGTCTTTGATAATAGTTCATCATGTTTAGGCTTATTAAATGTAATATCAGGGCAAGTAAGAGCTTATCTTGTTTCTGATGAAGGTAAGGAAGTAACAATCTTTAAACTAGAAGACAACGATTTATGTGTGTTGTCTGCATCATGTATTATTAAACAAATTACCTTTGATACACAACTAGTAGCTAATGAGGATACTAAGGTATTAATTGTTCCATCTAACATAATTGAAGACTTGGCATATATGAATATAGAATTTAGATGTTATTTATATGAGAAAGCATTAGCTAGATTCTCTGATGTAATGTGGAATATGCAAGAATTATTGTTTAAAGGGTTAGATAGTAGAGTAGCTAACTATTTAATTAATCAATATGAAAGAACTGATTCTACTATTATTAAAGTAACTCATGAAGAAATAGCCAATGATATTAATTCTGCAAGAGAGGCAGTAACTAGAATACTAAAACTGTTTGTACAAGATGGTCTTATTAAACTTCAAAAGGGTTGTATTGAAATAATTGATGTTGATGCTTTGTATGATATTTAATTAATTATGCAACGAAAACAGTGTTTTTAGAGTTATCGTTGCATTCGTTGTACAACGAAAAGGCTGATTTTGGTGTTTGCGTTGCAAACGATGTGCAACGAATAAGCTATTTTAGCCATTTGCGTTGCAAAATATTGTTTCATCTTTAAAAATTAGCATTATCATTTAGTCATAGAAGGTAAAGTATATGAAAGAAAACCGAGAATTATTAAACGAAATACTAGAAGATATCAAACACGATATGACTGATGAAGAAATTATCGACTTGTTGGCTGATAGTAAGATTTCTAAAAAACCAGAAGAGAAGTATACATTAGGACAAAAAGCTGCTGATAGTATTGCTAAGTTTGCAGGTAGTTGGGCCTTTATCTTTTCCTTTACTGCAGTATTAATTATCTGGATGCTAGTAAATGTTATATTGGCATCTAAAGCCTTTGATCCATATCCGTTTATTCTATTAAATCTTGTATTATCTTGTGTTGCTGCTATACAGGCACCACTAATTATGATGAGTCAAAATAGACAAGAAGAGAAAGATAGACATAGAGCAGAAAATGATTATAAGGTTAATCTTAAAACCGAAATAATGATTGAAGACTTATATGATAAAGTTAATCATATAGTTGAGAAAATCGATAAGCTAGAGAAGACAATTAAAAAGTGAAGGATTAATAACCCTTCACTTTAATGCTTAGTAACTTAGTTCTAATTCATTATCATCAATTAGATTAGTCATACTCTTGGTGCTAATTAATAGAGTTGAAGTATTATGTAGTAATGCGGAAGCTGATGGTTGTAATATACCTAAGACGCTTCCTAATATCAATAACGAATTAAAGCCAATGATCTCATGATAATTCAAATCAATTCTATCAACTAGTTTTTCACCCAATATACGTAGAGTAACTAGATTTAATAAATCTGATGAAGAAATAGTGATATCAGCAACTTCTTTTGCAATATCAGCACCTGTATTTATCGCAATACCAACATCAGCAGCACTTAAGGCAGGAGAGTCGTTAATACCATCACCAACCATAATAACTACATTACCATTTTCCTTTTCTTTATTAACATAGTTAGCCTTATCATCTGGTAATACTTCAGCATGGTATTCATCAACACCTACTTCTTTAGCGATATACTTGGCAGTCTTTTCATTATCTCCAGTCATCATTACTATCTTTTCAATACCAAGATTATGTAAGGTTTCTATAGTTCTACTTGCCTCAGGACGTACTGGATCTGAAATGCAGATAACTGCTACCAACTTTCCTTTTAAGGCTAAATATAGATGTGAATACTCATTAGAAATGGAATTGAATTTATCTTGCTCATTTTCAGGGATTGTGCATCCTTCATCTTCAAAGACAAAATGATAACTACCAATAACAACCTTCTCACCATTTACAGTGCTCTTAATACCATGAGCCACTGTATATTCAACTTTTGAATGATATTCATTATGGTCTAGGCCTTTTTGTTTAGCTTCTTTAACAACGGCATTAGCTAAAGAATGTGGGAAATGTTCCTCTAAACATGCAGCTAATCTTAACATCTCATCACTATCATTACCATCAAAAGGAATAACATCTACAACAGTTGGAGTAGCATAAGTTAGAGTTCCGGTTTTGTCGAAGACAATCGTATTCGCCTTAGCAACAGCTTCTAAGAATTTACCACCCTTAACTGTTATATTATATTGACTTGATTCTCTCATTGCGGACAATACAGCTATTGGAATTGATAGCTTTAGGGCACAAGAGAAGTCGACCATTAATACAGCTAAAGCCTTAGTTGTGTTTCTTGTTAATAAATATGTTAAGGCACTTGCTAAGAAAGTATATGGAACTAAATGGTCTGCTAGCTTAGAAGAATAATCTTCACTCTTGGACTTTAGTTTCTCACCGCTTTCAATCATTTCCATAATACGATTGTATTTACTTTGACCACTCAACTTATCAACTTCAAAGATGCATTCACCTTCTTCAACAACGGTACCAGCATAAACATAGCTTCCTTCTTTCTTAACGATAGGCAAAGATTCTCCGGTTATTGAAGCTTGATTTATACTTGCCTCACCACTTAGAACTACACCATCAAATGGAACAATATTTCCCGTTCTAACAATAATATGATCATTTAATTGCACATCATTAGCATCGATAAGAACTTCACCTTCACTGGTTTTTAACCATACTTTTTCAATATGTAAGGACATGGCACTAGCTAAGTCGGCTACGGATTTCTTGTGGGTCCATTCTTCCATTATTTCACCAATTCTCAACATAAACATAACGGAAGAAGAAGTATTATAGTTACTTTGTAACATAGATACACTTACTGCTGTAGCATCTAGTACGGGAACAGTTAAACCATTAATAAATAAGGCCTTAAGTCCTTCTTTGATGTATTTGAATGAATTAATAAGGGTTAAAAAGTTTTTGATTGGAAGAGGCAAAAAGAATTTTTTAATATAGTGGATACATACTGTGTTCACTAGTTTATTTTCATATTCTCTGTTTAATTCTCTTGTTGTGTGCGTGGGCACAAGACTAAAATTATTAATGTCTTTCATGTGAAATGAGGCAAAGGCATTAATAATTTCATTAATATCACCTCTAAACAAAACAACAACGTCACTTGTTCTATCAAACACTTGTACATCTTTTACTTGTGGAATATTTCTAAAATAGTATTCCACAACATCAGCCTCTTTTAATGACATGTTATTGTGGAAAAGATGCACTCTTATTCTATTTTTCGATTTATATAAAATTTTACACTTCATATTTTTAATTCTTAATAAAGAAGCCACCATAATGGCAGCTTCATTTAATCCTTGTTTTCGATAATTTCTTCACTCTCTTCTTTAGCTCTAGCTTCGTTGATATCCTTGGCCATAGCTAAAATGTCTTCTGCATTCTCACGTACTGTTGTTACAGTAGTCATAACACTCTCTTTTGCACGTAAGGCTGCGGCAGTAGTGTGTACATATGCCTTCTTAGCATCCTTGCTGCTTAACACTTTGATGCCTGCTGTACCAAATAAAGTACCTAATGCGAAAGCTCCTAATTTATTTAATTTCATAGTTTTTTACTTCCTTTCTTTTTTCACACTTAAGTTAGCACATGATAACTGAAAATTCAATATTTTTTTGTGACTTAATCACATACATATCCTTTAATAAGTATTATGATAAGGGTGTAAAAAGAAAGAAGGTACATAAAAATGAGTAAAATTAATGAAAATGTAAATATTGAAAACTTTAAAGAAGAAGTATTAGACAGTGATATTCCTGTTCTAGTAGACTTCTACGCAACATGGTGTGGTCCATGTAAGATGCTATCTCCAATCTTACACGAGATTGCTGATGAACATGATGAATTCAAAATCTGCAAAATTGATGTAGATGCTCACATGGACTTAGCTGCTAAATACAATGTAGCTAGCATTCCAACATTACTTGTATTTAAGAATGGTGAACTAGTTAATAGACAAACAGGCTTTAGATCTAAGGCTGATGTGGTTGATTTAGTTAAATAACACAAAACTAGACAAGCGTGCTTATTTCATAAACGATATGAGCACGCTTGTCTTATATTTTGAATGTAATTAAAGTAAGATTTCCAAATATCTTACAACCTTATTTTTAACATGTAATTGTTCTGCATACTTCAGTAGCTTATAAATATTCTTATCCTTAGAAGCTACATATTGTTTGATTGCAGGATTAATAGTTTGAATATCATTACCGTTTCCTTTTAACATATCGCATAAGCTTCTTTCTAAATCATAGATGTAGATGGAATTACCACAAGGTGAATTGATTTGAGTTAAACCTAAATCGTAATTATCTTTAATACAATGTTTAACAATTAAACACTCATCTTTCAAAGATTTGCAGTTGTATCCTTGTGGAAAAGTCATGGTGTATTTGATAGGAGCACGATCAGAGTATCCTAATAAATATAGTGCTGTATTATGAGAATAAATTCCTTTTGAATATTTTTGTTGTAGCAAATAAAAATCATCTTCCCAAACATCATTTCTAACGTAGATACCACGAGAATATCTGTAGATGTCACCTTTATCTAGGAGTTTCTTTAATTTATCTTTATTATTAAATCTCTTCGCAATAATTATTCCAGAATCATTCATTATTAATACATCCTATTACACTATAAATTATATAAGTTTATTGTGTAATAGTAATATCATTTGACACTTAAAAAATATAAGAATAGAATTAAATCAGTTAGCAATGACTAACTAGGTGAGTATATGAAATATAAAATTAAGAAAGATAGTGTCCAAGAGACATTAATTATTCCTCTATATTCTAGAAAGATTTGTTCTAGTCTATATCCAAACATTTATTATGATAAGACCGCTGTAGATTTGATTGATCAAATTGATTATGATTTTTCTGAAATAGAAAAGAAATCAAAAAGTCTTATGCAACGCTTTGGTGCACTAGAGGTAGCTGCAAGACAAAGCGATATTGCCTATGAAGTATGTGAATACTTAAAGGAACACCCCTTTGCTTCTATTGTTAATTTAGGTTGTGGTTTAGATAATACAGGAAGAAACTGTGATAATGGTAAATGTAAGATATATAATCTAGATTTTCCTGATGTGATTAAAGTAAGAAATGAATTGTTGCCATCTGGTGAGCGTGAATATAATATTCCTTGTAATCTTAATGATATTGAGTGGTTTGATAAAATCGATAATTCAAATGGTGTAGTCTTCTTTGCCTCAGGAGTCTTCTATTATTTTCTTAATGATGAAGTTAAGAATCTTATTGTTAAAATGGCTAATTATTTCAATGATAGTGTACTAGTCTTTGATGCGGCTGGTAAAATGACGGTTAAGTTGATATCAATGTGGCTTAATTCGTTAAAAGTAAAAGAAGTGGGCACTTATTTTTCAGTATCCAATCTTAAAGATATATCATCATGGTCTAATAATATCGAAGTAACAAGTAAAGGCTATATGCTAGGATACAACGATTTAAAAGACGATAATATCAGTGGTTTCTTTAGATTCCTTGCTCATATTTGTGATGGATTAATGAAAATGCAAATAGTAAAGATAAGATTTAAAGGATAAAAAATGTTTTGGGATAAGGTTGCTTGTGTCTATGATGTTTTTGCCAACATCATCAATAGGGAAACGAATATCAAACTATGTGGTGTTGTTAAAGATGAAATAGAGTCAACTGATGATGTACTGGAATGTGCTTGTGGTACAGGTCTTTTAACTAAGACTATTGGTGGAAAATGTAATAGTTTAATCGCGACAGACTATTCGATTAAGATGCTTAAGATTACAGAAAGAAAACTAAATAAGTATAAAAACATCAAGTTTGAGTGTGCTGATATAACAAATTTACCTTATCCAAATAATAGCTTTGATATAGTAGTTGCCGGCAATGTGATTCATTTATTAGATGATCCAATCAAGGCGATACAGGAACTTGATAGAGTATGTAAGAAGGGTGGTAAGATTATTATCCCTACTTACATGAATAAAAATGATATTGGAAATGTTGACAGTGTATCTAGTTCAGTAAACAAACTAGGTGTTGATTTCAAAAGACAATTCAATAAAGAAACATACATGTTATTCTTTAAAGAATTAGGATATCAAGATGTTAGATATATAGAATGTTTAGGTAGAATCCCTTGTTTGGTTGCCATTATTAAAAAGAAGTAGCATTTGCTACTCCTCTATAAATTGATCTTTACCAACACCACATAATGGACAAACAAAGTCCTCAGGTACATCCTCCCACTTGGTTCCTGGTTCAATACCAGCTTCAGGATAACCTAATTCCTCATCATATTCCCAACCACATACTTCACATTTGTATTTCATTGTTGTTCCTCCTTAATAGTTTTCAGCATGAACCTCAAAATAACTTTGAGGATGATTACATACAGGACATACTTCAGGCGCCTTCTTACCTACGATAAGATGACCACAGTTTCTGCATTCCCATACTTTGATTTCACTCTTTTCAAATACTTGAGCAGTTTCAATATTATGAAGTAGGGCACGATATCTTTCTTCATGATGTTTCTCAATTGCACCAACTTCTCTAAATTTAACAGCTAAATCATGGAAACCTTCTTCTTCGGCAGTCTTGGCAAAACCCTCATACATATCAGTCCATTCATAGTTTTCACCCTCTGCTGCACTCTTAAGATTCTCAGGTGTATTACCAATTCCATTAAGCTCCTTGAACCATAATTTCGCATGTTCCTTTTCATTATCAGCGGTATCTAAGAATAAAGCTGACATTTGTTCATAGCCTTCCTTCTTAGCAACCGAAGCGAAGAAAGTGTATTTGTTTCTCGCCTGTGATTCACCAGCAAATGCTTCCATTAAATTCTTTTCTGTTTGTGTACCAGCATACTTGTTTGTTTTCATATCTTATTCTCCTTTCACAAAGTCACTAGCAGGATGCTTACATATTGGACAAATGAAGTCTTCAGGAAGTTCTTCTCCCTTATATTCATAGCCACAAATTGTACATCTCCATATTGTTTCATTACTTGTCTTTTCTATTGGCTTTGGCTTTATATGTTTATGGTAATAATCATAAGTCAATGACACTTCATCATTTAACATTTCCATATCGCTTATTTCACCAATAAACATCGTATGAGAACCAAGGTCAATAATCTTATCTACCTTAGCTGAAATGTAACCATTAGTTCCTTCAGTTATATAGTAGATACCGTTGTTAGATCTTTTACAGAATTCATAGTTTTCAAACTTGTTGATATCTTTTCCTGAATGAAAGCCAAATCTTTCAAAGACATCGAAAGTAGCTTTTTCACTCAAAATAGAAATTGTAAAATCCTTAGATTCCATAATCATATCGTGAGTATGATTAAGCTTGTTAACACAAATACTAATTTGATTAGGCTTAGATGCTGCAAGAATAGCAGTGTTAATGATACAACCGTTGTCTTCATCACCTAATCTAGTACTAAGAACATATAAGCCATAGCTTATCTTGAATAATGTTTTCTCGTTCATAATATCTCCTTACACTTGGGACAAATGCCTTTGAAGTAGATATCATATTCCATGCCACAATTTTCTAAATCAGGAATGGACATATCTATATCATGTATCTGTCCACAATTAATGCATTTCAAATGATGATGTTTATCTAATCTCTTATCAAAGTAAGTAGGACCACTTGGGATATCAACTTTTGTGATTAATCCTTCTTCAACTAGGATATTGAGATTACGATAAATAGTAGCTCTACTAATACTAGGATGAATCTTATTAATGTATAAGAATATTTCATCAGCAGTAGCATGTTTATCAATATCTTGAATAGTTTTAATGACTATTTCTTTTTGTAAAGTATTTCTTCTTATCATTAATAGGATTCTATCCTAATAAAGAATAAGTTTCATTAATTATGACCGTAGCGCTAAAAGTAGAGTACCAATGATGATTAAAACTAAACCCACAAGGGCCTTGAATGATAATTTTTCTTTGAACACAAAGTAAGAAAAGATAATAGTGACAAGAATACTTAACTTGTCAATTGGAGCGATAATGCTAAGAGGACCAACTTGTAATGCCTTATAATATGCTAACCAAGAAACACCAGTGGCAATTCCTGATAATACAATAAAGATAATTTCTTTCTTATCTACTATCTTTATTTTACTACTTTTCTTAGTAATAAAAACTATTGCCCAAGACATAATTAAGACAACGGTAGTTCTAATGGCACTACCATAATTAGAATCAATATTAGTAATACCAATCTTGCCAAAGATACTTGTTAGACTTGCGAAAAGGGCAGATAGACAGGCATATATTAACCATTGTTTATTATTAGATTTATTGGAACTTTCTTTCTTATCGATCATTAATAAGGTACCTAGTCCTATTAAGATTATCGATATAAATTTTAGAAGGCTTATTCCTTCGTTTAAAAACATAGAAGCTAGGATAATTGTTAAGACTATACTAGACTTATCGATTGGAACAACTTTGTTGATATCACCAAGTTGTAGTGCTTTAAAGTAACATAACCAAGAGGCTCCTGTTGATAGTCCTGACAGTATTAGAAAGACAAGTGTCTTTGTCTCTATATATGTAATGTTGGTAACTAATAACCATGAAAAGATACAGACCACTATTGTACGTAAGGCAGTAGCTACTGTTGAATCGGTTTTATTTATTCCACACTTTGCAAATATTGAAGTGATACCCGCAAAGAAGGAAGATATAAGCGCATATATTAACCACATAATCTTATTGTAGTACTAATATAAGTGCGTATAATCATAGTTTGAGCATAATCCAAAGGTGCGTATAATCAAAGTTAGAGGTACTTGCATACCTGCGTATAATCAATTTTGGTTGTCTTTAATTGAGATATAAGCTCATAAAAGCAATGAAGTATGCTGATACTCTATTCTTCATTGCTTTAACGTCAATTGGTACAACCAATTGTATTCTAATGGTGCTAAAAAGATGCTAGTTATGTTCTATTTCAGCGATGGCTCCTTTGTCATAAATAAATCTAACAACACATTTACAAGTCTCATCAAACATGTTGTAGATGTACCCTGCTGAGTGGGTTCCTTTACATTTAGTATGAACAGAGTTAGCTACATAGCCTTTCTTGCTGTGATTGGTACCCATTACTTTGATAGCTTCATCATCATATTGGTTTTCTTTATCTTTTTCTAAGATTAATTCTTCACCAACTGCAAGTTCTTTGATGTCAATGTAGTTGCTAAGTGCTGTAAGTGTAATATAAGTTTTCATATCTTTGTCTCCTTTTACACTTATAAATATAATGATGATGGTGTACAAAAATCATCTGATTAGCACCTTTTAACAGGTAACACCTATTTCAAATAGATTTCTTAATTGGACATCTTGTTTAAACG
>CAKUQM010000002.1 GCA_934675465.1 uncultured Erysipelotrichaceae bacterium | reverse complement strand
GAAATGTTGGAAACTAAATTTCATATGCACTATATCAATAAATTATTAACTATTAAAGAAATTGAACAAACTCTTGATGGTTTTATTTCTAGAAATGGTGAAAAACCTAGAGTCTTTGACCTGTCAGATTCTTTTGTGAAAATGATAAGAGAAATTGTCGAAGATACTTTTAATTACTATTATTTAACTTCTATAGATTATCAAGAATTCTTAAGTGTCTTTTGTCTTCATGTATCTGAAATGATCAAAAGATGCATGAACTCTATTAGTTATGTTCCAACTAATATTTCTATTAAACAAAACGCACCATATGTATATGAGGTAGCTGTATCCATTGCCTCTAAAATCGCAAAGAACTTTAATATAAATATTCCAGAAGTTGAAATTAATTTAATCGCCATTCACATTGGCTATGCGATTGAGCAAGCTGCCGAAAAAGCATCAATTGCCCCAATTATTTTAGTATCGTCTTTCCCAGGAACTAACACCATCTTGGCTGATAAGATTGTTAAGGAAATTGGCTATAAGGTACAAATAATGGGCTTTTATAACTCAACATCTGATATTCCTTATAGACTATATAAGAGTTGTCTAATTATCACTACCGAAGAAGATGTTAATAGAAACATTAGGAAATGTATAGTATCTCCATTTGCCTCTGATAAAGATATTATCAAGGTACAGGAAGCGATTACTACATTTATAAAAGAAAAGAATGCTAATGAAGTTTCTAATTTGATTAATAAATATCTTACAAAAGATACTTTCTATGTCTTAAATGAAAAGATGGATAAATATGAAGCGATTAACTTCTTATGTGAAAAGGCATTAGACAATAACGATGTCTTAGAAGATTTTTACAATCAAGTGATAAGTAGAGAAAATTTATCATCAACATGTTTCTTTGATAAGTTTGCAATACCACATTCAAATATTCAAAATGCCTTGAGCACAAAATTATATGTAATGGTAAACAACACTAAAGTTACTTGGAATAAATCAAAGATTAATTTAGTTTGTCTAATACTAATAAAAAGAGATACAAATGATGATTTTAGAAAACTATATGCTGGTTTAAGCGATATTTTATATGACAACAATCTTCTTTTTAACAACATAGATAAAATTCAAAACTTAGATGACTTTTTATATTTTTTATTGAAATAATTGGAGGAAATTAAAATGATTATTAAAGTCGGAACAACAAAAATCAAGGACATTATTAAAGAAATTGATGGAAAAGAAATCAATGGTGTAACATTCAAATACACTGGCAAAACCATGGGTATTACTGCTTCATTTGAGCACAACGCCAAAGACTATGAAAGTGCTAAACAAGCTTTGAAGGCTTATCTTAAGTCATCAGATGACTATGCAGCACTATTTGTATCATATTCTGAGTAAGTAAAAGAAAGACTATACAGTCTTTCTTTTACAATATACGATCGTTCTATATCTTCCATCCATATAACAAGTAAAGATAATTAGATCAGGTTCTTCATTTTCAATCTTCTCTACTTCAAAAGGAGAAACTATCATCACATCACTTACCTGATATTCTATTCTTTCACTATTTACTTTAATAAAAGTTACTTCATCGCCAACACTTAAATCTTTAATGTAATAGAAGTGCTTTCGATAATCATGCGAAGCTAATACTAGATTATTTTCTTCTAGACTGCCACTATATCTACATGGTGCTGTATGAATATTTTCCATATCCCACTTATCAAGAATAGGTAATTCTAAGTCTAACTTAGGTATTTTTACATAACCAATATAGTCTAGACCATCAATATTAATAAGTGAAACATCAGGTTCTTCATTATCTTCTATTATCTCTAATGCTTGCTCAGACTTTTCTCCAGCTACATAATCATCTAAGAAGATGTTAATACCATAGATTAATCCTGTAATAAACATAGTAATTCCAAGAATGATAAATAATCTTCCAATCTTACTTCTCATCTTGTTTCTCCAAATATTTACCAACAATGATAAATATAATGCCACTAATTATCAAAACAGGAAATGGCCATCTAGTTATACCAGTTAAAGGAATAAATGGTCTATATGTTGGTTTCTCAGGTTCAATAGTTGGAGGCTCAATAGGTCCTCTTAATACCTTAGGCTTAGCACTCACATCATATTTAATTACTCCATCAATAATATTAGGCACACTAATTAAGAAAGATTCAACACTATGGTCTTTGTTTCCTTCCAATCTATACACCAAATATAAACCAGATTCTAAACCAGTAAATACACATACTCCTGATTCATTTGTTTTCCCAGTAGCTGTATAGTTTTGATTGTTCCTAGATACAGTTTCTAATTCCTTAGTCTTTTCCTTTAACTGAGAAGTATTTAAACTTAACCAGTCACAATCATAATTAATATAATCATCTTCTATCACATAAGTAATATCTAAGCCAGATATAGAAGCAGATGCAATCTTTTGTATCGCAAAAGTATCGTCGGTAAATCCTTCTGTGTTGATAGTTAATTTGCCAAGATAAACCATTGCGTTTACATTAATAATAAAGTTAGTAGACAAAAGTAGTGTCATCGCTAACATTAATACATATTTAATTCTCTTCACCACTCTTGTCTCCTTTCTTTATTTTCTAAGTAATCTTTGAATAACCATGATAAGTAATTTAATAGCCACTAATAATACAATAACTAGAACGCCTGTAATAAAGTGTCTATATTGCATGGGCATCCTCATCCATATGGAAAGATTCTCTGTTTCACTAGCCATTTCTTCTTTGATAGTCTCAGGATTATATTCAGTTCTCTTACCCCTTACCAACAATCTATGATCATTAATACCATAGGGTGTACAAGTAATTAGAGTACAATAATCCTCGCCCTCTACAATAGCTAACTTTTCTGTTTCATAGGGCAACACAACATTTATTTCATCTACCGTATAACATAATGTTTCATTCAATACTTTGATGAAAAACCGATCACCTATCTTCATCTGATCCAAGTCAGTAAATAAAGACTTAGTAGGCAAACCAGTATGCCCAGATAAAGCACTATGAGACGATTCTCCACCTACTGGCAAAGAAGTATTCTCTAAATGACCAATACCAACTTGTAACACTGACTCATTAGTAGTGTGATAAATAGGAACTGTCACATTAAGACAAGGAATATTAATATACCCCATCATCCCATCGCCATCTAGATTAAGTAGTTCATCATAACCCTCTAGTGACACTGGCTCACCATAATCATTTACTACAGGCTTACCATATCCTGATTCGTATGCTAATTCTTTGTTGTATTCTCTAGCCCTAGCAAGAATCTCATCAAGCATCTTCTCATTCGCCTTAGCAACACTATCATCATAGGTCACAATGGCAGTACTTGAATTCTTCTCACTTAAATATTCACTCAATGATGGATAGATTAGAATAGCGACACCTATACAAACTAGTAGTATTCTAACCGCTATTCCAAATCTTTCTCTCTTCATTTAAAATTAAGCTCTATTCTTCTTCTTTGGAAGGAATAATGCACATGCCACTACTGCAACAGCTAAAGCAGTCAAACCAATAGTACCAATACCACCTGTCTCTGGTAATAAAGCGCCTTTGTTGTTTTCAACTTTTTGAGTATGAGTCAATGTAGTAGTATCATTTTCATTCCCAGCGATTGTTATTTCAACATCTGCAGTTAACACGTTATAACCATCTGGTGCCTTAGTTTCCTTTAAATAATATGTTCCATCTGATAAACCAATAAATTCAGCAGCACCATTATCATCAGTCTTAAGCACTGTTGCATCAGTAGCGTTATCAACCCATTCTACTTTTGCCTCATTAATTCCTGCAGTTGTAGTAAGTTTGTAATAAGTTACCGCATTAGTAGCTGTATCTTTCTTATAAAGCACAAATTCAGCATTAGCTAGTTTTGTTCCTGTACCCTTTTCTACCTTATCAACAACAATCTTAGCGGTATAAACTTTCTTTTCTACTGGTGTTGTTGTTCCTGTTTCGTTTGTGCCTGGCTTATTGCTGTATTCTAGTTTAGCAGTATTCTTACTAACCGCAGCAACAGCATTTTTATTTACAGTTGCAGTATACTTAACACTAATAGTTGTACCAATTTTTTCTTGATAATTCTTAACTGGAATAGTTAATTCAAAACCAGTTGCATTTGTATCATTTGGTATATAGTTAATTGTTACACCTGTTTCATTTGTAACATCAGTACCATCAATAGATACTTTTACATCCTTATTGAAAGTTAATCCCTCAGACATAGTATCGGTAATCTTATAAGTATATGTTTCATAACCTGTAGTACTTGGTACTTTGCCTGTGATTTCATAGTTAATTTTTTGACCTAATTGAACATCACCAGTAATCACTTGGCTATTATCATCTTTTTGTGTCTTTTCAATTTCTGGTCCAATATTCTTATCATAGATCTTTGCTTCTGGTTTAGTAGTGGTTAAATTACATAAAGCACCTGTTGCAGTCTTTACGAAGTAGTAGCCCAAATCCAAATTACTTGCTGTTGCCTTACCACTACTTACAGTTAAAACAACACCACTAGTCTTTGTATTAGTTTTATCTTTTAAGTATTCTGCAAACTTTGGTGCACTAAAGCCATCTTGGAATTCAACAACATAAGTTGTTTCGCCAGCTTTTTGAGTTAATGTAAGCTTGCTATCAGCTGTCTCAGCATAAGTCTTAACATCATTAAACCATTCATTAGAAGAATTGATTGTATATGCATACTTATCATTAGTTGTAGAATAAACTACATCAAAAATCTTGTATGCAGTATAAGTTTCACTTTCCTTTGCGTTTTCTACAGTAATAGATCCTGTTCCTGCCGCAAATGCAGTTGTGGTACAACATAGTACCATAGTCAATGTAGCGATTAATATCGCAAGTTTCTTAATCATTTTTACCCTCCTTGATTAAATTCTTTTACATTGTTTCTTTGTGTTCTTCTTTCTAAAAGCCAAAAGAATAACACCAATTCCAACAATCACATACACTAAATCACCCGTTCCTCCAGTATCTGGAAGTTTAGGCGACTGTCTATTGGTTATAGTAAACGTAAAGCCATCACTAGACTTGTCTATCGTTGTAACATAACCACCAACTTCCTTTTCTGTGACTGAGTAAGTGTAGTAATATAACTTGGTTTCATCAGCCGCGTCTACTTTGTAAGCAGGTAAATTACTTATCACCACTTGCCAAGTAGTCTTATCTAATGAACCATTTATTTTGTAACTCTCGTATACTGTTTCAGTATGTTCTTGACCATTTTCTATCCAAGTACGAGAAATTGTTACCGTAATACTATCTGGTCTTTGATTATTAACGTTGTAATAATCCTTCCAGACTTTATTAATCGTAAGATTAATCAATTTATCACACGGATCCTGCACACCTGAAGGCTCAGGTGTAGCACTTTCTCCAGTATTCAAATGTGTTTTAGCATCATTCATCAAAACAGCCTTCGCTGAAGATTCATATGCTTTTAGATCTACATTAGTTGAACCACTAGAATCTGTTATTTGAGCATCCTTTAGGTTGTCATATTGTTTGACAGTATTCATATGACCTAAGGTATAAATATCCCAAACACCTTTTTCATATTCGATGTTCAATTTATCAGCATTCTTCTTTATCTCATCCAATGTAGTCTCTAGTTTTCTATAAATACGATAATTGTTTGTATTACCTTCGATTTTTTCTTTAGTATTGAAATCATATGAGGAATCCAAACTACTATAACCACTAAATGGTCCAACCTTATCAGCACTACCTCTAACAACATCACAATAGAACATGTCATTATTTTGTAGAAGACCCTCATTGTTGAAGCCTACAAAACCTCCACTTATTCCATTGTTACCAGAACCATCTTTGTCATAATCAGCTCCACCAGCATAGACATCATAACCAACATCGATACCATAGACCTTACTATCAACAATCTTTGTACGATTAGCTTTGATCAAACTGACACTAATATTAGATTTTGTATCATTATCTTGTTTGATTCCATTTTCATCACATGGAAGTTTAATTACAGAATCGCCTATTCTAATAATTGCCAAATCAGTTTGTTGGTTATTTTCAGTTGATGCTTTTGATAGACCAACAGATATCTTTAAGCCAAATAAATTAACACTTAATAGATCACCTTCATAGAAAGCTTGAATCTTTATAATTCCTAAATCTATATTCAATAAGTTTGTAGCTTGAAGCTTATTCAGATACAAAGCTTTTACCAAACTATTTACAGTTGTAAGCAATGCATTAACAACCGTAGAATCCAAATCAATATTGCCCAGGTATTCATAGTTAGTCTTTCCCGCAAAACCACCCGCAATACCACCTGAGGCAACTTGTTTTAATCCTATTGTTGAATCTGTACTTCCAGCTACACAATTTAACATTCTAGAAAGATTTGCATAACCTATAAAGCCGCCGGCAATTTGTTCTTCTCCACCATTACTATGTACGGTATAACCATCTTTAATTCCAGATACACTACTATCCTCTATATGAGAACCAAAGACATCTAATACGCCTACAGCACCACCTAGTAATTGCCACTGGTTGTTACCTAATACATCTACTTTATCTAGATTAACAACGCCACTCTTACCAGAATAACCAATAAAGCCACCCGCACTATTTAATCCTTCAACATTAGATAAGTTAGTAACCTTACTATTTTTAACCGAACTATTAAGTAAAGAACCGCCAAAACCACCTGCGTTACCACTATAAGTAACTGCATCATTTTGACCATACTTATTTGCAGTATTAGCCTTTACACATAGACCTGCATCCTTACTACCTTCAACCTGTCCATAATAAACATAAGTACGGAAAGTATCTAAGACATCGGTTCTACCAAGTTTTAGTAAATATTTTAGTAATGAAGTTTCATTTTCTGCAGATATTTGAACATCAGCAGCTACATCAGCTATTCCAAAGAAACCGCCTGCATATTCACCGCCAGTAACTGATCGAACACCATTTGCTGAAATACCAGCTAGTTTATCTTTTTCACCAAGAACAGTACCAACTAAGCTACCCGCAAAACCACCAGCAGCCTTAGCATAATTGTTGTTGTTAGAACCGTTAATAACGATTCCCCAATCATCAACAGACTCTACATCAGCATATCTAATGGTTGCTACTGTAGCATTTAATACTTGAATTAAATTACTTGGTACATCTAGCAACTTATTAAGAAGTTTGCTCAAGAACAAGACTTCACCAGCAGTTGGATTAACAGCAGCTACAGCACTGCCAGGTTTTGAACTACCTACAAAACCGCCAACATAGTTTGTACCTTCAACTCTTCTTAACTTAGTAGTCTTACAATGATTAGTTTCATCACCCCATATTTGACCACCAATCATATTACCTACATAACCACCAGCATAACCTTCTTTATCTTTAGTACTACCATTAGACTTAACAGTTAAACCGCTTTGATAACCATCTGTTGAAGATTGTTTAATTACCGGTACAAATGTTTGTAAGACATCAAGCATTTGTCCTAATTGAAGATTTAAGCCTAATATATCAACACCACCAAGATTGGCAGCACCACCATTTATCATTTCCCCCACAAAGCCACCAGCACACCTAGCACCATTAACTAGCTTTGCATGATGAGCTTGGCCATTAGTAATAGAACCTGTAAGCATTGAACCAACATAGCCACCAGCTGCACCACCATTAGAAATATTAACTTCATCTCTATAATTTGTTCTACCAGCTACTACGTTATAACCATAGATATATTTATTTAAGATTGCATCCAATTCTTCTTGTGTAGTAACTTTGCCATTTTGTGCTAAAGCACTACCATAACCACCATACTTACCAACATATTCAACCCAAGAATTCCATGTATCAATATCCAAATTAGCAAGCGGACCATAGATTGCTGTATCAGTTTGAGTTGGATAAACAACACTTAACGCGCTTACAATGTTATCAATCTTAATCAAACCGAATAATAACGATAAATTACCGGTACTTGCAGTATCAGCAGATTCCATAAGACCTGTATAACCACCAGCTATCTCTCTTCCGTATACCGAACGAATACGAACAGCTTCACATAAACTAGTTGTTCCAGTATAGTCATTACCCTTCCACTTTCTTTTATCATTGCCCCAGATATGGCCACCTTCGTTATGACCTACATAACCACCAGCCAATCCTCTTTGTAATGTTGTAGTGGACTCAGCGTCTGCTCTAACAGCACCACCGCAAGGTATACATGTTGTAGAACTATTTCTAATAGTTGGTACAAAATCTTCCAACAACGACGCCAACGCATTATCTACTTTTATAACATTTCCCAATATGCTAGTATTTTCTAACACATTAGCCACATTACCAGGCTTCATACTGCCTACATAACCACCAGCAGTTATTTGACCAATTATGTAAGAGAAATTATAAGAATTACAGTCTTGAATATGACCACCTGATATCTTACCCACAAAACCACCTGCATCACCAAGCACATCATCTTCTTTTGCGTCTGAAGCAGTATTCTTCCAAGAAGCCCTAACTGCAAATCCTCCAGGACTACCATATACATTTGAGTGTTCAATTGTAGAAACAACAACATTCAAGGCACTTAATACATCACTTAAACCTAATGCTGAACCTAAAACACTAATACCACTGCCAACTGAAGCAGCTGAACCGATATTCATATAACCAATATAACCACCGGCATATCTTGCACCAGTTACTGCATATTTTGAATTATTGAAATAACTAGAAGCATCATCTGCCTCTAAGTCTTTAGGAGCATTAACCTCAGTATTCTTTAAATTAGATACATCACAATAACTTATTTGTACGCCACTACCATACCCAATAAAACCACCAGCACTACCAGAATTATTGTCTAAATCTTTCATAGTAGTGGCACTTACTGTAAAGCCTGGATCCTTAATAGTTGTATTTGTACTTAATGTATATTTATCAGATTTAACACCAGCATATTCAATGATTGGTACATAAGCATTGATGATATTTACCAAATTACCAATATTAATACCTAATCCTTTTAAACCACCTAAAATACTAATACCCTTACCAGAATTAGCTAAAGCACCTGAATAAGCCTTACCTGCAAAACCACCAGCATATGAAGAACCATTTACTTGATCGATATTGTAAACACTATAATATTTACCATCACCAAGACCTTGATTATTAACATGTCCGCTTTGTAGTTCACCAACAAAGCCACCAGCAACATCGGCCTCAATTAAACCACCATCTACATAAGTAACAGTACAATTAGTATATTTAGGAACTAAATAAGTAATAGCACCTAATAACTTATCAATCTGTATAACACCAGCTTCAGTGAAATGTTCTCTAATTTGAGCATCATCAGCTACATCTGCAAGACCACCAGTTTGAGAAGAACCAATAAAGCCTCCTGCAATGCCATCAGATTGATTAGCGCTGACTTTTTCTAGATTCTTAACATCAGAGTTATTAATCTCACAGCTGTTTGCCTTTCCAATAAAGCCACCTGCAACATAATCGGTTACTCCGCCACCCGTATTAGTTCCTGTCGCCTGTACAATTAAACCGCTCGGTGTTTCAATTATTCCATTAACATGGGCATTATCAATCTTTACTCGAACACTATCCGCAACAGATAATAGATTGCTTATCTTTAATAGATTATTTAACCCTAATAGATTTACAGTTAAACCACCGGTACCAGCCAAATCACCTGGCCCTGCACAACCTACAAAGCCACCAGCTCTATTACCTGCAATAACAGACTTTAAATTGTTTAAAGTAACGTTATCAACATCACCACCAACAGCCTCACCTATTGCGCCACCTGCATAATTCTCTTTCGCACTTACTCTATAACCTTCATTAATACCATTTACT
This sequence comes from uncultured Erysipelotrichaceae bacterium, assembly GCA_934675465.1. Taxonomy (GTDB): domain Bacteria; phylum Bacillota_I; class Bacilli_A; order Erysipelotrichales; family Erysipelotrichaceae; genus Colivicinus. Next base: position 80,844 of record CAKUQM010000002.1, on the reverse strand, counting down.
ATAAAGTTATGAACAGTGAAACCAAGGAATTGTCCTATGCCCAATGTATTATTTAATAAACCAGTAATACTTGCAGTAGTAACGCTTCCCGTTATACCACCAGCACGATTTTCACCAGCATTAACGGTTTTTAACCCACTAACATTATTGTCTCTTTGTTCAACAATATTTGTTTCAAGTTTCCCATATTTCCAATAAGATAACTTCTTTATATACTCTTCACTTGATTCAGCAAGATAAACACCATCACCACCACCAAGAACACCGCCTGCATAACTCTTGCCAGCTTCTACTGTAATTAATGAACAATTTAAATTACATCCAAGTATTGCAGATGAGGCAATACCAACCAAAGACAGTAACATTCCCGCCTGTTCTGGATCAGTTGATAATAAACCTACCAATAAGTCATTAACAGTTTTTAGTAAACTTGGATCTGTTACTTCTTTGCTACCTAAATTAGTTACCCAGCCAACCGTCGCACTACCACTCATTCCACCAGCATAACTACCGGTAGCTTTAACCGAAACAATTCCATCTATTCCACAATTAACTAAATAACTATTAGCTTGTGCACCGGTAAAACCACCTTGATAATTTGTACCAGACACACTTACATTGCTGTTATTTATATTACAATTTAGATTTAAACTTTGTGGTTGCATACCACGGATTAATTCGATACCTATAGAACTTAAAGTACCTTTAATATCGGCATCTCTTGTAACACCCGCAAAACCGCCACCATATTCATTTGAATTTATAGCGTAAGTACTATCTTTAATAGAACTATTAAATATCTTTGTACCAACCTGTTGTCCAACAAAACCACCAATATAATCTTTATCGTTTTGTCCAATAGTTCCAGCCAATCCAGATACATTACAGTTATTTATTTCTACATTCTTATATCCAGTTGGAATTAATTGTTTTACATCCAACGCATTTTCCAACAAAATAGTAATTAAATCACCTAATCCTAAACCTGGAATTAGATTTAATAGAGTAGATAATCCACCAGCAACCGTGCCTAGAACTTTAGATAACCCATCATATTGAGTCACACCTTCTGTGTAACCCACAAAACCACCAGTTCTACTATTTATATTAGAAACACTTACATTACCAGTTACATCACAATCTTTAATTAAGACATCACCAACTATTCTTCCTGCAAAAGTACCTGTCGCATAAATTGTTGGATCATTAGCTCTAGCATTCAATAACTGAGACAATGTATCCTTTAGATTTAATTTTAAATTGCCAAAAGACAGTATCCCAAGCAGCGCATCTAAAGTAACACCCAAAACACCACCTAGTAATGTAGTTAATCCGCTTATAATTGTTTGAGTATTTTTGTGTTTGTTGGTATTGTTTTGTACACTGATATTCCTTAATTCAATATTAGATATAGTAACAGTACCTTTACTAACACCGATATTCCCAATATCTATCTCATTTGTGATTGTTCCAAAGAAACCAATGCCAATATACTTTGAACCATCCATTTCTTCAGTTTGATTAACGTTAACATTAGAAATAACAGGTTTGCCTGTAGCTAAGATAGATGTTCCATCAGTAATTTGTGTTTGACCATCAGTTAATTTGGCACCAATAATATCCCCAGATACCATTAACGGAGTCCATAAATCATCTTCTTTATTAGAATTAACACCAGTAGAAGATAAATCAATATCTCTAAAGATAATATAGTTGGCATTAGAAGAATACTTTAATCCATTATATTCGCTCTTAAGTTTTGTTAAACTTGCGGCATCTTTATTAGGGTATCCGTTTTCATCAACACCACATAAAACACCAGTTCCTACCGTAAGGCCACCTAATAACGTTCCTAATAAACCACCAACTACCTTCAATAATCCTTCAACTAATTTATCGTTATTTAAATCAACATTTGCTAGTGTATATTTCCCATTGTCTTTATAAAAAAGATAAGGATCTTGTCTTACAGCATCCGGTTTCCTTTGAAACAATTCTAAATGTGTTGTAGCTCCTTCTTTAGCTACCGCTTCCAAACCTAAGTCAGCATCGCCTGGATAATAAGGAGTGTAAAAAGGGTTTCCGCCAAATAGTCCAGAGACCAAGCCAGGAGCATAATAAACATACAATCTAGGGGTAACATCTTTACCACTTCCAATAGCTCTTAATTGTGATTCATTACCTATTAATATATATTTCTTACCACCAATCTCAGCATATACTTGTCCTGGTTTAGTTCTGCCATCTGCCTTTTCACCATCAAGCCACATCACTGTATTGCTGACTGTATTGTTTTTAAGTTCTTCCGCAATATTCTCAGGTCTATCAGAATTAAAATATTTAGAAATAACATATCTGTGAGACTTACTATAAGTTAAATATGGTTGATCTTCACCATTAGGATAAATCATTTGACCCATACCAAACTGAGCAGCATCATAATCCATAGACATAACAGGTTCATTCTCTGAATTATTTTGTGCTAAAACTTTTAATTGATAAGGATTATAAATATAGATAGTATCGCTATCCTTATCATATAAAGGATAATCCTGGGCACTTCCATTATTAATAGTGCCAGTAAAAGAATCAGGTACAGCCCAAACATTATTAACATCTAATTCAATGTCATTCTTTAAAATATAGTTGGAGTCTGAATTATAGAATACATCATCTATTAATTCTCCCTCACCTATATTTCCATCTTTATCACCTGTATATAAAGGCTTGCTAGTGCCTATTTGAGATAATTGCTTATAGTTATATATATATATATATAGATTTACACCATCTACATAATAATAGTCTTCTGCATTATATGTAACACTTGTTCCCTCGTTATTAGCTTCATTATTAGTATTAGGAACCTCTGTATCATTAAAAGAAGGCGTCTTTACCGTAGTATTTGTTGTTTGATTATTGTCGTCGTCAAAACCATCATCAGCTTTGACATAAATAGTCTGCGTAAGTGAAATGAATAATATCAATGATGTGACTAATAGTTTTTTAAACAAGTAATTCGCTCTCATAATAATCCTCCAGAAGCAAACAACTGCATTGCTTGTCACTTAGCTTTAGCACTTTCACTTTGTGCAGAATAGTTCAAATTTGAACTTGCACAACAAAGGATTATAAGGCAAAACAAAAACAAAAACAATTATATTACCCTTTTTTGTAAATTTTTTACAACGGTTAAAAATCTTTTTTGTTCAAAAAACACAAGTTTTATCAAGTAACAGGCATTAAAAAATGATGAACTCAATCATCATTTAAACTTTAATGTTCTTAAAAGCCTTAAGAATCCACTCATAATTAGTCTTAAGAGCTTCTTTTTCACCCTGGGCTATTAGAGAATAATAAGAATTATCATTTCCCATATAGATACAAGCTAAACCACAATCACCATACTTATATACTGCATGCTTACTATCGTTGGTAACCAAGGTACATCCACTTTCAAAAATTGTTGAACTTTCATACTGTTTTCTCAAATCATAGAAAGATAAGTTGTTTTTATTATGCAGTTTCTGCATAGTAATCACATAATCATTGCCATTTAAATCAGTATAATCACCAGTCCAAACTTTACTCTCCAATACTACATCGACAGGAATATTGATGGTTAAGTCCTTAAACTTGTATGAATAATCCATTGAATTAGCACACGCAAATAACGTTAAGAGTAAAAAGATACACAAAAATTTCTTCATATAAGCCACCCTCCTTATCCGAATTATTTGTCTAACTATCTACCATTAGAATTTTTATTATTTTAGCATGCAAACAAAAAGAAGTGCAACGCACTTCTTATTAACCTTTATTAACCTCACGTAAATGACGTCTTCTATCCAAGTTAGTCAAATACTTCTTACGAATACGAATCGCATCAGGTGTAATTTCTACTAATTCATCATCATTGATAAACTCAAGAGCTTCTTCAAGAGAGAATTGCTTATGAGGAACAAGCTTCATAGCCTCATCATTACCAGTAGATCTAACAGCAGTCATCTTCTTGTTTACAGTAGGATTAACTTCCATATCTTGCATCTTACTAGAAACGCCAACGATTTGACCCTCATATACTTCTTCAGCAGCACCAACAAACAATTGACCTCTTTCTTGTAAGTTCCACAATGAATAAGTCATTGTCTTACCAGTAGCACAAGAAATCATAGCACCATTTGTTCTCTCAGGAATTTCACCCTTATAAGGCTTATATTCGATGAACTTTCTAACAAGAACACCCTCACCCTTAGTAGAGTTAATGAACTCAGATCTAAAGCCCATTAAACCTCTTGTAGGCGCGTGATAAATAATCTTTGTATAAGAACCTTCATCTTCAATATCAACCATTTCACCCTTTCTTAAGTTTAATGAATTGATAACAGTACCACTATAATCATTAGGTACTGAACAAATAACTTCTTCAATTGGTTCACAAAGTTCACCATTAATAGTTCTAAAAATAACTTCTGGTCTAGATACAGCTACTTCATAACCTTCTCTTCTCATATTCTCTAAAAGAATAGACAAGTGAAGTTCACCTCTACCTGAAACCTTAAATGTATCTGTAGAATCAGTCTCTTCAACCTTAAGACCAACATTTACTTCAAGTTCTCTTTCAAGTCTTTCACGAATATTTCTAGAAGTAACAAACTTGCCAGACTTACCTTGGAAAGGAGAAGAGTTAACCATAAAGTTCATAGACATAGTAGGCTCTTCAATATCAATTTGAGGCATTGGATCAACATCACCTAATTGACAAATAGTATCACCAATTTCAATATTATCAATACCACTAATCAATACGATATCACCACATTGAGCCTCAGTAATAGCCGTTCTTTTTAAACCTTGATAGTTATAAAGATTGGCAATCTTACGATTCTCCTTCTTAATATCGCAATCACAAACAGTAACCATTTCATTAGCCTTAATAACACCATCATAAACTCTACCGATACCAATTCTACCGATATAGTCATCATAAGCTAGGGCACTAACTTGCATTCTAAGTGGCTTATCCATAACATTTGGATAAGGCTGTACATGCTTAACAATTGTTTCAAATAATGGTTCAATATCATTATTTGTATCGTCCATCTCATATCTAACAATACCCTCTTTGGCAATACCATAAAGGATAGGGAAATCTAATTGATCATCAGTAGCTTTCAAATCTAAGAATAAGTCATAAACTTCATCAATTACTTGAATTGCTCTTTGGTCCTTTTTATCAATCTTATTAATTAATAGAATAGGTCTTAAATTAGCCTCCAATGACTTCTTCAATACGAAACGAGTTTGAGGCATAGGACCCTCACTTGAGTCTACTAACAAGATAACAGTATCTACTGTCTTAATAATTCTTTCAACTTCACTTGAGAAATCAGCATGTCCTGGAGTATCCACGATGTTAATCTTATAGTCCTTATAATTAACTGAACAGTTCTTAGAATAAATTGTAATTCCTCTTTCTCTTTCCAAATCATTAGAATCCATTACCTGTTCAACCACTTCATCGTGATCTGAGAAAACATGTGATTGTGCTAAAAACGCATCAACCAAAGTTGATTTACCTGCATCTACATGGGCAATAACTGCCACGTTAATAATCTTCCTAAATTCCATACCCCACTATTTTATGCGCATTGTCAAGCTTGTGCAAGCTATTATGCTAAAATATTGCTATGCATCAGTGGCGGAAATGGTAGACGCGCACGCTTGAGGGGCGTGTGGGGTAACCCGTGCAAGTTCAAGTCTTGTCTGGTGCACCATTGGGAAATCTGTTCAAACTTTTAAAGTTTTGGATTTAATATAGAAAATATCAATTTCTAAAAGAAGTTGGTATTTTTTTGTTGTTAAGAAAGGACAGGCTTAAATGATTATTATTATTAAGAAAGAATTAGAGTTTGATGATGATGATTTAGAAATTATACAAAATGAATTTAGTAGTAATTATAGTAAAGATGATGATTTAGAACGTTAATTTTATGGTAAAAATATATTAGATAAGAAAATTTCATTTACTGGTTGGAAAATTAAGATTCTTCAAACACGTCTGAAGAATTCAAGAAAGGAGATTTTTGTGTTAGAAAATAATAATATAATGGCTTTAGAAATAACTAATATGGTTAATGAAGCAAAAAATAATTTAGCAAAGGAAATAAATAAATCTATAACTTATGTTTATTGGAACATAGGAAGAATTATCGTTAAACACGAAAATGAAGATAACAACAGATTAGAATATGGAAAGGAAGTTTTAAAAGGTTTATCTAAAGAATTAACAAAACTTTTAGGAAAAGGATATTCATATACTAATTTAACTTATATGAGATGGTTTTATAATACTTACCCTGATTATAGTAAAATCAGTGAATCATTAAGTTGGTCACATTATATTGAGTTAATAACAATAAAAGATGATGATAAAAGGAACTTTTATGAGAAAGAATGTATCAATTCAAATTGGTCTGTTAGGGAATTACAAAGACAACTTGATACATCATTATTTGAAAGATTATTATTATCTGATGGTAAAGCAAATAAAGAAAAGGTATTAGAATTATCAAAAGAAGGACAAGTTTTAAATAAACCAAGTGATATAGTAAAACAACCCTATGTATTTGAATTTTTAGGATTAAAAGAACCTAAACCAATTTTAGAAAAAGATTTAGAATATAAATTAATAAGACACATTGAAGATTTTTTACTTGAATTGGGTAAAGGTTTTATGTTTGTTGGTTCACAACAAAGAATAACACTTAATAACACAGATTATTATGTAGATATGGTTTTTTATAACAAGTTTTTAAAATCTTATGTTCTTATAGATTTAAAAATGAACAAACTTAAAGCTGAAAATGTTGGACAAATGAATTTATATTTAAACTATTATGAAAATGTTGTTAATAGTGAAGATGATGGCAAACCAATAGGTATAATTTTATGTGCTGAAAAAGATAAGGTTGCATTAGAATATGCATTAGGTGGTTTATCTAATAATATATTTGCATCTACTTATACTTACTATATTCCAAATAAGGAGCAATTAATTAGTGAAGTTGAAAAAGTATTAGAAAGCAATGAAAGATATCACAAGTAGCATGAAAATTATTGCTACTTTTTCTATTATTTGGTAAAAAATTAATAGAAATTGATATAAAACTATGAATATTTCTAATTTGTGAATAAAAGTTTGAAATAACTTAACCACTAGCACCATCAAAAAAATAACGATAATAATCGTAAACCATAATATTCTTAGAAACTAAATACTTATTATTTACAACATTACTATAATCACTGTCATTATCAGCTAGCCATGAATAATCCGCAAAAATAGCCATTCCCTCACTATCAGATAAAATATCCTTACCAACAATTAATCTAGAATCATATTCAATCCCAAACAAATTTAATACTGTAGGTAAAACATCAATAGTATTACATACCTTATCAACTTCAACATTTTCAACACTAGGATTATAAATAATCAAATCATTCTTATACAAACTATACTTATCTAATTCCTTACCAGCCAACTCTTCCATCTGTTCATCTTCCATAAAATAAGGATGATGATCACTAGCCATAACAATCACTGTATCATCTAACTTACCAGCAGCACTTAATTTATCCAATAAAGTAGTCATGGCTTTCTCTAATTCTAAGTTAGCAGATATATAGGCTCTAACCGTATCACTATATTCAAGATCACTTACTAAATCCTTATTCTTTTCAGCCATCGCATTATAACCAAAGCCCCATTTCGCATGACCTGAAACAGTCACATAATAGACCATAAACTTATCTGAATTAATATAGTCATCAATACTACCATTAATCATTTCATCATCACTGGCAGGAAAAATACTACAATCCATTCTTGTTTCCATGCCATTGCCACAAGCCTTATAATTATCAAAGCCCAAGTCCTTTAGATAATAATCTCTATTCTGAAAATTATAAAAATAATCATGATATGCATAAACATCATAGCCTAAGTTCTTAAACAAATTACCTAATCCATAAGGATAATAATTATGATGGCCATTATTGTTATAGTTACCATTCCATTGATTATTTAATACAGCCAAATCAGGCAACAAACCAGTTAGTAAAGAAAACTCACCACCTATAGTAGACAAATTTGTAGGTGTGTAATAATTCTTAAAATAAAAACCATCATGAATCATCTTATATAAAGTAGGAGTCAATTCCTTATCTACAAAATAACCATCAAAAGACTCTGCCATTATATAAATTAGATTCTTACCCTCAAACATACCTGTATATTCATTAGTATAGGTTAGTGCTTGATTCTTAAAATAATTATTCAAATCATTGATAGCCTGATTATCACTTTCTATACTATCAAAGTCGATGTTACTTATTTGAGGAGTGTATGTTACTTCATCGTCTTTTTCACCAACAGATTCGAGCCCAGATTCGAGCCCAAGCTTCGAGCCCGTAGTTTCCAGCCCCAAATCCCCATTCATAAAGATACTAGAACATACACCTAACTTATCCACATCAGCTTTATTTGAATAGAATGATTTTAAATCACCGCCAAATAAAAACAATATAAATGGAATAATCACAACTAAGATATAAGTAAACTTAGGCTTATTAGACAAGTATCTATTTAAGAATAAACCTACAATAAAAGGTAACAAAATTAAGATGATAATCAAGATATTACTAGTAATCACATCAAAGAATAATGTTTTAAAAGCACCACTAGTAACCTGCTTATACATAGTAAAAGTAGAAGGAACTATGGTAATACCAAACACCTTCTTAACAATTAAAGCAGTACCATAATAAATACATAATAATAAATTGATGATGTTAAAGATAAAGTAATTAATTCTCTTTGGAACAAATTGAGATAAATAGCCAATAAATAAACCAATAGTCAAAGAAAAGAAGACCACCGAAACATTTAATGGTAACTGTAATACTAACTTATATAATATTTCTTCATAAAGAAATAGTAGCCCATAGTAAACAATATTAAACATATGAGCATTATAAAACAAATAGCCCTTTACGGACTACTTGTTTGCATAATAAATTTCAATCAAAGAATTAATAGAAGCAATAAATCCAATTACTACTAACACAAATTGGAAAAGCCCCACCTTAACAATTATATCTGTCGCGTTCTCACCACCATCAAACCAAATATGTAGTTGATAAGCAAGACTTAGCAACAATAAGCTAAATAGTACAAACATTAAAATTGTTTTCTTTTTGTTCATAACTAGTCTCCTTTTTGTAAAGTAACAATTATAGTAATTACACAAGATATACCCACCAGCAAGATAAGCACAAAATCTAAAGGATTGCCTGTTAAACATGCCTTATCAATATAAACAATTTCGTACATATATATTGGTATTAATGCCAATATTATAAGAAGGCACTCAACAACAAGACCTTTCACCTTTGGCTTATGTGTTAACACTCTATACAAATTAAACAACACAAAACCTAAAAGAGCTACTAAAACTATTCTAAATATAATCATACATACACCCCTCCTTATATATACTTTCATTATAAAAAAGAAATACGGAATTAAACAACCAACACTTTTAAGAATATGTTGGATTATTAATAGCTACAATAATATTTATTATCTTCTTTAATGCACTTCATAGGATCTCTTCTATCATATCCATATTGAAACAGATTACCATTTTCATCCTCTATATAGATATCATGTTCTAAACCATCATCAGGCAACTTATCAATCTTTTCACCATCTTCATATAAAACAAAATCATTATTACTAATATAATCCTCAAGATATGGCATCAAGAAAGCTCTATTGACATAAGAACTCTCAATTGTGTACTCATCAGTCTTTACATTATATGGATTTAGAAACTCAGTATATAAATAATTGCCATCAGCATCATAAACTTGCACATAATATAGAACATCCTTAACCATATCCTTAACCTTATTTATGATGATATTATCTTCATTTAAATAGAAAGAAATTTCATTATTATATTTAATCTTGATACCATCACCATCCTTAAAGATATCCTCATAGCCATCAGTAAACTCATAGACCTTGGCATTACTTCTATTGTCCTTGTATTTAATCACTAAAGTAACACAGGTAATACCTAAATTATCTTCATCTTCAGGCGATGATGAGATACCGTTAAATAATCTATCGTTTTTATCAAACTTTTCTGAGACGAATTCCTGTTCACTAGCATTTTCAATAGCACGAACATCGTTAATAAATTCATCTAGATAATCTTCATTAATAATTAAGCTATATGGATTAATTGTATAATCTAAGCCATTAACTATTACTTCAATGCCTTGAACATTATCAAACAAACCATATTCAGAATCAACATTATCATTTGTATTGGTGGTTACATCACTATCCTTATTATCGTTTGTATTGGTGGTTACATCACTACCCTTGTCACCACAACCAGTTAAACAAATAAGCAGAATCAGCATTACCGTGAACATTCTATTCATTATAGCTAGCCTCCTTATACTTTAATTGTAAAAAAAAATGCAGAGTTAAACAACCAACACTTTTTAAGACATGCCGGATTTAATCCTTGTTATACAAAGAAAGAATAGACTTAGACAATTCCTCTAATTGTCTATTAACATATTCATAGTCATAGTTCTTACCAAATAATTTATTCTTCTCAAGTACATGAATAGAACCGCCAATAATAAACGAGATAAGATTCTTCTTGTCATTATCATCATCAAACAAATTATCTATCTCATCCTCAATGTTAAACATAAGTTCTCTTTCCCTACCCTTACCAAGAACACTTAATTCATTCATATATTTGTTTAGACAATTATTAAAATCAGTCAAAAATTCATAAGGCATACAATAGATTATTTCTTGTTTATCAAAATCTTTAAAAGAATCGATTATCATTAGTCTTTCTAATTTAATCGTCAAATCATATATATATCATTAAAATAATCATAGAAAGTGGATCTGTTAATATTCGCACCATCGCAAACATCAGTCACTTTTATCTTATTAATTGGATTATTCTTTCTTAATTTATAAAAAGAATCATATATTAATTGTTCTGTTTTACTTATCTTTACACCCATACAAGATTATTATATTAAAATAAGTAGCCCCTAGGACTACTTACTTAACACATCATAATAATAATGTTAAGGGTTGTGTTAACTATATGATGAGATATGCAGGTAGACCAGTTATGGCTGAATCTAGACTTATTTCTTATGATAGAGAAAATGATGAAGTAAGCTGGTACTATGAAGATCATAAAATCGAAGAAAGAGTTGAAGTTAAAGAAACCGGTAAACAACTACTAGAAAAGATGATAATTCATATACTTGATAAAGATTTTAGAATGGTAAGATACTATGGCTTTTATAATAATAAATGTCATGATACTTTAGATGAAATTAATAAGTTACTTAATAAAAGTAAAAGTAAATATCAAAGCTATCTAGAAAAGAAAAAGATACTTAAACAAAAATTAGATAAACTTAAATTCAAAAACCCAAGTAGCTGATACTTATAATAGAGATGTATTTAAATGTAGATGTGGTGGTACTTTTAAATTCACCTATACTTATAATCCACTAGAAGGAATAAGAAATGACAGAAAATATAGAGAAGACTTTATTAATGAAATGCGAAGTTTGTGGCTACAAAGAAGAGGTTTCACTTAAGAGTTTAGAAACGATTAAAAACCTACCACCTGTATCTGATGTGTATAAGATACTATGTCCTTTTTGTCTTAACTATATGTATGAAGACAAAGACAATACTAATAAACAATAATCAATAATCAATATAATAAATCTTCAATGTCTATCAAAGACTCTTTTAATAGTGCGTTAATTGAAAATCGGTCATAAACCTTAGATTTTGGTTTTATGAGAGACGCATTGAATTTCTTAATATATGAAAAAGTCCACTTAAGGACTTCTTCATATTTTTTGTTAGGGGACATTTATTAAGTATCTTTATTATAGGGGAAGTGGATACTTTATTATATGTAAGGATCTTTTCCTTACACCTATATACTAAACAAATACTATCAACAAAATATGTTCAAATTATATTAAATTGTGTGTTTAGCTTTATAATATTTTCCCAAACAATCTGTTGCTCTTATAAGGCTAATTATTGATTCCTCGCTAGCAACATAAGTACTAGCTTCCCAAGAAGATGCAGTTAATGATGACTTAGCAATTAATTTTAGCTTTTCATTATCATTATCAATTCCTAAATCCTCTGAAGTTACAGGTATTCCACATTTAATACAAAAATTAAATGCTTTTTCTATTTCGTCATTCGGATATTCTTCAGCAATTAATAAAGATAAAGTACCAAAGCCTACCCTTTCACCATGACTCTTCTTTTCACCTTCAGGAATAGCTGTAAAAGCATTTCCTATCGCATGAGCCACTGAACAGCCAACATTCTCAAAACCAATTCCACTCATAAGAATATTAGCTTCAACAACATTTTCAAATTGCGGAGATAATATCTTATTTTTAGCACACTCAAGAGCAATTAGACCATCATGATATAAAGTCTCCATACATGCCTTCGCGATTGCTCTAGCAGAAAGAGATGACATCCCTTCCTCAGAATCACACCAAATATAATTTGGATGTCCTTTTCTTTCGTTTGAAAGACCTTCATAATATGTTGACAAAGCATCTCCTATGCCAGCTGTTAAAAATTGAACAGGAGCATTTATGATTACAGCAGTATCAACCAACACTAAATCTGGATGATAATGATGAATGACTATCTCATTCATTTCACCCTCATCAGAATATAAAATCGACATGGCGCTAGTAGGAGCATCACAAGAAGCTATAGTGGGGCAAACAATTAGTCTTGCATTCATTTGTTTCGCAATCATTTTGGCAACATCGATTGTTTTTCCTCCACCAATACCAATTACAACATCAGATTTTTTACATTTGTTCATTGTTGCATCAATATTCTTATGTGAAATAACACCAGAAAAAGATAGACACTCATATTCACTTTGATCTTTATATGTCTTAGCAACCTTTTCATCAAACAAACTCATTAGAAATTCATCAACAATATATAGATGAGTATTTCCAAAACTATTTGCATAATCATGTAATTTTTCAATAACCCCAGCACCTTGTATATAATGGCCAGGTGAACCCCATATCCTCATTATTTCTCCTTCTAAAAATGTCCAATCATTTTTTCTAACATTTCATAGTCAACAGTTACATTCTGTGCACCGGCAAGAATCGCTTTTTCAACATCTAAAGGCGTCTTTAACGATGCTGCACAAACCATAGTATCAATGTTTCTTAATTTAAAAGCTTCACTAATCTGTCTAACAACAGAAATACCATCATAACCGTTTTTATCTAATCTAGACACATAAACAGCAACACATACAGCCCCAGCTTCAGCAGCTAATAGAGCTTGATTTAAATCAAAGATAGCAGTGCAAGAAGAACGGATACCCTCAGCTTTTAATTTTCTTATCGCAACAAGGCCTTCATCTGTTGCAGGTATTTTAACTAGCGTATTCCCTGGAACTTCTTTTATAATTCTTCTTGCATCTTCTATCATTTCATCAGAAGTATCGCCCATAACCTCTATATACAACGGCATATCGTTATTGATTATTTCCCTATATTTTTTACTTGCTTCTAAAAATGATATATCGCCATTTTTTAAATCCTTAGCTGCAATACTAGGATTCATCGCAAAGCAATTAACAGGGAAATATTCAATAGCCTTTTTAACCATTTCTAAATTATAAGTTACAAGACAATATTCCATTTTTACTTTTCCATATTAGCGATACGTACACCTTCGCCAAACAAGCCTTCCCAATCTGACTTAAAAGTATCTAAAGTATTAGGAGTCATTGGGTGAGTAATTAAAGCTTCTAGCATAGGCAAATCTACAGTTACATTTTCAGCACCAGCTAAAATAGCCTGTTCAATCGCAAGAGGTGTTTTTAAAGAGGCTGCACAAACCTTGCATTCTGTAATGCCATGCATCTTAAATGCCTTAGCAATTTTTGCAACAGTTTCAATGCCATCGCCACCATTTTTATCAATTCTTGAAACATATACAGCGGCACAAATCGCTCCAGCTTCGGCAGCTAACATAGCCTGATTAAAATCATAAATAGCAGTACAAGAACAATAAATTCCTTCCTTCTTCAAAGCAGCAATAGCCTTTAGTCCTTCTGGACAAGCCGGAATTTTTACCAGAGTGTTACCGGGAACCTTCGCCTTAACAGCACGAGCATCCTCAATCATCTCTTCAGCAGTATCACCCATAGCCTCAAGATAAAAAGGAGTATCTAATCCAATAACTTCACGGATTTGATTAGCATTCTCTAAGAACGTCTTGCCTGTTCCTTTAAGACAATTAACAGCAATAGATGGATTCATTGAGAAGCATGCTAGTGGATAAACACCAACACACTTCTTTACCATTTCCAAATCGCCTGTATCTAAACAATATTCAACCATATTAATAATCTCCTTTAATTAACCAAGAATCTTTAACGCACCAAGTACAATACCAGCAACCATAATAATTATTATTTGTGCCAATACATTAACATGCTTCTTATTTAATCCATAGAATATACCAATAGTTACAAGTGGAAGTAATCTAGGGAAAATAGAATCTAATGTATCTTGCAATGAGAAAGCTGAACCAGAGATATTAAATGCAATAGGTGTTGATACACTAATGTTAGTAGCACACATAGCTCCAATTACCATTAATCCAACGATACCTAAAGCAGTTGTAATCTTACGCATTGTATCTGAATTAGCAGCTTTAGAAATAATTGTATTACCAAATTTATATCCATACTTTACACCAAAATAACGTAAAGCAATTGTTGGAATATTATAAATCGCTAAGAACAAAATAGGCCCAGCAAGAGATCCTGCAGCACATAAACCAGCCGCAATACCGGTTGCAATAATACGAAGTGTACCACCAATCAACGAATCGCCAATACCAGCCAAAGGGCCCATTAATGCAACCTTCATAGCTGAAATTGATTCAGTATCAAAATTATCATTGTTTGCATTTTCTTCTTCCATAGCAGCTGAAATACCGAAAATCAATGGATGCATTGTTGCTTGACAATTGTAGAATTCCAAATGTCTCTTATAAGCAGCTACACGATCTTCCTTGTTATCATATAATTTCTTAATAGCAGGAATCATTGAATAACAGAATGACATGTGTTGTTGACGTTCATAATGCCAAGCATGTGAAGTTGTAAATGATCTCCAGAACCCACTTCTAAGTTCTTTCTTTGTTAATTTATTAGAATTCATTATCTTCATCTCCTTTTACAACATTATTTGTAGCTGGTGCAAATTGATGAGCCATCATTAAAATGCCAACTAATACAATTGAGAAACATACAATTCCAAGTACTGGAATACCTAAATATGCACTTAATAAGAAACCAAAGAAGAAGAATACTGCGATTTGCTTATTTGAAATCATAGAAATTAATTGTGCAAAACCGACAGCTGGTAAAATACCCGCAGCAATTCCAATTCCTGAAGTTAACCATGAAGGAATTGCATTTAGAAGTGCAGTAACTGCATCACCGCCAAATAAGAAACAAACAAATGCAATAATAGCGAATGATAAATCAAATAAGAAACCATTTGATAAGAAAACTAACTCTATTCCTTTATCATTATCCTCTTCTGCATAACGGTCTGCCATTTTAGCCATCAATGGAGTAATAACACCATAGAATAAGTTAACAACAACAGCAGATAGCATTGCAGCTGGCATTGCGATTGTGATTGCTGTTTCAACACCAGAACCGGTTGAAATCGCAAACGCAGTACCTAAAACTGAACCAACAATCATGTCTGGTGGTATAGAAGCACCGATGGCTTGCATACCCATGAATACCAATTCAAGTTCAAAGCCCAACATAACACCTGTCTTAACATCGCCTAATGCAATACCAACAAGTGCACCAAGTACAAGTGGTCTACCTAAATTTGCGGTTCCCACAAAGTAGTCAGCCTTACCAATAAACACAATAAGACCAACAAGTAATGCTTGTATCATAGTTTATCCTCCTTTTACTATAGATCAGCCTTTTCAATTACAAGTTTTTTATCTTTAGCAGTTTGACGAACTTCTACTTCACATCCATCTTCCACTAACTTCTTAAGCAAATTCAATTCATCACTGTTCAAATGAACTGCAGGACCAAATGATTTGACAGTATCTTCTTTTTTCATTGTTCCACCAAGATTAATTGATTTGATTCTTGAAGAGCATTCAGTTGCTAATTTATATGCATCAGCGACATTACCAACCACAATAAGAAGATTGTACTTATCAGTTACACCAGAATTAAGTGCACTAATAGAATCTTTCATATCCTTAATCACCAACTTAACTCCTGTCGGTTTTGCCAACCTCATAGTTGTCATACGAATTTCATCAGATGCAACCTCATCATTAGCAATCAAAATACAATCAGCATTAACTGAATTGCACCAAGTGAAAGCTACTTGTCCATGCAATAATCTGTGATCAACTCTACAAAGTTTAATCATTTTCTTCCTCCTTTCTATATGCAGCTATTAAATAGCTCTTTTGTACTTCTTAAATATTTTTCAGGTTCCTTAAACGAAACTGGATCCACATATTCCAAAGACAATCCACCTGAATATTCATATCCCTTTAAAGAAGAAATATAATCATTCATATTCAAATTTCCAAGTCCCCAAGGCATGTGTCCGGTTGGCTTTCCATCGACAAAATGAATATGCCATATCTTTCCCGGAAATGTTTCAAACCAATCTTTTAATGTTTCTCCAGCATAATGCATTGCACCAAAATCAATAGTTAATCCAAAATTATCTCTATCTACTCCATCAAGTATTTCCTTAGCCTTTGAAATAGTATTAGCCACAAGAGATGATTTGGACCAAATAGTTTCCATTGCCAACTTTATGTTCTTATTCTTTGCATAATCGGCAATTCTTCTTAACATCAAAATCGATCTTTTTCTAGCAACATCTGGATTTTCATCATAATAATTCCAACCAGGTGTAACCAAAATCATCTTTGCACCTATTTGACTGGCAAGATCTACAACTCTACAGAAATACTTATATGTATTTTCGATTAAGAATGGATCTCTAGCAGCGATATTATTTGGCTTTGGATTATTTTGTTCACCACATATAACTTGAATCTTAACGTTATATTTATTCATTAGTTTCAATAACAAATCAGCATCTTGCATATATTGGGCATTTACTAAAAAGTGTTGTGGACAAAGCCAAAGTTCTACATTTCTACAGTTTTCGGTATTACAGGTTTTAAAGAAATATTCTAAATCGTAATAACGATAATTGATATTCATTGGATATAGTTCCATTAGAAATCTTCCTCAACGTTATCTTTCTTTATAAGATCATTGCAGTATATAACCGATGTTTTACCTTCATTAACCGCGTTTTTGATACTATTCTCTATGTCGCTTTCATCTAAAGTCATTAACATTTGAATTGCTAAAGCCATAGACATTCCAGCTACCAAATAAAATTTCTTTTTTTGTAAAAGATTTACAAACTCGTTATTTACTGAACCACCATATAAATCAGTTAGGACAACAACATCATCATTACTATCATAAGTATTAAAAACATCTTCTATTTGTTGTGCCAAACTAACACTTGGATCCATATAAGCACAAATTGTGTCAATATGTTTTTCCTTTCCTGCGATAAATGTCACGCTTTCAGCCATCCCGGAAGCCAAAGGACCATGTGATGCGAATAAATATCTAATCATATCTAACCCTCCCTAATCGTTCTTTATATAATCAAATAAATAAATCATTTCTGAAGTTGGAATCTTAATGTTATAAGTTGAGTAGATTCTTTCAAAAGACTTATTAACATTAGAAATAAAATCCTTTTCATTTTCCTCAAATTCACTTTCTTCGCCAGACTCATGAATTTCACTATGAGTCATAAGCCTTTCGATCATAAAACAAACATGCATAGAAATTCCAATTACGGTATTTGGTTTGAAACGATGACCTAAGCTTTGTTGCAAATTATTAATCGAAATGGAAACATCATCCAATAGTCGAGTTGGATTTAGAATTGTCAAATTATTTACTATCGACTCCAAAGTAAAGTTCTTCAATAGCTTTGTCTCAAACAAATCTAATTCCTCTTCATTCAAGTAATCACCAAGGACTTTTCTCAAAACATCATTTTTCTCAAAACTCATAACTTCTTCAAGAGAAATATTGTCGACGTTGCCAATATCAATACCCTTTGAAGAAATTAATAACGCAACATCATATTTTTGAAAAATAGCATCTTCAGTTTTTATCTCTTTTAGTTGTTTATAATCATAAGCAACCATAACCAAATCAATTTTCTTAGGCAAAGACTTCTTAAATAAAGAAACTAATCTTTCAGATATTTGAACGCCAGTATCACTAGCAAATACGATCGCTCTTTCATATTGTTTTGAATGAATCAATTTATAATGACAAGCTGACTCAATAACTGCCTTCTTAAGAATTTCCTCCAATTCTCTTTCTTGAAGAATCATACTGCCAACATTAAGAGCTGTAGCGGTTGAAACATTATTTATAATTCCAATATTTATTCTATTTTCAATCAATGTGTCTAGTTTTTCTAAAGAACCCATATCAACCAAAAGAACAATGTCTGTTAAATATGGGTTATTCTTAACAAATAAATTCACTCTATTAGCTACTTCATCAACCGTAGTGTCAAGCGACATATCTATAGCCTCAAAAACTTGAGATTCTAATAAAGTATTAACCGCAATCGCAATTGATGAAGCGGTTGAGATTCCATGAGACAAGACAATTCCGGTTATTTTTTGATTCTTTATATTTGAATTAAAGTAATGAATATTTAGCATAATAATTACTTTAGAGACAATAGACAGCTGTATATTTAATCCATTTTGTACTGCATTTGCTATCTTTTCCTCTAAAATATATTCATTTATCAAGTTAGTTTTAATATCTTCAAATAAACTTCTTAAAGATTCGCGTACTTTGCTTTGCCATCTAGCAAGTTGTGATCTTGAATTCTCCTCCAAAATCAATAATCTAGCAAGAATATGAATACTATTAAGTGGTAGATTTATTCCTCTGTTTTGTTCCAAACTATTGATTAGCTCGCTAAGTGTTCTTTCATATAACTGAATCTTTTCATCTGAATACAAATCGGTTTTTTCTAGCATCTCATAGAACTGACGCATAATGCTACGAGTGCCATCATAATCTTTAACATCGCCAAGCTCTTTATTGTAGTTCAATAACAAATTCATATAATCAATAACACTGTCGCAAAACGAAGATGCTTCATACATATCCAAAGTAATTAGCTCATCTTTCTTTATAAAAGATACATAATTGTAAAATTCTACTGGCAAATGTTTAACATCAACTTCAATCGGATTTGCATTTCTATCATAAGCATTTGCACAAACCGCTACTATAGTCTTTTTTAAATCATCAATATTATTCGAATAATCTATTTTGGCTAATGTATTTAATAAGTTTCTAGAAATCAAAAAAGTATTGTTTAGTTTCTTTTCTTCTTCTCTAAATAAATTAGTAACAAACTGTTTCTTTTCATCTTCTGATCTATCAACAAATAAAGGAAGGCTTATTCTTACCGGAACTTCAAACAACAATTCCGGTTCAAGATAATCAGCATCTTGTTCAGAAGATACAATAATCTTCAACTTTTCAATAGTCTCTATTGTTAATGCCAATTCCTTTTGTTGCTTCAAAGATAAAGATGACACACTATTTAGATAAATTAACCCTTTTTGGATTTGTTTTTCATTCTTTTTAATATCTATTAATACATCTTCAAAGCTTTCTTTAGATAAATCATAGTAAATAAATTTTGATTTTTTATCACAAAGATTGTTATTCCTCAAATAGTCCAAAGCCAATTTAGCAAGATACTTTTTTCCTGTTCCTTTTTTACCGAAAATAATAACCGGTAAAGAAGTTGGGTAAGAAACAGCTGATTTTAAGGAAGATATTGGCATCATCAAACTGCCATTACATCCGATTGCAAAGTCAAAGTCTCTAACATAGTTTGCGTTTGTATCAAGATATCTCTTTAATGCTTCGATAGACAAAAACTCAAATTCATCAATTTTTAAGTTATATACTTCTTCTAATTTCTTTACTGGAAGATAATATACTGGTCTTGATTTGATTCTTACCGCTTTTCCATCTTTAACTAATGAATTTAAATATTCAGAAGTTGAAGTTCTTGACATAATAAGCTTCTCTGAAATACTAACCGTAGTAAAATCATCCAAATTATCAAAATTAATTCTTTGTTGATTTAAGTATTCTAATATTTTACTTACCGTACTCATTTCCATTGCTCCTTTAGTATAAAAACATTTCAAATAAAACAATTTTTATCCGAAATTAATCGTCACATTTGTTGTTTTATTTGGAATATTCGACACAATTATAAAATAAATACTACTCATGAGCTTTATAACGGTTTATAAATTATCTGTCGACTTAGTTTTCAGTATTTTAATAAGCAGGTTTTATATGTGCTCATATATTAAAATAAGTAGCCACTAGGACTACTTACTTAAGACATCATAATAATTTAATTCATCAAGATATTGACGATATAGATCCAAGAAATGATCTTCTTTTCTAATATCGATCTCAAACGTATGAGTATCGAAATTCTTATCATAGGAACCAATGGTTGCCAACGCAATATTTGAACAATGATCCGAAACTCTTTCAAAGTTATTCAACAAGTCATCGAAGATATAACCACTTTGAACATTACACTCACCATTTTGAAGACGCTCAATATGATTCTCCCTCATCTTATCAACAATCTTATCAACCACTTGTTCTAAAGGTTCAACCGCATATGATTGTTCAATATCGCTCGTAATAAAACTATCCATACACATTGTAGAAACCTTCTTAATTGCCTCTAATAATAAATCCAATTCCTTCTTACTATCACTAGAGAAAACAACCTTATCCTCAGAAATAGCCTGAGCTAATTGAGCAATATTTAAGGCATGGTCAGAAATTCTTTCCAAATCACCAACACTATGTAAATAACGACCAACAAGTCTAGATTGATAACCATTCAAAGACTTAGAAGCCATCTTAGTTAGATAAATATTTATCTTATCCTCATACTCATCTAACCTTACTTCCTTCTTTTCTACCTTAGCAAACTTCTTCTCATCGAAATTATCCAACAAGCTAATAGCACTAAAAGTAATATCCAAGACCTTACCAGCCATTGTATTAATTACCTGGGTAACGTTTTCACATGCTAGAGGTGGATACTGTAAGAATCTTTCTTCCAACAAATTAGTATCACTTTGTTCCTCATCATTATTATCCTTAACCATAAGACCAACAAGCTTCTCAACAGTCTTAATAAAAGGAGACAACATGCCAATCATCACAACCCTTATCATTGTATTAATAAACGCGATAGAAACAGGATTCACAATATCATCCAAGAAATTAAAATGGAAAATGAAATTCAAAGCATAGAAAATTACCGCAAACAACAAACCACCGACAACATCAATAACTAAGTAAGAATAAGCTGCCTTCTTAGCATCAACGTTAGCACCAATAGAAGAAATAATTACTGGCAATGAAGCACCAATCGCAATACCAATAAGAATTGGAACCGTCATATCAACGGTAATAACACCAGTACTAGATAAAGCTTGAATAATACCAACAGCAGCACTAGCACTTTGAATTAAAGCTGTAAACAGCATACCAAAACCAATACCCAAGGCTGGATTTGAGAATGATGTAAATACATTCAAGAAAGCAGGCTCACTTCTAAGGCCACTAACAGCCCCAGACATTTGTTCCATACCTACCATCAAAATAGTAAAACCTAATAAAATCTCACCGATATTCTTTTGTTTACGCTTCTTAGAAACCATAATCAACAAAATACCAATAACTCCAATCAAAGAAGCTAATGTGCTTGTTGAAAACAATTCCAACATACCACTATTACCAGTACCAATATAAGACAAAGAAATAACCCAACCTGTAATACTTGTACCAATAATAGCACCCATGATAATACTGATAGCCTGATTAAGCTTCATCATACCAGAGTTTACAAAACCAACAACCATCGCACTTGTAGCACTAGATGATTGAATAATAGCCGTAACACCAGTACCCAAAAGAATACCCTTCAAAGGACTACCTGTTAACTTGTATAAAAAAACTTCTAGTTTGGTACCAGCAACCTTCTTAAGGCTATCACCCATTAGGGTCATACCGAATAGAAACAGTGCAACACCACCCAATAACTTAACAATATCTGATAATGTCATAATCTCCCCACAAAATAAAAAAGTAGATTGTCAAAAAAACAAACAATCTACTTAAAAGTTTCCTCTAAAATATTAACAATCCTTGATTCAGGCAAAGAACCAACAAACTTATTAACTGGCTTGCCATCCTTCAGCATAAAAACAGCTGGAATAGACATAATACCAAAATCAACAGCAAGCTGTTCATTATCATCAACATTTACCTTAATAAAAGTAATATCAGGATATCTTTCGCTGATCTTCTCAAGAACTGGACCCAATAGCTTACAAGGGCCGCACCAGTCAGCATAAAAATCAACAACTACATTGCCGCTTCTTGAGATAACATCGAATTCTTCTTTACTAACAATTTTCACGAATTTTACCTCTTATTTACATTATACTTATTTAATCGCAAATAGGAAATAATAAGCTAATACTAAAATACCTAAAACTATACGGTAATAGCCAAATACCTTAAAGTCATGTTTCTTAATATAAGACATCAAGAAACTAATCACAAACATTGAAGTAATAAAAGCCACAATCATACCAACCATTAAAATAAAGAATTCCAAGGTAGTAAACGCAAAACCAAACTTAACTAACTTCAACAAACTTGCACCAAACATTACAGGAACTGCCAAATAGAAAGTAAATTCAGCAGCTACCACTCTACTAACACCAATTAATAAAGCACCTACAATAGTTGCGCCACTTCTACTAGTTCCAGGGAAAATAGCTGCAATCAATTGGAACAAGCCAATAATAATTACAGTCTTATAATCTAATTCAGCAATTGAATTAATCTTGGCAGATTTGCCATGATTTCTTGTTTCAATAATGATAAACGCAACACCAAATACAATTAACGCAATCGCAACACAAACATAGTTATAGAACAATTCTTCAAACAAATCATTAAATGCTAATCCAACAATAGCAGCAGGAACACAAGCTACAAGAACCTTAATCCACATAACCCACTTTGGCTTATCAAAATACTTCAACAAACCAGTTTCCTTAACAGGCTCCTTTAACTTAAGACCAAATGGCCAAATAGAATTCCAATATAAAACAACAACTGCCAAAATAGCACCTAATTGAATTACCACCTCAAACATTGAATAAAACTCTTTACTAACATCTAAAGTAATAAATTCATTAAGTAAAATCATATGTCCAGTACTTGAAATAGGAAGCCACTCTGTGACACCCTCAATTATTCCAAATAATATCGCCTTTAATATCTCTACCATACTTTTCTCCAATCTCATCTATTATAGACTTAAATTGGAATCAAAAGTCAACTCATCAATTTTGCTTTATTAACTACATCAGACTTAGAAAGCCGGTTCTTAATACGCATTAGCCTATTATCAATGCGCTTCTCCTTGATATTTAAATAATCAGAAATCTCCTTATAAGAATAGTTCTTAATACGCATATCCACAATCGTCCTATCTTCATAATTCAATTGAGTCATCAACTTATTAAGAACTTCCATCTTATCTTTAATAGACTCTTGTTCTTTTTGAATACCATAAATAAGACCACTATCCTTAACCACAGAATTATCCAAAGACACACACTCCACACAATATAAATGAGTACACTTGCGATAATAAGCATAAACCCTTCTTTTAATACATGTATACGCAAAAGTGGAAAACTTCGTATTCATATCTTCCTTATAACACTTACACGCATCATATAAGCCAATAATAGCCTCTTGTTTTAGATCATCCTTATTTAACCTAAAATCACCAATTTCATTAACACAATTAAGCACAATCGACTCAATCATCTTGATATGGTTCTTAAGCACTTCATTAAAAGCTGCATCATCACAATTTTCTCTTACCCTATTTACCAATACTAATTCATCCATGTTTCCATTATCGCCTTTTAATAATAGAATCCTTTACCATAAACCTCCCATATTTTTCCCACCACTTATCAACAATTGTGGAAAACTAAAAGAAAAGCCCACATATGTGAGCTTAAATAAACAATATGTTACATACAATAACAGAAACAATAATACCAAGTAGACAACCCATCACAACTTGTAAATGTGTATGTCCCACAAATTCCTTCAAAGATTCATCATCAAACTTAATATTATTCAAACCCTCAATGAACTGTGAAATGTCCTTGATAATCTTATTCTGCTTACCAGTTTCAAATCTGACGCCAGATGCATCATGCATGACAATTATCGCAATTATAAGTGCCAACGCAAAGACGGAAGAATTAAAACCTTCAATAATTCCAATGGCAGTAGCACAAGAAGAAACAACCGCTGAATGGCAACTAGGCATACCACCATCCCCAAACAAACGCTTGAAATCTAATTTCTTATACACACAAGCATGAGTAATTACCTTTAATACCTGTGCCGTTAACCAAGAAATAAACGCTACAATTACTATCTTATTAGAAACAAACTGCTCAAACATAATCATATTCCCTGATGACTTCACCATCAAGATTCTTCCAAATAAACTTATTATCCTCAATAATCATATAGCCATGCCATGTATCTTCCTTTGGAAGTGAGACAGAACCAGGATTAATATAAACATAATCACCATGCACATCTAACTTAGGAATATGAGTATGACCACACAACAAGACATACTTCTTATTCATTAACGGTGGATTCTCATTATTCTCATGATGACCATGACACATATAAATAGTTAAATTTTCATTCTCTAAGATTACATGATCAGTTAAAACTGGAAACTCAAGAACCATCTGATCAACCTCAGCCTCACAGTTCCCCCTAACACAGACAATATCTCTCTTTAAGGGATTTAAAAGCCTGATAACACCCTTAGGACTATATCCTAAAGGTAAATCATTACGAGGACCATGATAAAGAATATCACCCAATAGTAATAACTTAGTAGCCCCTTCTTTCTTATAAGCCTTAACTAGCTTCTCTGCGAAAAATTCACTACCATGAATATCAGAGCCAACCATCCACTTCATTAGTTCATTAGATCCTTTACATCGCTTAACTTGTTAGACAATTCAGTCTCAATCTTTCTAAGTTCAACTTGAGCAGCAGCTCTTCTTTCTCTACCTTCAACCTGAATCTTTTGAACCTCCTCAAGAGTCTCAATAAGTTTCTTATTAGTCTCAGTAAGAGTCTCAATATCCACAATACCTCTTTCAGATTCCTTAGCAGTCTCAACAGTAGCCATCTTAAGATTCTCAGCATTCTCCTTAAGCATTCTATTAGTCATCTCAGTAACTTCATTTTGAGCCTTAGCAGCCTCCTTAGAATGAGAAATACCAAGCGCAATTAACATTTGAGACTTCCACAAAGGAATAGTATTAACCAAAGTTGACTGAATCTTCTCAACCATCAAAGTATCATTATTTTGAACCAAACGAATCTGAGGACCAGTTTGAATCGCCACAACCCTAGTTAACTCTAAATCATGAAGCTTCTTCTCAAAACGATTAACCGCATTAGACAAATCATTAGCCTTTTGAGCATCCTCAGGATCACCTGTCTTTTGAGCCTTCTCAATCGCATCCTTTAATTCATGCTTCTTAATATCATCAAGCTTTTGATAACCAGCCAAAATATACATAGTTAATTCTTTTTGATTAGTTAAGTTCTTTTCATAAAGTTGATCTAATAAAGAAATGTCCTTTAATAAAGTAACTTGATGATCCTCTAAAATCTTAACAATCTTATCAACATTTGCTGAAGCACTATCATACTTAATCTTCATATTAGTAACCGCATCAGCAGGCTTTTTGAACAACTTACCAAAGAAACTATCATCCTTTTCATTGGCATTAAAGCCCTTAAGCTCCTTAACCAAATCCTCTAAAGTATCACCAATAGAATCCAAATCCTTAGTACGTACATTCTTTAAAGTTTGCTCAGAAAAATCTGCCACCTTAGTTTGAGCACTTGCACCATATTGTAATACTGCATTAGCTTGAGTAATATCAATTTGCTTAGAAAAATCAGCAACCTGCTTCTTTTCCTCCTCAGTCAAACCATCATCATTAACTCTAGCTGCTAATACCTCTTCCTCGCTTACTTTAACCGGTTCTTTAACAGTCTCTTCAACTTGCTCTTGTTCTTCTTCATTAACTTCATTATTCAAAGTTAATACGATCTTGTCTTCTTGTTTCTCGCTCATAATTCTTAATCCTTTTCTAAACAATCCATTATTTCTAAGATTCTATTTAAATCATCAACATCATTATAATGAAGGACGATTTTCTTACCATCTAACTCAACACCTGTTTGAAACTTATTCTCAAGATTCTTACGAACACTCTCCATATAAGGATCAACCACTACTTCCTTCTTTTTCTTAACAGTTGGTTTATCTTTAGCCAACTTTTCAACATCTCTTACAGTAAGATCCTCTTTAATGGCCCTATCGGCAACCTCATTAATCTTATCCTCATCCTCAAAAGCTAACAAAGCCTTCGCATGACCTAAAGACAACTTGCCATCATTAACATAAGCTCTCACCCTTGTTGGCAACTTCAAAATTCTTAAACTATTTGTAATATAAGCACGAGACTTACCAACCTTCTTTGACAATTCATCCTGTGTATAATTTAATCTTTTAATGATATTGTCATAGGCCTCAGCCTCTTCAATTGGAGTTAAATTCTCTCTTTGAACATTCTCAAGTAAAGAAACCTCCATCATATTCGCATCATCAAAATCCACCACCATAGCTGGAATTTCCTTTAACCCAGCCATCTTAGAAGCCTTCAAACGACGCTCACCGGCAATTAACTCATAACCCTTTAATGACTTACGAACTAGAATTGGTGTAAAGACACCTTTTTCCTTAATAGAAGCACTTAAATCCTTTAAAGCTTCCTCATCGAAAAGCTTACGAGGCTGATAAGGATTAGGTCTAATCTCGCTAACACTGATTAAAAGCTTATCACCCTTAACATCACTTGTACCCTTGGAAATCTCATCTAAAACAGAATCGATATTATCACCAAATATTTCTCCTAAACCCTTACCTAATTTCTTAGCCATTTTATCTTACCTCATTACTATCAATAACTTCTTTAGTCAACGCAACATAAGCTCTAGCGCCCTCACAAGCCATATCATAATCATAAATTGACTTGCCCATACTTGGAGCCTCTGATAATTTAATATTTCTTGGAATATATGTACGATAAGCCTTTTCCTTAAAATGCTTTCTTACTTCACTACTTACTTCACTACTCAAATTAGTACGTGCATCATACATTGTTAGTAGCACACCCTCAATCTTCAAACTAGGATTAAACAACTTTTGTACAAGTCTAATAGTTTGTAGAAGCTGAGTAACACCCTCTAGCGCATAATATTCACACTGTACTGGAATAATAACCGAATCAGCAGCAGTCAACGCATTAGTATTAAGTAAACCCAAAGAAGGTGGACAATCGATGATGATATAGTCATATTCATCCTTAACACCCTCTAGTGTATTCTTTAAGATTTGTTCACGATTCTCAGTGATTTTCGCAATCTCTAAATCAGCACCGGCCAAAGAAATATTAGCAGGTAAAATATCAAGAGGTGGTTTCTTTAAAGACTTAATACAATCCTTAATATCACTACCACCAAGTAAAGCATCATAAACCGTTAAATCCTCAATCGCCACATCATGACCTACACCCTGTGTAGCGTTACCCTGTGGATCAAAGTCAATCAACAAAACCTTCTTAGACAAATAAGCAAGTCCTGCCGCTAAATTTATAGAAGTAGTCGTCTTACCAACGCCACCTTTTTGATTCGCAATTGCAATTATTTTCGCCATAATATCTCCCCTACTTTTTAAACCTGATGACTATCTTAACATTATCACCATATTCAGTCATCTGATAATCAGCATCAATACCTGATTTCTTAACCATCTCATAAGCCTTATTAATAGTATTAATACCAATTTGAACATTACCAGAAATACCAAGCGAATGCTTATTTGTTTCAAGTAATTCCTTTATATACTCTTCACTTTTCGCTACATTATATTCTCTTGTCACAATCGTGTTAAATACTTCCTCAAGACGCTCACTTGGAACCTTTAATAAGGCTCTTGCATGACGCTCAGAGATTTGACCATGACTAACAGCTTCCTTAACATAATCAGGCAACTTCAATAAACGTAACTTATTAGCAACAGTTGATTGTTTATAACCAAGACGCTCAGCCAATTCATTTTGAGTGATATCCTCATCCCTCATAATACGTGCCATCGCCATAGCTTGTTCAACTGCATTCAAACTTTCTCTTTGAATATTCTCAATCAAAGACAAAGTAGCACTCTTCTCATCAGACATATCATAGATAATAGCTCTAATCTTTGTATCACCATTATATTGACAAGCTCTAAATCTACGTTCACCCGCAATAAGCTCATACTGGCCATTGTCCATTTTTCTAACACTAATAGGTTGCAACAAACCATTTTCCTTAATACTCAAGGCCAATGATTTAACTGTATCATCATAAAAAGCAAGTCTAGGCTGGCTTCTATTTGGAACTATTTTACTAATATCAATTTCTACTATTTCACTCATAAAGGTCTCTGCTTAATTATACTATATTTTCTAGGCAATTTTTTAGGTGTAGCCCCCACTTTTCTCAAATAACCAATCACTCTTAAAGAACCATCATTCAAGCTATGTTCAACAATACGCTCACACTCAAAATTCATTTGCTTAATCGCATTACTAGCACCATCAATCTCACCTTGGCCACTTGAACCCCTTAGGGCAATGAAATAGCCATCTTTCTTAACCATAGCACCACATACTTCAATCAACGCATTCAAATTAGTCACAGCCCTAGCCGTTACATAATCATATTCTTCTCGATGTATCAAAGAATAATCCTCGCCTCTGGTGTTAATTACTTCAATACCCTCAAGTCCTAATTTACTTATTAATTCATTTAAGAACACACATCTTTTCATCAAAGGTTCAATCAAAATAACTCTCAAATCTGGATAAGCAATCTTTAAAACCACACCTGGAAAACCAGCACCAGTACCAACATCCACCAAAGTACCTTCCATCTTTACATCAAAACTCAATAATAAAGAATCATAGAAGTGCTTATCTAAAACATCCTCAAACTCATAAATGGCTGTTAAATTTATTTTCTCATTATATTCTTTTAAAAAAGCAGCATAAGTACAAAACTGTTCCATCTGCCTATCGCTTAACTCTAATCCTTTTTCAGCCAATATCTTTAAAAATTCATCCTTTGTCATACTACACCTATTATACAAGCCTTTTCTCATATCCACCGGATACATCTTCGACATTTGAAACAATTATAAACGCATCCTTATCAATCTTTCTTATCTTCTTCTTTAATAAAGGAACTTCATACTTAGAAACAACCGAAACTAACACTTCTGTTTCCTTATTAGTATAAGCACCCTTACCAGTCCAAGTTGTAACACCTCTTCTATTATCTTCCATAATCATCTTCTTAACGTTCTCATTCTTGGTAAAGATCATTAAAGCTACATCAATATTCTCAAGATGCCCCTTATCTACCATCAAAGAATAAACAAAGGCTTGGATAATAGAGTATACCGCAACCTCAAAATTAAATAAACATGCACACAAGGTATACAAAGCACAATTGAAATATAAACAATACTTTCCAACACTAATCATCGGATTCTTTAGTGTCAACAACATACCGATGATATCGTTTCCACCACCACTGGCCTTACATACAAGTATTCTAGCTACCGCAAAACCGCAAATAGTACCACCAACTATAATACTCACTAATTTATCGCTAATTGGAGAGCTTTCAAACATCACTGAAAAAGCTAATGTTTGAACAACTACTGATACGATAGTCTTATAGACAAATTCCTTATTTAACTTCTTTAAAGCTATCAACAATAAAGGAATATTAATGAGTAAGTTAGTAATACCAGTTAAATCAATATTTGATTCAATACCTGTAATATTAACAATTAAAGTACGAATAACCTGTGCTAGACCAATTATGCCTCCTCCATACAAATTAAAAGGAACAATAAAAAGGTTACAACTAAGGGCAAATATAGCTGACCAAAAAATAATTGAAATATAATCTTTTAAAGTGTTTTTCACCCCGATATTTTATCATTTATATAGCCTCAAAAAAATGTAAACGCTTACTTGTTAAAAAGTTAACATTTGTTATTGACATTAAAAGTCATTTTTGTGAAAATTGTCTCAAGCGAGGTAAAAAAATGGAAAACAACGTTCAACAAGAAATTAATTCATTGGTTGAAAAAGCTAAAAAAGCACTAGTTGACTTCGAAGCTTTAGACCAAGAAAAAATCGACTATATCGTTGCGAAAGCAAGTGTTGCTGCATTAGACCAACACGGTAATCTAGCAAAATTAGCGATTGAAGAAACAGGAAGAGGTGTATTTGAGGATAAGGCTACAAAGAACCTATTCGCATGTGAATATATCGTAAACAATATGCGTCACCAAAAGACTGTTGGTGTAATCAAAGAAGATGAAGTAGAAGGCATGTCATATATCGCAAGCCCTGTGGGTGTTGTATGTGGTGTTACTCCAGTTACAAACCCAACAAGTACTGCAATCTTCAAGTCATTAATCTGTTTAAAGACAAGAAACCCAATCGTATTTGGTTTCCACCCAAATGCTCAAAAATGTTCAGTTGCTGCTGCTAAGGTAGTATATGAAGCTGCAGTTAAGGCTGGTGCTCCAGAAAACTGTATCCAATGGATTGAACACCCAAGCATGGAAGCAACAGGTGCTCTTATGAACCACCCAGATGTCGCTACAATCCTAGCAACAGGTGGTAACGCATTGGTTAGAGCTGCTTACTCTTGTGGTAAACCAGCATTAGGTGTTGGTGCCGGTAACGTTCCAGCATACATCGAAACAACAGCTAACTTAAGACAAGCAATCAACGACGTTGTAATGTCAAAGACATTCGATAACGGTATGATTTGTGCTTCTGAACAAGCTGTAATCATTGATAAAGAAATTTATGATGACGCTAAGGAAATGTTCAAGAACTATCGTGTTCACTTCTGTAGCGCGAAAGAAAAAGAATTATTAGAATTATCTCTATTTGGTGTTAAGGGCTATTCAGCTGAAGTAGATAACGCTAAATTAGATCCATGGGTAGTAGGTAAGTCAGCTGCTTCTATCGCAAAGAGAGCTGGATTTGAAGTTCCTGAAGACACTTCAATCTTAATTTGTGAATGTAAGGAAGTAGGACCAAAAGAACCTCTAACTCGTGAAAAGTTATCACCAGTATTAGCTATGTTAAAGGCTGAATCAATCGAGGATGGTTTCAATAAAGCTGAAGCTATGGTTGAATTCAATGGTCTTGGTCATACAGCTGTAATTCATACAATGAATGATGACTTAGCTGTTAAGTATGGTGAAAGACTAGAAGCATGCAGAATTTGTGTAAACTCTCCATCTTCACTTGGTGGTATTGGTAACATCTATAATAGTATGATTCCATCTCTTACTCTAGGTTGTGGTTCTTATGGACATAACTCAGTAAGTGGTAACGTAAGTTCAATCAATCTATTAAATATCAAGAAAGTCGCAAGGAGAAGAAATAATATGCAATGGTTCAAGGTACCTTCAAAGATTTACTTTGAAAGAAATTCTATTGAATATCTAAAAGATATGCGTGATGTTGATAGAGTATTCATCGTTACTGATAGATCAATGGTTGACTTAGGCTATCTATCAAAGATTACTCAACAATTAGAAAAGAGAAGAAACAACGTTCAAATTCAATTATTCTGTGACGTTGAACCAGATCCATCTATCCAAACAGTTAAGAAGGGTCTATCTCTAATGGATGCATTCAGACCAGACACAATCATCGCCCTAGGTGGTGGTAGCTGTATGGATGCTGCTAAGGGTATGTGGTTATTCTATGAACAACCAGATGTAGACTTCAATGACCTTAAACAAAAATTCATGGATATCAGAAAGCGTGCCTTCAAGTATCCTGAACTTGGTAGAAAGTCTAAGTTAGTATGTATCCCAACAACATCAGGTACTGGTTCAGAAGTAACACCATTCGCTGTTATCACTGATAAGGTTGAACATAAGAAGTATCCATTAACTGACTACTCTTTAACACCTACAGTAGCTATCGTTGACCCATCACTAACAATGTCACTTCCTGCTAAGGTTACTGCTGATACAGGTATGGACGTATTAACACATGCTACTGAAGCATATGTAAGTACATTAGCTAACGACTTCACTGATGGTTTATGTTTACAAGCTATTAAGATCGTATTCGAATACTTGCCAAGAGCTTATAGAAATGGTAAGCAAGATCCTGAAGCTAGAGAAAAGATGCACAACGCAAGCTGTCTTGCAGGTATGGCATTCGCTAACGCATTCCTAGGTCTAAACCACTCTATCGCTCATAAGATTGGTGGTGAATACCATGTACCTCACGGAAGAGCTAACGCAATTCTTCTTCCATATGTAATCAGATACAATGGTACTCGTCCTACTAAGCCAGGTGTATGGCCTAAGTACAACTACTACAAGGCTGATGAAAAGTATGCAGAACTTGCTAGAGCTATCGGCTTAAAGTTTGATACTGTTGAAGAAGGTGTAAGAGCTTATGCTGATGCATGTTACAAGCTAGCAGTTGAACTTGGTATCGATATGTCATTCAAGGCTCAAACTGATTGTGGTGAAGAAGTATGGAATGAAAACATGGAAAAGATCTCTTACTTAGCATATGAAGACCAATGTTCTCCAGCTAACCCAAGAGTTCCTATGATCAAGGATATCCAAACTATCTTAGCCGAATCATACAAGGGTTCTTATAAGACATTAGAAGACGAAAAGAAGGCTGAAGTTAAGAAAGCCCCTAAAGCTTCTAAGAAATAGTTAATCTAAAGGCTGTTCATTATGAGCAGTCTTTTTTTTACTTTTCGCTGTTTGTGGGGAAGATTCTTATTTAAAAAACGCGTTATACTTTCTTTAGAGGTTATAATAATGAATCAGATAAAGATAGGAAAGTTTATAGCTACTCTACGGAAAGAAAAAGATTTGACGCAAGAGCAGCTTGGAGAAAAGCTTGGTGTAACAAACAAAACCATTTCTCGTTGGGAGAACGGCAATTATATGCCAGATATTGAAATGCTATCACTTCTTGCAAAGGAGTTTGATGTAAGTATCAATGAACTTATAAGCGGAGAACGACTTTTGTTAGATGACTTCAAGAAAGCTGCTGACAACAATCTTGTTACAGCACTAAACAACAGCACCTTCACTCTAAAAGAAAAGATAGCATTTTTCAAGAAGAAGTGGTTACGTGAACATATCGCAACTATCGCCATATGCGTTGTAGTGTGGATTGGTATTATGTTATTGATAGCACTGAACAACTCTTATGCACTTTTGGGCGCAATAGGCAGTATCCTTGCCATGCTTTTCTATGTAGTACTGTATAACCGTATGATGGCATATGTAGAGAACCATGCATATCGTGCAACATCAGATAATAAAAAGAATGATATTTAATGAAGATTACCTATGTATATTTAAAAAACAGATGTCACTCAACAGAAGTTTTGGTGTGTAATTACTGTTCTTTTATTACACTATTCTTAAAAATGAAGTATAATTTGTCATTCCATATATTAGAATTTTGATTATACTTCATCCCTTTCTATTCCAATCTTAATTTTGTACACCAGATTTCTTTTTTCGAACTACCACACTATACACCCGACTATTCCACTTCATATAATAAGTCAGTCTGGCCACAATCAGTAATCTCTCCACCACATGTGCCTTCGACGAAACATACCAATACATTTTCGCAACATTTTTTAAGCCTTCCGGTATAGTCAGTGCCTCAAAATCTTTATTATTCTCTGCTATGCCTTTCCGAATAATCTCTGAAAATCGATAAGCCTCCCCTTTCTCTATGCCACAGTTCATAAACTGCTCAAAAAAATCATCCCGGGTATAACACGGATATTCCTGAAAATCTAGACTTTCTAAATCTTTTTCCAACTCCCAGTTCCATCCGTCTTTCGACATGTCTAAACATCTATAGCTATTTTCCGCCGCCGCACAACAATTAGCCATAGCCCTATAATTCTGCGGTAGTTTCTGGGTAAACAGATCATTCTCGTTCATAAATAATTCTCTTGAATTAATAAAATCATAGCATGTCATTCCCCTAAGCTCCGGAATGCGCACTTCACATGCATATAAGCCACTTCTTCTCTGCAATTCCATCAGATGTTCTATTCGAGGAAGCGGTGACAACCTCACTCTCTTAACGCCACTATCTTTTGGAAAAAATCTTATCACTTCACTAAGACACGGCTCTCCGCCTTCCAGATAAGTTACAAATTCCGGATAATCTTTCATCGTCCTTGCTTTAGGTAAAATTGCAAATCCAGACGGCGTCACTTCCATCTCTCTATTCATGTCTCTTACTCCATAAGACATGACAAAAATATTATCATCTCCATAATTCACTACTTCATTGCCTGGGTAGAGCCTTTCCAACACTCTTTTTGCAAATGGCAAAAATTCACTACTAATTTCATATTCAAAGTAAATATTTTTTTCACCCGCTGTTCCCCATACAGATTCTATACGTATTCCAAAGCCATCACCTGTAACCTTTTCTCCACAAACTGGACACTCTATTTCAGGTAAATCTATTCCGAATATCCCCGTATTCACGATTTCCATATGACCACATTTTCTACAATAATAATGTGCCGGCATTGGGTTCGGGCGGCTATTGTCCAAAAGGTAAAGCAAAAATGAGCCTCCTATGGTACCTCTCAACATGATATATTGCGAGGTACGCTTCCCCTCTTCACATAATCTCCGGAATATTTCAAAATCATCCTGGTATTCCGATTTTTTTAGATATTTCAGCTCTTCCTCATATCTTTCTTTCACCATCTCCGGGATTCCACCTGGATACAGCTTTTTTAAATTTTTCTCGCATGCATGTTTGACATTTTCAAATGCATTTTTTATATGTGGTATACTCATTTCTCTTCCTCCTCGATTTTGATATTGACTTTTTCAAATTCCAAATTCTATAAAATCTTCAAATATAGAATACTTATCAAAATATTGTAATATAAACTCTTCTTTTCTTCTTTTGGATCTTTGTTATATTTATCTATTAAGCAATCTAAAAAACTGTTTTTTGTCAACAACCAATTCTGTATATTTTGGCATATATTATCCCATCATTTATTTCTTTGATAGCTAGTTTCTAATATTTCTAATATCTTGTCTTTAACCTTTTTAGGCCCAATTACTTCAATATATTGAATATATTGTAAGAGCCAATAAATAATAGACGATTGATTAGCTTTGATTGTTACTTTAATCTTATTGTTCTCTTCTTCAAAAATCACATCATCGCCAAACCAGTCAACGATTTGATCAACAATCCCTTCATCACAATAAAATTCTATTATTTCTGGTTTTTCAGTCGAATAAAAATAAGGCATTTGAGTAGCGATTTCCTTATAATCAATTCCATTTTCATAACCACTAATTGTTCTTATATCATTCAATGATTCATCAGTAATTTCAATATTGGTTATCTTATCAACTCTGTGATATGCGATATGTTTCCATTTTTCATCATGGCACATTAAATAATACCTTTGATTATGTAATAACATTTGGTAAGGACTCACAACATGATCTGCTGACTTATGAAGCTTTTTGTCTAAAGCATATTTATTGTATGTATATTTAATTTTCTTTTGTTTTTCAATTGCTTCATCAATAACTTCAATATTATGAAATAATAGTTCGTTGTGAACCTTTCCCCTTTGATTCAATGAATAAGTATTTTTAATATGCTTATTAAAATATTTATTAGATAAAGAAGCCACTCTATCTATTAAACTCTTTGACTGTTCTTGTGATATATGTTTACTAGCAAGTATTGAATCTATAATCAAATGTAACTCCGAATCACTAAGCAATTGGCCATTAAAATAAGTACCTCTTTTATCTGTTTCTATTTCAATTCCAGCTTCCTTTAATAAGGATATATTTCTGCCGACAGCCTTTCTTTCAATAACTACTCCATAGTCTGATTCAAGATAATCAATAATCTCTTCTTGAGTAAGCGGATGGTTGGCATCGCTATAGAACTTCAATATATCTAATATACGAATTAGAGCTAGCTTCTTTGGTTCAAAATTATTCATAGAATTAACTTAACTTCCTTATACACATATTATACAAGTAAAGTCATTTATAAATAATTTGCTAATAATATTAAAATCTTCTATCACCTATTTTATATACTTTGTCACCATACCAGGTAACTTTCTCACCATTTATTTTGTATAACTTATTATTGTAATATTCAATTTTTCCGCCTCCAACTTTATACAATTTGGTTCCATAGTATTCGACTCTTAATTCGCCAATTTTGTATAGTTTTTTACCATACCATTGTGGCTTTCCACCAAAGTATTTAATCAAAATTTCCTCATCAGACATAATCTTCCCCTCCTACAGCTACATATTAAAAAAATACATGTACCATATTTGGTGCATGTAAATAGTTTTTTATTTATAAGGATATTATTCAAAAAGGGTTTTCAATAAGATAAACAACAAATGATTTATTTATCAAAATATCATCATTTCTAATAAACGATGGAATAGAGATACCTATCGTTATCCTTATCTTACTTCGGAGTTCAAAGTCTCTTCCTTTTCAGTGCCAAGAAGTTTAACGTCTCTTGGATCGACAAAAAATCAACTAAATATATAGTTAATTTTCAATCAAAGTATATCAACTATAGATAACATTAGCAATTTACTAAAGGATGCACTGTTGTTAGCCATAATATCACCAATGCTAATTAACCAACAACATATGATGGTTTTACCTAACTTTCTTTGATTAGCTTTCATTATTATTTTGGATATATAATTCTCTTTTTTCTTGTAGAGTTTCAATTTCGCCTTTTTTTGCTGCATAGGCATATATTCTAATAGAACGCCATCCAGTTACTTTGCAACCCCACTCATTAAGTGTCATTTTTTCACCTTTGTAAGATACATGTTTTGAATCAAGAAGTTCTGCCTCTGAATCACCAGGATTGCATATAATATACAAAATATCTCCAGGTGATACAATTCCATATTCAATAAGTTTATTCATTTTTGGAAACGACTGCTCATAGGCCCTTTTGTTTAAAGTTTGTATATCCTTTATATCAATTTTAGGTTGTGGAAAACATTCATCAAATATAATTCGCTCTATATCATGGCTTCTTTTATCTATATCATCATAATTGTAAAAATTTGGATATTCCTTTAATGAGATAGCTGTATTATTTCTACTGGAATTCTTATCACGATAATAGATTCTTAAATTTCCAATACGATTCAAAATTTTTTTAGTAAAGGTATCATACCCCATGCCTTGAACTACATTCTCCGGAAAATCGTGGCCATCCTTAAGGGCAAGTGTACCATCATCTTGCTTATAATACTTAAAGTGTTTAGAGTTCTTATCTGGAGTCTGCACCAATAAATGATCCAAGCTGAACGAATCACTAAATGAGTCTAGCAATGTATATGCTTGATCAAAAGATGTTTTTATAGCTCCGTTTTTATCTTTCGATGAAGATTCTATTAACGCAAGTAAGGCAATTGTCAACCTTCTATTTTGTTCGTACGCATCTAATGAATTTAAAGCAGTCTTAAGACTATCGGTGGTAATACTTTTATTAATATATTCTGTAGCTATGATATTTATAACATTCTTTTTTATTATTCTATTGTTTTCATAAATATCTCTCATAATCGTAGAAAACATTGTTATCACATCTTTACTGTCTTTCCCACTTATTGTTAAGAATTTAACCATAAATCCAACAGTTTCCTTAACAATTTCTGCAACATCATCTTTGCTCAATAATCCTTCCTTA
Source organism: uncultured Erysipelotrichaceae bacterium (assembly GCA_934675465.1). Classification (GTDB taxonomy): domain Bacteria; phylum Bacillota_I; class Bacilli_A; order Erysipelotrichales; family Erysipelotrichaceae; genus Colivicinus. Next base: position 42,397 of record CAKUQM010000002.1, on the reverse strand, counting down.
TATTCAATAAGCATTCTAAGGAACAAAGCGTTTGGATGTTTGTAAGCTACTTCTGTAAAAATCTTGTAATAGAACCTGAATTTATTATTGTTGACAAGTTCATTTGCTTTTTCAGCTGAATGCAACATATTATATGCTTCTACTTTTTTGTATAAATCATCCAACAGACGTTTTAGAGCTTCAGCTTCGCTATTAACCTTATAGTACTCAAGCATATCCCTATCAACGATAATTTTGAAGTTATCAACGGAAATATTCTGCCTGTAAAAGCATAGAAAGGCTTTTATATAGGTAGATAGATAATCGTAAAGATTGTCGTTTGTTTGGATAATAAGTTGGCCCCAAATATCCAAGTACTTTGCATGTGAACCTTCATCTAACTTTGAAAAAATATATGTCTTTATCAAATCTATTTCTTCTAGTTTTTTGCCCTTGCTGTTTATTGATTCGAATATTGAAAAGACTCTATTTGCCTGACAATTAGCCTCAATCACAATAAATTGTACATATTGTAAAAGGTAATCAGCATAATCTAATAAAGCGTTTGGATTATTATAATCACATATTTCATCATTTAAATATTTATATATATGTTTGAAATTATTAATGACTCTGTCCTCAAATTTAGAAGAAGTCTTATAAGTTTCGCAATAGTCTAGTATTTTATTTGGATCATCATATGCTTTATCGAATATATCGGAAAAGCACTTTTTTTCAATGCTATTCAATGTAATTACAGGATATTCTCGTTGATATTCGCGTTTTATTTTTTTCCATAATGCACGCTTAACAGCATCGACTGTATCATCATTAATATCATCTGACTTTGCTTTACAGTATATAGCTAACAAAATTAATGAAAATGTAGTGATTCTTTGTTGGCCATCAATAATATCATACTTTAAAATAAGACCATTTATTTTATCGTTTCTATCGAATATTATAAGATTTCCTGTGTAGTAACCATCTTCATTATCTGGAGCAATGTAAGCTTCGTGAATGTCATCTAACAAAACTTGGATTTGTTCAACATCCCAAGAATAAGGTCTCTGATATACAGGGACATTATAAATGCATTCAAATAGATCTTCTAATTTCCACATATGTGAATCTAAATATTTTTGTGCCATTCGTATCACCTCACTTAGCTAATAATTGTGTAGTTTTTTAATACATTAAATATCAAAAAATATCTTATATTAAATATGGAAACACTTCTTAATAGAATCGTAATCACCAATTACCATTAAACTTACATCATCACTTAAAGGTAAATCAGGAGATACATTGACATCCATCTTACCATTCCTCTTAATGCCGATAATATTGATATTAAAACTATTACGAACATCCAATTCCCTAATAGTCTTGCCAATCCACTTAGGAGGTACTTCCACCTCAAATAAGGCATTATCCTTATCAACCTCAACATAATCCAAGACATGATCTGCTGTATATCTAATCGCAGTCCATCTAGCCATTTGTTTCTCAGGATATACAACATCATCAGCACCATTTCTTAACAAGAATTTCGCCTGAACATCCCTCTCAGCTCTTGAAATAACCTTCTTAGCCCCTAATTCTTTTAATAAAGAAGTAGTCTCTAAAGAATTTTGGAAATTACTGCCAATAGCTACGATACAAACATCAAAATTAGAAATACCCAACGAATTCAAGAAATATGAATTAGTACTATCACCAATTTGTGCATTAGTAACATAATCCAATACCTTATTAACCCTCTCTTCATTACTGTCAACAGCCATAACCTCATGACCCAATTCATTAAGTTGCATCGCAACATGCTTACCAAAACGACCTAAACCTATAAGTAAAATATTCTTCATCTAATCTAACTCCTATCCTACAGTTACCTTCTCAAGTGGATATCTACCATCGATACTGCCTCTTGTTTTAAAAGCTGCATAAATTAAAGTAAGACCACCTACTCTACCAAGATACATCAAAATAATCAAAATAATATGTGAAGCACTGCTAAGTGTTGGTGTCAATCCAAGTGATAAACCAACAGTACCTACAGCACTTGCTGTCTCAAACATACAATCAATAATCGGTAAATTCTCAATAACACTTATCGCAATACCACCAAAGAAGAAAATAAAGATATAGAAAGTTGCCACTGTACAAGCATTCTTCACAATTGTATTCTCAATTCTTCTATCAAAAGCCTCTGTATCCTCTTTTCTCAAGAAAGTAGAAATAGTATTCAAGAAAATAACCGCAACAGTAGTTGTCTTCATACCACCAGCTGTAGAACCAGGACAACCGCCTATCAACATCAACATAATCATCAACATCTTACTGGCTTCACTCATTTGAGTCAAATCGACTGTATTAAAACCAGCTGTTCTTAAAGTAACTGATTGAAATAATGAAGCTAATATTCTACTAGAACCACTTAAGTCATTAAAATCAATATAGAAGAAGAATATTGCAGGAACTACTATCAAAATTAAAGTTGTTATTAAAATAAGCTTAGTCTGAAGACGATACTTCATAAAATCCAACTTATGTTTACAAATGTCTTCCCAAGTTAAAAAACCAATACCACCAATGACAATCAACGATATTATTACTATATTAATAACTGGATTACTTACATAATTAACAAGCGAAATAAATTTATTATTAATAGTACCAAAAATATCAAAACCCGCATTACAGAAAGCTGATATTGAATGAAAACATGCTAACCAAATACCCTTAATTCCATAATCAGAAATAAAAGTAGGCATCATACATAGGGCACCAATAAGTTCAATAATAAAAGTACCTTTAAAAATAAATCTAGTCAAACGAACAATACCACCCACATTAAAAGCCGCAATAGAATCCTGTAAAGTGCTTCTTTGCATAAGCGATATCTTCTTACCAGACAACATCGCCAAAGCTACCGCAATAGTAATTACACCTAAGCCCCCTATTTGAATAAGAATCAGAATAATAAATTGACCAAAAAGTGACCAATAACTGCCAGTATCCAAGACAACCAAACCAGTAACACAAGTTGCTGATGTTGCAGTAAACAAGGTCTTACTAAAAGGGGTTACTTGTCCACTTTTACTAGATATAGGCAGCATTAATAAAAGTGCACCCAACAATATAATTGCCGCAAAACCTAATGTTATCGTCTGAAAAGATGACAACTTTCTTCTAACAGGTGCTTGAGATAAGCTCTTTTTCATCTAAGATATTATATAATTATTCTTGGAGGATAATTATATGAATAGATTTGTTTTAAATGAAACATCTTATCATGGTGCTGGATGCATTAGCGTAATTCCTGAAGAATTCAAGGCTCGTGGCTTCAAGAAAGCCTTCGTTGCATCTGACCCTGATCTTGTAAAGTTTGGTGTTACTGCTAAAGTAACTGATTTATTAGAAAAGGCTGGTATTGAATATCATCTATATTCAAACATCAAACCAAATCCAACTATTGAAAACGTTAAAGAGGGTGTAAAGACTTTTAAAGAATGTGGTGCTGACTGCATTATCGCAATCGGTGGTGGCTCTTCAATGGATACTTCAAAGGCAATTGGTATTATCATTACTAACCCTGAATTTGAAGATGTAAGATCTCTTGAAGGCGTAGCTCCAACTAAGAACCCTTGTGTTCCAATTATCGCTGTTCCAACAACTGCTGGTACTGCTGCTGAAGTTACAATCAACTATGTAATCACTGATGTTGAAAAGAAGAGAAAATTCGTTTGTGTTGACGTTCATGATATCCCAGTAGTAGCTGTTGTTGACCCAGAAATGATGTCATCAATGCCTAAGGGTTTAACTGCTGCAACAGGTATGGACGCTTTGACTCACGCAATCGAAGGTTATACAACTGCTGGTGCTTGGGAACTATCTGATATGTTCCACATCAAAGCTATCGAATTGATTGCTAAGAACTTAAGAGCTGCAGTAAACAACGAAAAAGATGGTAGAGAAGGTATGGCACTTGGCCAATATATCGCTGGTATGGGCTTCTCTAATGTAGGCCTTGGTGTTGACCACGCTATGGCTCACACATTAAGTGCTTACTACGATATGCCGCATGGTAAGGCTTGTGCTACATTACTTCCAACTTCTATGGAATTCAACGCTTGTGTAAGTGGCGAAAAATACCGTGAAATCGCTCGTGCTATGGGCGTTAAGGGCGTTGATGAAATGAGCCAAGAAGAATACCGCAAGGCTGCTATCGATGCTGTTAAGCAATTAGCTAGTGATGTAGGTATCGAATGCTCTTTAAAGGGTGTTGTTAAGGAAGAAGACCTTCACCAATTATCAATCGATGCATTCAACGATGCTTGCCGTCCTGGTAACCCAAGAGAATGCACAGTTGAAGATATTGAAGCATTATATCGTTCATTAATGTAATTCTATTTAAGACAAGGATAAGTCCTTGTCTTTTTTTTGCGCTTTTTTGAAAATACTATCATTTGAATATTGAAAAACATGTAAAAATTATTGTAAGTCAAGAAAAAAGGTTGCTATAATAAGTTGTAAGAAATATCTTACAACAAAACAATTTTATAAATAATTTAAGAAAGAGAAGTTTTATTATGGAAAGAAAAATTGGTACAGTTTCTAGAGGAGTAAGATGCCCAATCATCAGAAAAGGTGATGATTTAGCTAAAATTGTTGTTGACAGCATCATTGAAGCAGCTGAAAGTGAAAACATCGAAATTAGAGATCGTGATGTTATTTCAGTTACTGAATCAGTAGTAGCTAGATCACAAGGCAACTATGCAAGTGTTGATGCTATCGCTAAAGATGTTGAAAACAAATTTGGTAAAGATACTATTGGTGTTATTTTCCCAATCACATCTAGAAATCGTTTCTCTATTTGTTTAAAGGGTATCGCTAGAGGTGCTAAGAAAATTGTATTAATGTTAAGCTATCCTAGTGATGAAGTAGGTAATCAATTAATCTCTTTAGACTTAATCGATGAAAAAGGTGTTAACCCATATAGTGATGTATTAAGTCTTGAAAAATATCGTGAACTATTCGGTGAAAATAAGCATGAATTCACAGGTGTTGACTATGTTGACTACTATTCTTCATTAATTAAAGCTGAAGGTTGTGAAGTTGAAGTTATCTTCGCTAACCAAGCAAAAGCAATTCTTGATTATACAGATAAAGTATTAACATGCGATATCCACACAAGAGCACGTACTAAACGTATCTTAAAAGCTAATGGTGCTAAAGTAGTATATGGTCTTGATGACATCCTAACTGAATCAGTTGATGGTAGTGGTTATAACACAAAATATGGTCTATTAGGTTCTAACAAATCTACTGAAGATACTATCAAGTTATTCCCTAATGAATGTAAAGATCTAGTATTAGATATTCAAAAACAATTATTGGATAAGACTGGTAAGCATGTTGAAGTAATGGTATATGGTGATGGCGCCTTCAAGGATCCTCAAGGTAAGATTTGGGAACTTGCAGACCCAGTTGTATCACCTGCATTCACGGATGGTCTTATCGGTACACCTAATGAATTAAAATTAAAATACTTAGCTGATAATGATTTCAAGGACTTAAGTGGTGAAGCATTAAAAGAAGCTATTTCTGAAAGAATTAAACATAAAGATGGTAATCTTGTAGGTAACATGGCATCTCAAGGTACTACTCCTCGTCAATTAACAGACTTGATTGGTTCACTATGTGATTTAACATCAGGTTCTGGTGATAAGGGTACACCTATTGTTTGGATCCAAGGTTACTTTGATAACTATACTAACTAATTAGATCAAGGTCACTATATGTGGCCTTTCTTTTGTTCAATTAATGAAACATATCACTTTATTTTTACCTTAGATAATATTGTTAAGAGAAATATTGCTATTTGATAGAAGTTCATCAGTTTTAATTATATAAGCGTAAGTCTCAGGAGCTGATTTCCTAAGTTTATAAAATATCATTAGTTTTTCTTGATTTAACTTTCTATTTATAAAGTAACTATAATCAATGACTTTTTGATATTCTGTATTCGTTAAAAGGCAAGAGACTAAATACATTATCTTTGCCGCTTTAACAACAGCTGTTTCTCCCGTAAAATTTTCAGCATAAATATGGTCACTAACATCACTAATACCTTTAACATATACAACATATTCTTCTTTGTAAATTTTTCCACGAGACGCGATACAAAGTGCTGCTTTAAAAGTATCCCAAAGACAGTCTCTTTCATTTATTTCTAAACCTCGGTATTCTATTTCGGTTAATGCTATCTTTTTGTATGTAGAACTTACTGTCTTAAAATCGGTAATAAAATCTATTAGTGATGCAACATCATAAAATTGTTTCATAACCTCTTTATCTTTGCCAATATTTAACGGTATTCCAATGGTGTGTGGAGCAAAAGCAGTTAATTTATCACCAAGCATACAATTCGCCGATGGTAAATTAACCTTAATATATTCCGCTTCCGTTAACAGTAAATCATTTTTGATTTCCTTACTTATAATCTCTGAATAATGATTGTGTTCATACAGAACATCTAAAAGAATATAAAAAGGTTTGTTGTTGATTGGTGAATTATAAACAAACTTAAAATGACGTTTTACTATTTTATTCTTTCCAACTCTTATTTGTTCATCTACATTCTCGAATGGAAAAATTTTAGAAGCTAGTTCTAAATAATTATCTATATCTATCCCCGGTTCAACAATTATATCAATGTCAGTTGACAATCTACGTGGCTTTTCCATCAAAAGCATTAAACAAGTTCCCCCTTTAAAAATAAAAGGCAATCCAACTCTCGCCAATGTTTCTAGTAATCCAAACGCATACACTGCACGCTCTAATAAGGCCGGATCACATCCACTAATCTTTTGTAATTCCCTAATATGTTCTTCCACAAAATTTATTTCTTTTAACATTTTTCTCCTCTTAACCTTTAATGCAACATTAAATCAAATAATTCGTTCTGCCATTTAAACAAAATTTATTCATTAACTTCATTCTACCGAAATAAGAGTCGGATGTTTTCTCAATTTATTGCCATATTTTTGCCATTATCAACGTGGAAAAGTGGATAACTAGTTTGGTTTTGTGGCATATAAAGGTTCATAACATATATTTTTAGCATCTTCAACTAAGTTCCTTACTTTTTGTTCACAACCTCTACGTCTTGCATACCTAAACAAACATTTCTCATCTATCACAAAATACATAAACGCATCGCCAAAAATATATGGATATTCACTTCCACCTATAGTCTCTACCAACAAACGTTCAGATACCACATCAACCAAAAGCTTCTCTAACCTCGTATGCCATTTCTCGCCCAATCCTTTTGGAGCTTCGGTAGTTAATTTTGTGATAACTATCATATTCTCACACCAATAACGGTGGAAAATATCAGAAGTCGGATTAACTAACACCTTACCCGGATAATATTCTCTCAATGTCATAAAAACAAAATCCATAGCCTCTGCTTCAACGGACAAAAATATTGTATTCTTAGCTATTAGATGATTTACAAATTGATTTAATTGATACTTCTCAAATATACAAAAATCTAACAAAGGATAATGCTCTTTCATTATCTTTACTAATTCATTAGCTAATTCAGAATATTCATGAATATATACACGTTTTTCATTTTGCGGCAAACAATATAAGTTTCTACCACAACGAACAATCTCGCCTTTTTTCAACATTGACATAATTTTCTTATTAAAAGAAGCATCACTTATCAAATAGCCACTATCATGAAAAGATTGCAACAAATCTTGTCTAGTAAAACTACTTTTATCTTTTAATCCATCTAAACAATTTAAATTATTCAAAGCGATACCTCCATTTTCCTAGTTCGGCAGTAATTATACAATACTGCCGAATTGATATCATTATTATATATTTCTTATTCCTAGTTCGGCAATAATTGATATTTGCTGCCGGACTAGGAAGGTTAAGTTAAACAAAAATACGCAACTTTAATTTGTCTTCAAAAGATTTTAAAGATAGTAATTCTTTAACTGACTCCCAATTAATATATTAAATGGTATTGGATTATTATAAAGATAGAAACCCTCAAAGAGTTAAAGAGTTATTACCTGAATATATTAAATTAATACGATAAAAAGCCTTTCTGTTATGACCAAATTAGATATTGAACTTTTAAGTTGTAACTTATAATATTAAGATAATAAGAAAGACTTTTACTTTATGATTAGATTCAATATAGCTAGGTACAAGAATGGTGATGATGATATAAATTATTTTATTCAATATTTTTAGATTTTTTAAAGGAGGACGAAAATATGAAAAAAATATTAAGTGTAGTAGCACTTTCCTTGTTTCTCTTTGCATGTTCATCTGCAACCTCACTATCGAAATATAAATTTAAAGATTTAACTATTGAGTATCCAAGTGATATAAGCATTGAGAAAAAAGTGTTGGCTTCAGATAATGTTGATTTAAGAGGCGATAATTATCTAATAAAAATTCAAGAATTATATAATAAAAATAATAAATCTTTTTCTGATTTGAGAAAATGGTATGAAAGTACAGCACTATTTGAAGGTGGATGTACTTTACTTGTAAATGACAATAAACATGCTATTTATCGATATGATGATTATGGACTAGCTTGTATCTATATGGGTAGTGGAAATTCTTTTTATTCTTTAATAGCCCAAGGTGATATGGATGCTCTTAAAGACAATTACGATTGGATTTTAAAATCATTTAAGAACATTAAAGTTTCATAAATTTAATTGTTCTAGATTTACTTAGTTTTTTCTAAAATGCTAGTAAAACACTTGCCAAACAAATAACCACCCAAGGTTTTTGCCAAACCCCCGGATTATTTGATGAGTCAAAGCTTCCTGATTAAGGAAGCTTTGACATGCGATTTTTCTTGAATGTAGTTTACTATAAAACTCAACTAATGATAAATAAACCCTATTCTAAAATTTTTGCATTTGATGCGATAACTTTCTTATACCAATAAAAAGAATCTTTTTTGTAACGTTTTAAACTTCCATTCCCTTCATCATCAAGATCAACATATATAAATCCATAACGTTTAGACATTTCACCGGTTGAAGCTGATACCAAATCAATCGGTGCCCATGGCAAGTATCCAATTAGATCTACTCCATCCTCAATTGATTTATTCATTTCCACGATATGTTTTTTGATATATTCGATTCGATAAGGATCGTGAATCGTTCCATCTTCTTCCAATACATCTTTGGCGCCTAATCCATTTTCTGTAATCATCAAAGGTAACTTGTATCTGTCATAAATTGTGTTTAAGAAAAGCCTTAAACCGATAGGGTCACAAGCCCATCCCCATTCAGAATATTTAAGATAAGGATTTTTTAATCCTTTAGATAAATTTCCAGATACCTCATCATCTGTTTTGTGTATTGAAGATACTGTGGAATTGTAATATGAAAAAGTATAAAAATCGACTCGTCCATTTTTAATGATTTCATAGTCATCATTCGCAATATCTAAATCAACTTTATGCTCATTCCATAATCTTTTAGCGAACATTGGATATTCGCCTTTGCACATGACATCCGAACAATACAAAACATCTTTTTCGAATTTAAATCTCGTATTAAGAACGTCGGCAGGATCACATGTTCCAGGATAATATACCAATCCGCTCAACATACACCCAACCTTATTATCAGGGTCAATAGAATGGGCTAACTTTACCGCTTTGGCACTTGCGACAAATTGATTATGTAATTTCTGATATGCTTCTCTGTAATCTTTATCTGTTTCTGTGTTTGTAAACATCTGCATAAAGGCAATGGTATTGTTTATTTCGTTGAAAGTTAACCAATAATTTACAAGACCTTTAAATTCTTTGAAGCAAGTTTCTGCATATTTCACATAACAATCAACCGTATACCGATTTAACCATCCTCCGTATTCTTCTTCTAAAAATAAAGGCGTTTCAAGGTGATGTAGCGTTACTAGTGGTTTGATTCCTTTATTATTTAATTCCTTCAGAAGTTCTTTATAATATGCAATTCCATCTGGATTAGGTGATTGTTCTATTCCTTTTGGATACAACCTGGTCCAAGAAATAGATAATCTAAACATGTTGAATCCCATTTCAGAAAAAAGCTCAATATCTTCTTTGTATCTGTGGTAAAAATCGATTCCTACATGGTTTGGATAATATACTCCTTCTATAACACCATAATGTGAGCCTGGAGGCAATTTTTCATTTCGTTTTTTTAAGTGGCCACATTTTTCATCATCAATGTAAGATGTAAGACGGATGCTTTTGGGCTCCGCCTTAGTCATTACATCCGTAATGGTCATACCTCGTCCTTTTTCATCCCATGCACCTTCACACTGGTTAGCGGCAACAGCTCCACCCCAGTAAAATCTTTTTGGAAAATTCACAAAGATTACCTCCAACCTAACTCAAGAACAGTATTATTGATAGTTATGCTTTCTTCGACCAATGAATTTTTGATTACATCATACTTTTCACTATTAGTTACAAACATTACAACAGTAGGATCATATCCTTCTTTTACGATCTGGTCTTTATCAAATATCAGCAATAAATCTCCGGCTTCGACATCTTGACCATCACTGACTTTCGACTCGAAATATTTACCCTTTAAATTAACTGTGTCAATACCGATGTGAATTAATAATTCTACCCCATCATCCGTTTTAATCGTAATAGCGTGTTTGCTAGGAAAAACTGAAACTATTTTTCCGTTGGCTGGAGAATATACTTTGCCATCTTCAGGAATTATTGCAATCCCTTTCCCCATAATTTCATTCGCAAATGTTGAATCATTAACTGTTCTTATTTCGACACTTTTACCGTTGACAGGGGCATTTAATGTGATGTTTAAATGTTCCTCGTTGTTTTCTTTATCTTTCAAAATATTAACTTTATTGTCATCTGATTTATAGAAAATATAAGCAATTGCAAAGCTTACAACAAAAGCGATAACTGATCCAATACAAGCAAATACGAAATTAGCCATTGGATAATCAGGACTCATGTAGCTTGGCAAGGTCAATATGCCAGGAGATCCGCCATAGAAGTTTTTAACTCCAAGAATACCCATAAAAAGTCCACCAGCAGCACCACCTACCATACAAGCAATCATATTACGCATACGGTTAATATTAACACCATATAATGCCGGTTCTGTGATTCCACATACTGCAGTTATACCTGTTGAAGTAGCAAGTTGTTTCATTTCTTTATCCTTAGTTCTAGCCGCGAATCCTAAAGTTGCTGCGCCAACGGCAACATTAGATGCTAACCATCCAGGATAAAAAGCAGAATCGTAACCAATAGTCATTCTGTTATTGATGGCGATAGTAAAGAATCCTCCTCCTGTACCCGTAATGACTGTAAATGGCTGGATTGCGCCCATGATAGTTGGAACTATCCAAGGAGCAACTGAATCAATGCCTTTCATCAAATTTGCTAAATATTTAGAAAGAATGCTTCCTAATGGTCCTAGAACACACAAAGTAGCAATCCCCGTTACAAACATCGTTATTAAAGGGCGGATAAAAAATTTTACTGGTTTTGGACTTATCTTATCTGCAATCGGTTCTACAAAACTCATTAGTGCTACCCCTAAGATAATAGGAATGACGGTACTAGAATATGTTGCGTTATAGATAGGCAATCCAAATACGGTTATTGCTTCCTTTGTTTCTTGGCTATTTGCAACCATAGAAACGAAATTAGGGTGCACTAGCGCGCAAGCGAGCATTACAGCTAAGACTTGATTACAGTTAAATTTCTTCGCTGCAAAAAAAGCAATTAACACTGGATAAAAGTAGAAGGTCGCATCAGCCATAAAGTTGATAACTTGATAAGTACTGCTTTCTTGTGTTAACCAACCAAAAGTCAATAGCAACGCCAAAACGACCTTCAACATACCAGAAGCGGCTAGCGCAGGAAGTGTTGGCGAGAAAATTCCAGAGACCGTATCAATAAATTTCGCTTTCCAATCCCCTTTTTCTTTAATTTCGTTCTTTTTTATACTCGATTTAGTTTTATCAACCTTTTCTGAGATTGGTCGATAAACGCTAGGAACGTCTGTTCCTATGATCACATGAAACTGACCGTTTTTGGTCATTACACCAGATACTCCAGACAGTTTTTCGATTCTATCTGGTTTTGCTTTGCTGCGATCAATCAAACTAAAACGAAGCCTAGTAGCACAATGGTATACGTCGCTGACATTTTCTTCTCCACCAACGTATTCTAAAATTTTCATTGCAAGTTCTTGATAGTTCATAATATTCTCCTTTCTGCAATGGTGATAATATAAATAAGAAACGGCCGATTTCTTTTTTATCTGTCTTCTAAAACTCTGCGAATATGGACACATAGATACATCATTTCATCGTCTTCCATTTCGTATCCGAATTCTACATACAAACTTTTCTTGATTTTTAAACAACATTTATATTCTTTGTCAAAATATGACCTCATTTTATTCAAAAATTCACTTTCAGATATTTTTTCTTTCTTACCGCCATCAATGATTCTTTTTACAAAGTATTTGATATGAGTCACTAAACGTTCATAGGCGATGGAATCAGGATTTAATTCCAAGGAAAATGTATATCTTATAATATTTAATATGTTGTGTATTACTCTCACCGAAATATCAGCAAAATCTGAAGTTTCTGTTTCTGACGAAAATTGAATGATATGGATGGCAATATATCCCGCTTCATCCTCAGGGAGTTTTACTCCTAATTCTCTTTTAACAATATTAAGAGCTTCCAAACCAATACGATATTCTCCAGGATAGTATGTTTTGATTTCTGATAGCATTGTGTTTTTTAAAGGTATATTTTTCTCTATACGTTCTAAAGCGAAATCAATATGATCGGTTAGAGCTACATATATCCCATCTCTGAGTTTTCTACCAAGTGCATTTTCAGTATATTCGACGATCATGCTTGCTACTTCGATGTGAATTAAAGGAATTTTAGATATTAAGTCAGTAAATTGATTTTGCGTATTAGGATCGTCCATGCGGTATACTTTTTCAATCTGATCTTTTCTGATTTCATCCCCTATCTTTTTATTGAAGCCAATCCCCTTTCCCATAACGATACATTCTTTTCCATCTGAATCATTAATTTTAACAAGACCGTTGTTTATTATTTTGGTGATTCTCATAATTGCTCCCCTCTTTCAAAACAAAAAGCTACATTCGCCATGAACATCAAAAAGATGTACATTACGGATGTAGCCTGAATTAACAGTAGCAACTCCTAATTTCTTTTGCAGGTTTAATGTATCAAAAAATGTAACCGCTGTCAATAGATAAACGTATTTGATTAAAAATTGAGCATTAAAATATCGAAGAGTTCATCAAGCCAAATATTTTTGACACTATTAACCGTTTATAAGCAAAATATTTAGTTTATTGATAATAGATTTGTAGTAATATCCACAAAGAATTCTTTAGACCAAATATCTAAAACATTTGTATCCTTTATAAAAGGAACTACATCATTCTTAGCAGCTTCAAAATCAATTTCATTAAATCTATCAATAAGAATTCTCTTAATATCGTCATTATCTAGTTTTGTTTCCTTATCGATAAAACCAGAATCGATTAATTTTTCCCTTAAATGTGGAAGATTATATTTAGATTTTCTAGAAAGGTAAAATATATAATCATACAAATCACGGCCCTTCACTTTTGATTTCCATGAACGGCAAATAACCGCATGAATCTTCCCTGAAAACAAAGAAGATTCATCATAAAGCTTTACACCATAAGGAGTAGGTAACAATCTATATTTTGTCTCATAAGTTGCCAAACCAGGTGGCATGGTATCGATTTCAAATTTAATCTTTACCTTCTCATTTTTATTTATCCCTTCAACTAAATCGTTAGGATAAAACAACAAAAAGTGTTCAATGGTATCCCCTTTTAAAAATGCCGATTGTACATAAGAGTCTTTGGTTTTGTTTTTAAGTTCAATATCCACATCAAGGCCATATGAAGAAACCACTTCTTTTAAAACTGGAAAATACTTTGATAAATCAAATTCTTTATCTTTTATCAATAGCGAAAAGTCTAAATCTTCAGAAAAACGATCAAGGCCATAAAAAATACGTAACGCAGTACCACCATAAAAAGCTGCCACATTAAAGAAACCAGCTTTGCTTAAACCGCAAAGTACAATTTCCTGCATTACCTCCTTAATCACATTGCGTTTTTCATCATTGTTTTTAGGATTATAAGATTCAATCATTTGTTCCAATACTGTGTTCATCAAAATCTCCTACAACTTTCTTTAATAACTTTAAATTAGTACAACTATATAAATCACATAGTTTATTTAAATCATCAAAATTTAATTCTTTAAACTCATCTTCATCTATTCTTAAATCAACAAATAGTAGATTATACATTTCCTTCTTATTCTTAACTGGCTTAATTGTATAAAGCTTGTCACATATTGCCTTCTCAGGACAGGCAAGCAAATATGTATAATCACCTTCTTCCTTAATATTGATACCATAAGGATAAACCTTAGATGGAACATCTCTATAAGTAAAGGTACCAAGCTTGTTTATATATTGTTTCTTCTTTTTCTTATTAAAAGTCGCACTGGTATAAGTATAAACCATTTCAGGAATTAAACCATAATAAGACAAGGCATAATCAAATGATAAATAAGATGGCGAATAAATGGCATCCGCAACCAAATGACCTGGTGTATTAACATTTGTTTCATACAAGTTCTTTGTAAGCTTAACAATCTCACCACCATCACTCATTCTCTTAATCTTATTATCAGGATTCTTATAATCGCTCAATGATTCCTTTAACATTTGATATGTAACTATCATATTCTCTCCTCATACTACTATTATATGGTAGTTAGCGGTGAAAATCTAATAAAAAAGCTGAAATATTCGTTAAAAGAATTATATTTCAGCTTTTTTTACAATTTCATTTTTTAATAACTAAGTTATAGTTACTATCATAATAAAGACCTAGCTCTCTACAAATTTTGTCATTCACCTTATCTAGATTCGCTTTATATTCAGCATACAAAGGTGATAAAGCTATCATATTAGGAATCAATATATCGTTATATCCTTTATTCTGAAATTCTTTTTGTAGCTTTCTTTGTGCTACAAAGGTAGGGTGATATTTTAGTATTCCTGATTTAATTTTGACACCTTGCAACGTCATTTCTTTTAACCTATCATATTCACTTTCGCTCATATCACGATAATAAGCTATCATTTCATCTGCGGTTCTTGTTTCCTTACTCACACCACTATTAATTTTCATACCCATTCTCATAATAAGAGGTATTTTTAATGTTGTTTCATCGCAATACGTCAAAATGTTTCGCAAAGCCTGTTTCTGTTCAGTAGTTTCTAATCTTATATTAAGAAATGGTTTAAAATGACTCTTTAAATAATCACCCCATTCTTTATCAGGCAACAAAGACTCAATTGCATCCTCAACACTTTGATAATCTAACATCTTGTCTATTTTATTTACATCATTATCTTCTATAAATTGTTTTAAAGCATTAAGTTCATTGTCTTGTAAGATTTTATCTTGCATCTTTTCGTTATAAATCCGAACAAGAACATCTTTATCATTATTTTCCAACAAATTCTTTATATCTTTAACGCTAACTCCTAATTTTCTATAAACTGAAATTCTTTTTAAAGTATCAACATCATTTGTGGAATAATCACGATAACCATTATTACTTTTGTTTACTGATAACAAACCTTTCTCTTCATAATACTTAATGGCACGCTTAGTCATTCCTACTTCGTTCGCTATTTCATTTAACAACATGTGTCTACCTCACCTTTCTTGATGACAGTATAAGCGCATACGCCACGTATAGGTCAACGGTTATTCTAAATTAAAAGACGCAACTTATTAAGCTACGTCCTTAATTAAACTAAATTAATATAACTTAGCACCAGCAGGAATCTTGTTATCTAACATTAACAAGTTAAGACCTTCATGACCATCTTCCTCATGTACTGCAGAAATTAACATGCCCTCAGAATCAATACCCATCATCTTTCTTGGAGGTAAGTTAACAATCGCAACAGCAGTCTTACCAACTAACTCTTCTGGTTCATAATAATCATGAATACCACTTAGGATAACACGATCTTTTCTTTCGCCATCATCCAAAGTGAACTTAAGAAGCTTCTTACTCTTTTCAACAGCCTCACAAGCCAAAATCTTAACAACACGGAAATCTGACTTAGCAAATGTATCAAAATCAACCATCTCAGTGAAAATTGGTTCAATCTTTACATTAGAGAAATCAACCTTTTCACCATCTGCAGTTGTCTTAACAGGAGCTACCTTAGCAGCCTTATTGCCATTCAATTGCTTCATTGTAGGGAACAAGATAACATCTCTAATAGACTCAGACTCAGTAAACAACATTACCATTCTATCGATACCATAGCCGATACCGCCTGCAGGTGGCATACCATATTCTAGAGCCTCAACGAAATCCATATCGATATCACTAGCTTCATCATCACCTAATTGCTTAGCCTTTAATTGATCCTCAAAACGCTTTAATTGATCAATTGGATCATTTAACTCAGTATAAGCATTTGCACACTCATGACCTGAAATGAATAATTCGAAACGATCAACGAAACGAGGATCTTCTTCATTAGCTCTTGTTAGTGGTGAAATCTCAATTGGATGACCATATAAGAAAGTAGGTTGAATCAAAGTTTCCTCTACATACTTCTCAAAGAAAGCATTAATGATATGACCTGTTGTAAAGTGATTCTCAACCTCAATACCATGTTCCTTAGCTAAAGCACAAGCTTCTTCAAAAGACATTTGTTGCTTAAAGTCGATACCAGTCTTTTCCTTAATTGCATCAGTCATTGAAACTCTCTTCCAATCACCATCTAAACTGATCTCGTGACCTAAATACTTGAAAGTTCTCTTATGACAAACATTATCAGCAATATACTTATACATGCTCTCAGTAATTTCCATCATACCCTCAAGATTAGAATATGCTTCATATAATTCCATCAAAGTAAACTCAGGATTATGTTGAGGATCCATACCTTCATTTCTAAAAGTTCTACCAATCTCATAAACCTTTTCCATACCACCAACAAGTAATCTCTTTAAATCTAATTCAAGAGCGACTCTTAAATACATATCAATATCTTGAGCATTATGGTGAGTAACAAATGGTCTAGCACTAGCACCTGTCAACAATGAGGTTAAAACTGGTGTTTCAACCTCTACGAAATCTCTTGAAGCCAAGAAAGATCTAATCGCATTTAATACTTGAGGACGCATGAACGCAACTCTTTTTGAATCCTCATTCATGATCAAGTCTAAATATCTTCTTCTATATCTTTCTTCAATATCTGTTAAACCATGGAATTTTTCAGGGAAAGGATTAAGTGCCTTAGTCAAATGTGTATACTTTAAAACATAAACTGACAACTCACCTTGAGGATTTTGTTCAGTTGGATTAGTGCGATAAACTCTGCCTTCAATACCAACGATATCACCAACATCACTAGCCTTAACTAATTCATAAGGTTCCTCACCTAAATCATTCTTGTTAATAACAAGTTGAATCAAACCATAACGATCTTGAACATGCATGAAACACATCTTGCCCATTCTTCTCTTTGACATGATTCTACCAGCGATAGAAACCTCTACCTTCTTCTCTTCTAATTCTTCCTTAGAACATGCACCATAAGTATCCTTGATACTCTTGCTGTTTGCAGTTCTTGTGTAGGCATTACCAAATGGATTAATGCCCTTCGCAACTAAATCATCTAACTTTTTTCTTCTTGCCAATTGTTGATCGTTAAACTTTCTTTCCATCTCTTCTCCTTTAAATAAAAATAAAAAAGGTAGCCCAAGGGCGCTAAAATGCGCGGTACCACCTTTGTTTGTATCTTTCATGCTTTTAACGCAAGCCTACGATTTGCTCCAAGTCCTTTTTCACACGCTGTCCCTAAGATCTTACACCAACCGACCCCTCTCTTTAAGAAACTACACAAGCTACTCTTCTCTTCAACGCAATTAACACTTGTATTCTAGCATAAAAGATATAAAAAAACGCTAATAGTTCTATAATAAAGATGAAAGGAAGGTAAAAAGTATGTGTACAGCTGCTTCATTTAAAGGTTTCTTTGGACGTAACCTAGACTTTGACTTCTCATATGGTCAAGAAATCGTTATCACACCAAGAAACTATTCTTTCTCATTCAAACATGAAGAAAACATTGCTAAACACCCTGCCATAATCGGTGCAGGCATTATCCAAGAAGGTTATCCCCTATACTTTGATGCCATTAATGAACATGGCCTAGGTATGGCAGGCTTAAACTTTGTTGGTAATTGTGTTTATAGAGACGTAGACGATACTAAGATAAATATCGCCCAATTTGAACTAATCCCATATGTATTATCTAAATGTAAAACATTAGATGAAGCTAAGGAATTATTTAAAAACATTAACTTATCTAAAGATTCTATCAACGACAAATATCCACCAACTCAGATGCATTGGTATGTGAGTGATGGCTACAAATCTATTGTTGTTGAATCTGTTAAAGATGGTGTAAAAGTTTATGATGATCCAGTTAATGTCTTAACTAACAACCCACCATTTGAACTACAAATGTTCAACCTAAACAACTATCAACACCTATCATCAGCAGATCCTGTTAATAACTTTGAAGGTGTTGAATTAACAAAATACTCAAGAGGAATGGGAGGACTTGGCCTACCAGGTGACTTATCAAGCATGTCTCGTTTTGTCAAAGTTGCCTTTACTAATCACTTCTCATTATCAGACAATGGTCTAAATCAACTTTTCCACATTCTACATAGTGTTGAACAACAAAATGGTTGTTGCAAAGTTAAGGAAGCTTATGAATACACCATCTACACATCAGCATGTGACTTGGCTAAAGGTATTTATTACTACACTACCTACAACAATCATCAAATTTCTGGTGTTGATATGCACAAGGAGAACTTGGATTCAAGTGATCTAATCACTTATCCAATGTTAGAAGAAGAACATATTAATATGCAAAACTAAGGACACTCACGTCCTTAGTTTTTAATAATTGGTCCCTTTAATGGATGAGGCACATATAATTCTTCTAAATAAGCTACTTCCTCATCATTTAATTCAATATCTAATGCATTAATCGCATCATCAATATATTTAGTCTTACTAGCACCTATAATAGGTGAAGCAACACCTTTTTTATATAGCCAAGACAAAGCAACCTCGCTCATCTTGATATTTCTTTTCTTCGCCAACTCGGCAACTCTTTCAACAATCAACTTATCAACATCTTCAGATGCGCCATATCTTCTTTTCGCAACATCATCACTAAGACTACGAATACTATCACTATCCCAATTAATTCTTGCTAAATGACCTGCAGCTAGTGGTGAGTAAGGTATGAGTGAAACATCTAATTCCTTACACAATGGAATCATCCCCCTTTCTTCCTCACGATAAAGAAGATTATAATGATTCTCCATCACCTCAAATCTTGCATAGCCCTTTTCTTTAGCTAAATTTTGATACATCAACATTTGATAAGCAAGGATACTACTAGAACCCAAAGACCTCACCTTACCTGATTTAACCAAATCATTTAAGGCATCCATCGTTTCTTCAATTGGAATATTATAATCAAAACGATGTATCAAATATAGATCAAGATAATCGGTACCTAATCTCAATAAACTTTGATCAATTTCTCTTTTAATAGCTTCTTTAGATAAACCGCCTTCATTGAAAAATACCTTAGAAGCGATAATTACATCTTCTCTTCTAATGCCAAGGTCTTTAATTGCCCTACCCAAATATTCTTCACTAGTACCATTAGAATATTGATTAGCAGTATCAAAGAAATTAATGCCTTTGGCATATGCATAAGCAACAATTTCCTTAGTATCCTTTGGACCCAGTGACCATTTATACATGCTATCATCACCAAAGCCCATACAGCCTAAACAAATCTTTGATACCTCAATATCAGTTTTACCAAGTTTTATATATTTCATACTAGTTCATATATTCATCTAGATAAGAATCGACATAAGCATTACGCTTAACCTTTGGATTGCCATAAACCTTACCCCTAGCGATAACCATATCGACTTTTCTTAAGTTATTTAAATTATCTAGTGGATTATTCTTGCAAACAATCAAATCAGCACACTTACCCTTCTCAATAGAACCGGTTTCCTTATCAATACCAGCTAGCTTTGCGTTTACAAGTGTTGCGGTATGTAAGGCCTGGGTATTTGTAGCGCCAACATATTTATGGAAATATACAAGTTCTCTATAGAAATCATATTGAGCAATCCAAGGGCAACCCACATCATTACCTAGACCTACTGGAATATTATTCTTAAGACATGTTTTAGCACCTTCGATGAAGCCATTCAATACAAGCTCACCATTAAACTTTTCAACATCACTTGTATGGGAAACACTTTGATCAAATAAAGCATATGGAATGCCAGGT
Organism: uncultured Erysipelotrichaceae bacterium; assembly: GCA_934675465.1. Lineage (GTDB taxonomy): Bacteria > Bacillota_I > Bacilli_A > Erysipelotrichales > Erysipelotrichaceae > Colivicinus. Next base: position 21,831 of record CAKUQM010000002.1, on the reverse strand, counting down.
GATACAGTGCAAATCATGAAAGCATTGTTTTTCTTGAATAGTTCAATACACTCATCATCCATTACAGAACCATGTTCGATTGAATCAACACCATTCTCAAGGGCAATTTTTACACCTTCTTGACTTTCAACATGAGCAGATACAATAAAACCATATTCATGAGCCTTATCGCAACATGCTTTAATAATCTCAGGACTCATTTTCATTTGACCAGGAACACCCTTTTCCTTGGCATCCATAACACCACCTGTAATCATTAATTTGATTAAGTTAACTTTTTCGCCCTTTAACTTTTCTATTTGAGCAATGGCTTCTTCAGGATTGTGACAAGCAACAGCTACTGATCCTGCCATATGACCTCCTGGTACAGAAATAGCTTCGTTGCTGGCAATAATTCTTGGTCCATCAAGTAAACCTTTATTGATTTTATCTCTTGTCTTTGTATCTAAATCTCTTAAACCACCAACTGTTCTAATGGTTGTTACACCAGACATTAGTTCAATCTTGGCATAATTTTCAACCAACTTTGTAGCTGCAAATCTACCAATAGGTGTCGCAAAGACTTTCTTCACTAATTTTTCATTGTCTCTTTGTTTCTTTTGTGGCTTACCATTACCAGCTAGATGCACATGCATATTAATTAGACCTGGCATGATGTATTTACCATCTAAATCGATTTCTGAGCACTCTGAAGGACTTTTTCCATTTGTGATGATATCTTCTATTATTCCATTATTTACAAAAATATCGGCCTTGTATGGCTTCATATTCTCGCTACCATCAAGAATGATTCCGTTTTTTAATATATATTTGTTCATAACACTAACCTCTTGTTTACATTCTATACCCAAAGGAGAATGAAGATTTTAATATTTTCACCAATTGTATATGGTTATATTAGCAACTTTACATACAGGATTAAGAACCCATGAATGAGTGAAAAGGCAGTGTATATGCAAATGGTGCTTGAAACAGGGTAAGAACCTGTTAATCACTATGGTTAAACAGCCGGACGCTCTTAAGAGTTGACTAAGGTGCTATTCGGGCATACCAATAGCAATTTTTCACAGGCTAAAAGGTGATTTTGGTATATTTTTTTAATTTTTTTTAAAAAAATGTTGCTATTGGTATGAAGCTATGCTAATATAAATAGGCAAACACGAGTGCCCGAATAGCTCAGTCGGTAGAGCGTCCGGCTGTTAACCGGCAGGTCACAGGTTCGAGTCCTGTTTCGGGCGCCATTTGTATTGGTAGGTTGGTGAAGCGGCTTAACACACTGCCCTTTCACGGCAGCATTCACGGGTTCGAATCCCGTACCTATCACCAGATTTGATTCTCTAGCTCAGTTGGTAGAGCATCTGACTCTTAATCAGAGGGTCCAGGGTTCGAATCCCTGGAGAATCACCATTTAGTTCTAAACACTCCATTAAGGAGTGTTTTTTCATTTAAGTAACATGGATTCAACCCTAGTCCCTCATTAAGAGTATTTTTATTCAAAGAATAAAAATAGATGCTTAGGTACGGGATTCGCACCTAAAACATATGAAAATAATTAAAAATTAAACTTTTTTACGATTTGGGGTAGGAATTTTCAAGTTTCACAGCAATAAAGAAGTATAAAGGATGGAAAATACATGTACAGAACTTATATACTTCGTTTAAAGCCAAATAAAACGCAAACAAAATTATTAGACAAAACAATTTCTTGTGTACAGAAATTTGATGATATTTATTTAAATCAAATTAAGGATAAATATACCATTTCGGGTTTTGAAATCATAAAAGAAGCAAGAAATATTGATTCTAATCTAATATCTGTTGATAATACAATTCTATTTTGCGAACTAGATATTATACAAAAACTTAAAAAAGAGAAAAAATTGGCTAATAGATTTGAATTTAAAACTAATTATTGTAAATATGTTGAATCGATTGAAGATGTAATTTCCAATCATACTCTCTACTTGCCATCTATTGGTCATATTAAATTATTCAATAAACGTGATTATGACCAAGTAGAAAAATTTATTAGCATTACAGTTTATCGAACAATTGATGAAAAGTATTTTGCGAATGTCTTATTTAGAAAGAAAAATAGAACAGTAGATAAAAGTCTTGACTTAAACAATTCAATAGGACTAGATTATTCTTCCAACAAATTCTATGTTGACAATAATGGAGAAAGTCCTAAAAAGCCAACACTTATAAGGGATTATGATAAAGAAATTTTAGCTATGCAAAAGAAATTTACTGAGCTAAGAAATGATAATAAGCCACGTCAAAAGTTATTAACAAGATATTGTAAAACTCAAAGACATGTGGCGAATAAAAGAAATGATTTCTTACATAAAACATCAAAGGAACTTGCTGATAAATATGATTATGTATTTGCGGAAGATATCAATTTCTCAGAGATAGTTACATATAGAAAGCTTGGCAAAGCCACCAATGACAACGCATATCATAATTTTTTAGAAATCTTAAATTACAAGATGGAAGATAGAGGAAAGAAACTGGTTAAAATTGATAAAAATTACCCTTCATCAAGAAAATGCAGTAATTGTGGCTATGTTAGAGAAAAATTAGCACTTGATGAAAGAAGTTGGATATGTCCTGAGTGTGGTGTTGTACTTGATAGAGATGTCAACGCGGCCATAAATATAAGAAATAGAGGTATTGAAATAGCAAGTCAACAAGCCGCTGGACGAGCGGCACGTAGCTACGCGTAAAGTTTGCTTATACAAACACGTCAACGACAAAAGAGTTTCAAACTCAAAAGTAGCTGGATCCATTAATTCGACGGGCGGTCGATTTGCACTATGCATAAAGTTAATAAATTTTAACACGTCACGGGCTCGAACAAATAATAACTCCATGTTTTGGAGTAAATATAAACCAACAATAAAAGCTCTCAGTTATAAGAGAGCCTTTATTAATTTGTTTAGATATTAGTCATCACTGTTTTTCATCTTACCAAAGATTTGAAGTAATCTTAAGAATAAGTTAATGAAATCAAGATATAGTTGGAACGCTCCATAAATCATAAGTGCATCATTGATAGAAGCATCCTGTAAACCGACGTTGTATAAGTTTCTTAACTTTTGCATATCATACGCAATCAAGAACAAGAATAAGATAATACCAAGATAATTTACAACCCATTGAACCATTTGGCTTCTAAAGAAAATTACATTCACAATAGAAACAATGATAATAGCCAACAAGCCTGGTACGATAATGCCTGAGAACTTTGATAAATCTACATTTGTGTTATTACCAATTAAAGATAAAACCACAAACATACCACAAGTAACCAAGAAAGTTACCCACACAGAAGTCTCAGTATAGGCATATAGAACCATAGACAAACTGATACCAGTTAATACTGAGTACAAGATATAACAAGTCCAAGCTGAAGATTTTGACATCTTTGTAAGTCTAGCCGCAAAGACAATCGCAATCACAAACTCACCAATCATAGCCATTAGAGAAACAGTCGCAAAAGCAGCGCCGTAACGTGTAAGAAGTGCTTCCATAAAGAACTCACTAATCACAAAACTAATAACAGCTGTAATACCTAAACCAACACTAACAGTTAAGAACACTTTTCTTAAATATTCACTAAATGTTAGCCCATTATTTGAATAAACATTTGTATATTCGTACATTTTTGTACCTCCTTTAACAATTAAAATTTAACACTATTGATAATTGTATTAACCTCATCTTCACTCACATTCATCAAACCAATTTGAAGATAAGTGCTACCATTATGGAAAATACAAATATCAAAAGTTCCGCTTTCATCCTCTGTATGAACCTTGTAGCCAGTATTACCATTAACAGTAATCTCACTTAATTCATAATAATTCTTCAAGGCATCAACAGTAGTCGCAAAATCCTCTTCACTCATTTCAGCTCCTAGAACTTGACCAACTAAAGTAAGCTTATTATCTTCATTCTTGAATAATTGCCCTACTTCAGTATAAGCCCAATCCTTTGGTAACTTAATTTCACCATCTACCTCTGCAAAGTATGTTGGATAAATAGAACTCAACTTATAAGTATTATCCTTCTTAACATTTGTAAACACTAGAACCAATAAAATTGCAATTGCTACAAGTGCAGCTACTACATATACCGTATTCTTCTTAGCGGGAGCCTTTTTATCAACTTCAATCTTATTATCTTCACTTACAGTCTCAACAGTTTCATCAACAGCAGTTGTTTCTTCCTTATTTTCTTCAGCTTCTTTTATATCTTTTTCTTCCATTTAAACCTCATTTCTTATTCTTTAATACAACATCGAATCAAGGCACATATGCCTTGAGATAATATTTTACCATTTAATTAATCATTAATGTATGTTACGATAAATCCATTGAGGGAGTAGCAAGCCCCACACTTGGCTGTATATCAACATTCTGGTTTAAACCTGGTATACATTAAATTGCGAGACTCATGTATATTTTGTTATACATGGGAATTAGTCTTGTGTATAACGCACAAGTTTTTTTATGGAGTAACAAGGGTATGAATTTCTTATTTTTCACAAACGCAATTTTATTAGGAGTAGGCCTAGCCATGGATGCCTTCTCCGTATCGCTCGCAAACGGACTAAATGAATCACATATGGGCAAGAAAAGACAATTTCAGATTGCCGGTTGTTTCTCAATCTTTCAAACTATCATGCCCCTTATCGGCTGGTTCTGCGTTCATACCCTGGTAGACACCTTCACAGTCTTTCAAAAGTTCATTCCTTATATTGCCCTAATTCTTCTATTATTTATCGGTAGCAACATGATTCTAGAAAGTTTTAAAAAAGATGATGACAAAGAAGATAATAACGAAAGTCTATCATTATATGGCCTAATCATCCAAGGTATAGCTACATCAATCGACGCCCTATCAGTTGGTTTTACTATCGCCAACTTTGCATTTCCTTCAGCCATAATAGAATCTATAATCATTGGCATCGTTACTTTCTTTATTTGCATGTTTGGATTAATACTTGGCAAAAAGTTTGGATTAAAATTAGCTAACAAAGCTAACATCTTAGGTGGCTCAATTCTTATATTCATTGGCCTAGAGATATTTATAAAAAGTCTACTATAATCACTCATAGTAGACTTCAATTCGATCAACCTTATCAACATTATCACTTAAGATATCACCATACAGCACGACATAATTATCATGTTTTTTAATTCGTTTACCAATTACACAAGCATGGCCATTTTTTTCGATATACTCACCCGAGAAAGCGCTACATGTATCCTTTATACTGTTTAATTCATAATCATTTAAATAAACAGGACCATCAACATCATTTAGATATAAGACTACCTTACCAAGCACTGTCTTCTTCTTTAATTCAGTCATCCCATATTCAATTGGTAATGTTTCATCAACAGTCTCATCAAAACCAACAACCAATTCTTGGTCATTAAACTTCAAAGAATAGAACTCTTCCTTTTTAGCAGCACAGCCAAATAATAATAATATTAAAACAAGTAATAATGTTACAATCTTCTTCATAATTAATTACTATGATGAATCTTATTAGCCTCAAAGAATGCATCATCTGACTTCTTAGGATGGCCAATAGTTCTTCTTAAAAAACCAATCACTGGATGGAACTTAGGATTAATCATACCTGTAAGCTCAATAAACATCCAAGCGATACAACACAATATAAACAACATAATCAAACCAGCAGTTTGATGGAAATACATAATAATAGCATCACAGCCAAATAAGAAACTTACAAGATACAACAACAAAACCGTATTTCTATGAGACAAGCCAATCTTATACATCAAAACATGATGTAAATGCGATCTATCAGCCTCAGAAATCTTTTGACCCTTAAGTTTTCTTCTAATAATCGCCAAAGAAGTATCCGCAAGCGGTACAAACAAAATAATAAGTGGGAACACAAGAGATACGAAAGCAGTTGACTTAAAGCCTAATAAAGACAAACAAGCAATCATATAGCCCATAAACAAAGCACCACAGTCACCGACAAAGATGCTAGCTGGATGGAAATTATAAGGCAAGACACCCGCAATCGAACCAACCATAATAAGCGCAACAATTGCCGCATCAATTCTTCTCATTTGATAAGCGATAAAACCAATTACACACAAAACGATAATAGAAATACCACTAGATAAACCATCTAAACCATCAATTAAATTAATCGCATTAGTAACACCAACAATCCATACAAAAGAAATCAAATAATAAATTGGTCCAATATTAATAGTAATAAAAGGCAAATTAATTTCATTCATCTGAATATTACCAACAATTATGACATAAAGTGCTGCCGCAATTTGAAACATTAACTTAACAATTGGTTTAAGATCAAACATATCATCAATCAAACCACCAAGAAAAACAATACAGCCACCAACAAGAATCGCATTAAAAGTACTATCAGGGTGAACAAAAATTGCCATTGTGATGACAAAGGCACAATACATCGCAAGCCCACCTATTCTAACAATCTTGCCATGGTGAACTGTACGCTTATTCTCTATAGCATATGTCTTTGTTGCCAAACCAATCTTCTTTGCGATAGGTGTTAACGCAAAAGATATGATAAACGCAACAAGCACATATGGAAGTGCAACCGACAAAGTATAATACATACTTAGTAAGATTATACCATCTCTTAATTAAAATAATAAATGATAGACATTAAAAACGAGCCTACCAAATATGCCAACGCAAACGCAATCGCAAAATACAAAATCCAACCTTGAGCCACTTTACCTTGTTTAATAAAGCGATTATAGTCAAAAGAACTCATTCCAAATAGCACCATGATAAAACATATTATGTAAATTAAAACTCTTAAATAAAATCTATACATCTAAATCTCCAATCACTTCAATAGCGCTTGATTTGCCCTTAATCAAAGAACCTCTTTGTTTATCCAAACCAAATAACCTGTATGCATTCAAACTAGACATCATCAACAATTCATTGAAATTAGCACCAAGCTTATACATTTTCCTAATGCCTTCTTCAATATTACCAATCAAGATAATTCGATCTTTTCGTTTAAGACGATAAACCACACTCAGGATAGTCTCATCAAGAGAAGAATCAAGTTCAACATAACGATCATCATTAAACGCCCCATTAACCAAACCAAATCTATCAACACTAAAACCCGTCATATTATTAAACAAGTCATAGTAACCATCATATTCAATATGAACTTCATCCATGTATGCCTTACTATTGCCTAACATTATCTTTTTATCGCCTGCATCAACAACATCTAAAGGATCAACAACCATTTGATATTCATCCAATATTCCCAAATCCAAAAACTTAGGAAATACTAACTTCCCTTTTAAATCAACCACACTAACATCATCTAACTCAACATATTGCGGATATACTTCAAGAATATGTTTATCATCAACCAAAAGACTACCGTCTAAAAATTGACGGTAGTCATCGATTATTAAATGTCCATGAATTAAAAGCGTCTTCATTAAGACAAGGCCTCGATTACCTTAGGCAACAACTGTTTCTTTCTAGAAACAAGTTTACTGATTAACTTATCCTCATCATAATCATTAAAGATTAAAGTCATACAATCACTCTTATCACCCGCATACAACAAATAAGAACCAGAGCCATAGTTATCAGTCATCATACACAACATCAAATCCAAACCAGCAGACTTACAATTATCCGCTAAAGCCCCCTTAATTGACTCTTTAACAGCTGCATATTCCTCTTTATTCTTACAAGTAGCTTGAGCAATACCAACCTTATAACCATTGATATCGAATTCCTTATAATCTTCATGCAAGATATCAATACTCTTTCTATTCAACAAAGAATCACCATGCTTAACGATAGCCTCATATAATTCATCAGTATTAACATCCGCAATATATTCAAGAATATGAGCAGTCTTAATATCAACATCAGTAGTAGTTGGACTTGTAAAATTCATTGTATCTGCCAAAATAGCACTCAACAACAAACCAGCCATATTTCTAGTAAGTTCAATCTTAGCATCAATATACTTATTTGCCACAATCGTAGCCGTAGCACCAACAACCTGAGTAGTGATATTAATAGGAGTATTAGTCACCAAATCACCCAAACGGTGATGGTCAACAACTTCAATAACCTCGCCAAACTCAATATCTTCAATAGATTGCTTAGTCTCATTATGATCCACAAGAATCAATTGCTTCTTATTATAATTATTCAAGTGATATCTACTTATTGAACCAACAACACAGCCGTTTTCATCCAAGATAGGATAAGAACGATATCTTGTCTTAGAAATCTTATTCAAGCAAGCATCAACAGTCTCATTATGATTAACAGTTACCACCTTATTAGCCTTAACCATTACACACTCAATAGAAGGTGCCTGATAAATTAGCTTAGAAATCTTCATCGCATCTAAATCGGTCTTAATGACATTGACATTAGCATCCTCAAACAACTTCAAATACTCATCACTCTCAAAAATATCAAAATGACCAATGATAATAATCAAACCAACCTGAGCCTTTAAAGCTTGCTTAACTGCTCTTTCACTTGCGGTAATGACAATATCACCCTCATGTACTTCCTTATCAGAAGTAGGAGCCATTTCTACATTACCACTAACCTTAAAATAATCAGCCCTGTAATAAACAGTACCCTTTAAAGTCTTCATAATATTATCGAAAGTTACTGTCTTCATTACCTTAGCCAAATAACGACTATTCGCAGTCCACAACTCGTTCAAGTTACTCAAAGAAACAACACCTTCTAAACGATTATTCTTTGTCACAAAAACAGTCTTAGACGCTGTCTTAATAAGTTTATTTAAAGCTTCTCTGATTGTAATGTCCTTAGAAACAACTACAGCCTGATCATATTCAATTTCTCTAATGGTGCATTTAGCTGTATATAGATGCAAAGGATCTTCAAATTCGAAGCGCTCTAAAAGATACTCTGTATCACTTCTTACGGGACCAACTCTACCCGCTACCACATTGTAGCCTTGTTTCCTCTTGAACTCCGCATACGCAATACTTGAAACAATTGAGTCAGTATCTGGATTCTTGTGTCCTGTCACATAAATTGGGTTTTTCATTGAATTACTTCTCTAATCTCCTTTTCACTAATAGGCCCTTGTCTTAAGATTTTTATTTCCTCACCACTACAATCAACGATAGTACTAGAACTACTACCACTAGCGTCCTTTTTCACAATACCATCAATCCTACCATCAAGTTTCTTATAAACTTCTTCCCATTTTAACTCTGATGGTTCATTGGAGATATTCGCACTAGTAACCAATAGTGGTTTTCCTACCTCTCTTAATAGACTCAACACAAAGTCATCATTAGGAATACGAATTCCAATAGTATCCATACCACTAGTAGCCAAATCGCTGATGCATGGTCTTTTCTTATAAATAATTGTAATAGCTCCTGGCATAAAAGCTTTCATAATCTTGTAAGCATCATCACTTACATATGCCACTTCTTTTATTATATCAACACTTTTGCACATCATAGGCAAAGCTTTTCTCGCTTCCCTATTCTTCGCATCATAAACCTTCTGTATTGCCTTAGGATTATCATAAACACAAGCCAAACCAAAAACGGTATCCGTACCAAAAGCTACTATCTCACCATTTAAAAGATCATTCTTGATTCTTTCAATTTCATTAGTCTCATATAATTTCATAATTTCTTCACCAAAAAGCTCAATAAATAAAATAAGGCCATACCAATCCCAACAATTATCCACAACACATAGTTGTTTGTCCTATAACCAATATAAAGACAAATAAGAATAATTGATACGATAGTAAAGCCTAAATTTATAAACCTGCCAATGTCTTTCACTCTTGTATTATACTACTATCCACCTTTAACCATGTTCCCTTATGATAATAAATAAGGAAAATGACATCAGTAACAACCCAAGAAATAGGATAACAATATAATGTTTCAATTACGGTAGTAGAAGGATATAAAATAATCCACAAGACCCTAAAACCACAAATAGTAATCGCCGTAATAATCATCGGCTTCAAAGACTCACCACATGCTCTAATAGCAGATGACAATATCTCAATCAAACAGAAAGTAATCCAATATGGACACAAGAACATAAGAATATCCATACCAATCCTAATTACCTCGGTATCACTTGTAAACATTTGATACAAGTAATTACCGCCAAAGTAACAAATAGATGCAATCATAACAGCTGTCACACAATACATCCAAATGGCAGTCCTGACAGCTTCCTTTAAACGTTTAATCTTACCAGCACCATAACATTGTCCAACAATCGTGATAATTGCCACACTATAAGCACCAGAAATCATCCAGAACAAGGCATCAATCTTACCAAAAGCCGTAAACGCCGCAATAGTATCGGTTCCATAGCCATTAACCTGAGCCTGAATAAATAAGTTAGAAATAGAATACAAAATAGATTGAATTCCAGTTGGTAAACCAATAATGATAATATTTCTTAAGAAATCAGCCTCATACTTTAAATTCAAACGATAATGATAACAAGTACCCTTCTTAGCTAAAGCCAAAAGTACCAAAACACAAGAGAATATTTGTGAAGCGATGGTTGCTAGTGCAGCACCATTAACACCTAAGTTAAAAACACATACAAACAAGATGTCACAGACAATATTGATAAAACAAGACGCAACCAAGAAATATAAAGGTCTTCTTGAATCACCTACCGCCCTTAAAACACCAGAACCAACGTTATAAATCATTGTTGGAACAAGACCCAACAAATAGATTCTCATATAAGATACCGCAAGAGGTAAAATCTCAGGTGTAACATCCATCATCACTAAAAGTTGCCTGGCACTAACAATTCCGACAATCATCAAGACAAATCCTAGGGTAATGCCTAGAAACATACCTGATTCTGTTCCTTTTTTTACTCCTTCCATGTCATTTTTACCATAGCTTTGTGCAATAACAACCGTTGCACCACCTGCCAAACCGCTTATAAAATTAATCAGTAAATTTATTAAAGTACCCGTCGAACCACCAACAGCACCCAGGGCCACCTTACCCACAAAATTGCCAACCACAATCGCATCGACCGTGTTGTAAAGTTGTTGGAAAAACGTACCCAACATAATCGGGAAAAAGAACAACAATATCTGTTGCCACATTACCCCATTTAAAATATCAATCTCGCCAAATCTCTTACGCATAGCTCACATTGTAATACGAATATTTTCAATTGAAAACACCTAAATTAAATGTAATCGCTTTACTTTAAACTTGCCTTTATCAAACCTACAAACAATGGATGAGGTTTGTTAGGACGAGACTTGAATTCAGGATGAAATTGAGCTCCTACATAGTAATTATTAGAAGGATATTCAACACACTCTACTAGCCTTCCATCAGGAGAAGTACCCGACAGAATCAAACCATTAGACTCAAATTCTTCGCGATATTCATTATTAAATTCATAACGATGTCTATGTCTTTCAACAATCTCATCTTTCTTATAAGTTTTATATAAGACACTATTCTTCTTTATCATGCAAGGATAATTACCCAAACGCAAAGTACCACCCTTATCAATTTCATCACTTTGATCAGCCATAAAATTAATGATTTGATGCTTACTCTTAGGATCAAACTCTAAGCTATTGGCATCCTCATAGCCTAAAACATCTCTAGCAAATTCAATACACATCACTTGCATTCCAAGACATATGCCAAGCAAAGGCACGTTGTTAATACGGGCATACTTACAAGTCTTAATCATCCCTTCAATGCCTCTTTTACCAAAGCCACCAGGGACAATCAAACCATCAATATCTTTAAAACTATCCTCATCAATTCTTTCTGAATTAATCCACTTAATATTTAATTTAGCACCACATGAATATGAAGCATGTTTTAAAGCCTCTACAACAGATAAATAGGCATCATGTAAAGCCACATACTTTCCAACTAAACCAATAGTCACTTCCTTAGTAGGATGATTTTGTTTATGAACCATCTTCTTCCACTTATCCAAATCAATCGGATATGCTTCAGCATCCATACCTAATTGCTTCAATACAACTTCTGATAAGTGATCCTTTTCAAGCGCCAAAGGTACTTCATAAATATTAGGTAAAGTTAAGTTCTCAATAACACAGTCTTCACTTACATTACAAAACATCGATACTTTCTCAATAATATGCTTATCAAGCTTTGTATCACTTCTAAGTACCACGATATTAGGTCTAATGCCCAAGCTTTGAAGTTCCTTACAAGAATGCTGACAAGGCTTAGTCTTAAGTTCGTTTGAACCACTTAAATAGATAATTGGAACTACATGAATAAAGATACAATTTTCACTGCCTACTTCCACTAAAACCTGTCTTGCAGCCTCTAAAAATGGTGTTGATTCAATATCACCAACAGTACCACCTATTTCACTAATAACGATGTCCGCATCAGTCTTAGAGCCTACCTTATAGATAAAACTCTTTATCTCATTAGTAATATGAGGGATAACCTGAACTGTGCTACCTAAATATTCACCCTTTCTTTCCTTGGCAATAACCGAAGAATAAATCTTACCAGTTGTAATATTAGAATACTTATTCAAATCCTCATTAATAAAACGTTCATAGTGGCCTAAATCTAAGTCGGTTTCTGCACCATCAGCTGTTACATAGACCTCTCCATGCTGTAAAGGTGACATGGTACCTGGATCCACATTAATATAAGGATCCAACTTTTGAGCAGCTACCTTAAAGCCCCTCTCCTTCAACAAACGACCAAGTGAGGCAGCAACTAAGCCCTTGCCTAAACCTGATACAACGCCCCCTGTAACAAATATATATTTACTCATATTCCTTCCCTCCAATAAAAAATGGTGACTAAACCTTGTAATATAACAAGTAGTCACCATATCACAGAACAAATATGGAATAAATTATAATACTATTTTAAAAACTTGAATCAACAAATTTTAAAAATTTTTAGCCTTCAAATTGTAGTTGATAAAGCTTATAGTAATAACCATGTTTATGAAGCAATTCCTGATGATTACCACGCTCTATAATCTCACCATGTTGCAAGACGATAATTTGATCAGCATGTTGAATAGTTGACAATCTATGAGCCACAACCAACATCGTGCCAATATTCTTCATCTTCTCCAAAGACGCTTGAATTAAGACTTCGGTCTCTGTATCAATATTAGCTGTTGCCTCATCTAGAATTAAAACCTGAGGCTTATGGATAACAGTACGCGCAAATGACAATAATTGACGTTGACCTTGTGACAAGTTCTCACCCTTTTCAATAATCTCTTCATTAATTCCATTAGGAAGCTTATCAATAAAACTATTCGCATTTACATACTTGCAAGCTTCCATAATATCTTCATCAGAAAATCTATCATCATGTAAAGTAATATTAGAAGCTATAGAACCAGAGAATAAGAAGACATCTTGTAACATCTGGCCAATCGCTCTTCTTAAACAAGATATCTTAATCTTATTGATGTTGATACCATCGATTAAAATCTCACCCTTTTGAACTTCATAGTTACGAACAATAAGTTGTAAGATGGTTGTCTTACCAGCACCTGTTGCCCCCACAAAGGCACAAGTAGTCTTAGGTTCTATCTTGAAAGACACATCCTTTAAAATCCAATCTTCACCTTCATAGGCAAACCAAACATTCTTAAATTCGATATGTCCCTTAAAATTATCAATTTCTAGAGCATCTTCACTATCTAATACATCGGGTTTTACATCCAATAAATTAAATATACGTTCTGATGCGGTAAAGGCTTTTTGTAGAGCATTCAACTGATCGGCCAAGTCTTGGATTGGATTAAAGAATCTAGATAAGAATAAATAGAAAGCTACAATTTCACCAGCTGTTAAATGAAAGATAACACCTAATGTAAAACTTAACGCAACAGACAAGTTATAGATAGTAGATACTAAAGGTCTAAAGATACCAAAGCCCTTAATAACTCCTCTTGTTTGTTTATAGATTTCATTATTCTTCTCTACAAACTCTTCATCTTTTCTCTCTTCTTGATTAAAGATTTGAGTTAATTTCATACCTGCAATATTCTCAGATAAGAAAGAATTCAAATCACTAATCGCTGCTCTTTCTTTTCTAAAGACACCTGAAATATATTTAGAGAAAACAAACGATACCACAAAGACTAAGATAATAATGCCAACCATTACTAAAGATAGTGATGGCGATATGAAAAACATTACTACATAAACGCCAATCAAAGTAGTAACATCCTTCAATATTCTTACAAACACACCAGTAAATAAATCAGACATTGATGCGGTATATGAAGTAACTCTTGTAACCAAAGAACCAACTGGCATTTGGGCAAATTGATTAAGTGACATATTCTCAATATGCCTAAAAATCTCATTACGAAGTCTAAAGATAATTCTTTGACCACAGTTTTGAAGAATCTTTGATTCAATGTATAAGAAAGTTTGGCTTATCACTACTATCACAAAAGCTAAGATAGATATGTTGATAATAAAGCTCAAACGCACACTATCACTTACCAATTCATCAGTTAAAGTTGATGTCAAAAGTGGTGATAACATGTCTAAGATAACATTGACCATAACCATCAACAAAGACAAGATGAAAGCCTTCTTCTCTGGTCCAATATATACTAAAGTTCTCTTTATAAGAGTCTTTAAGGGTATCTTTTTATCACCCTTTAATGTTTCTAATTCATCGTTCATAATTAAAGCTCACTTTCTAGCTTTTGTAGATAAACCATCTTCTGATAAGTTGGTGAAACCTTCAATAGGTTCTCAGGGCTATCAAAAGCCTCTAGTTCACCATCTTTCAACACAAGAATACGATCAGCCTTAGATACAGTAGAAATACGAGAGGCAATAATAATAGTTGTCTTACCAGCTCTTTTTTCTTGAATATTACTTAAAATAGCTTCCTCGGTCTTGACATCAACAGCCGAAACCGAATCATCCATAATCATAATTGGTGCATCTTTGGCATAGGCTCTAGCGATTGAAATACGTTGTTTCTGGCCACCTGATAAGGTAACACCTCTTTCACCAGTCATCGTATTATAACCATCTTTAAAGTTAGTAATGTTCTCATGAACATCCGCAAAATTGGCAGCTGATTTAACCTTATCAATACTCATTCGCTTGTTAGAGAAGGCAATATTTTCTTGAACCGTACTTGAGAATAAGAAGTTATCCTGTGGCACATAGGCAATATTATCTCTTAAATTCTTAATATCTAAATCCATGATATCCACACCATCAATCAAGATTTGATTCTTTTCAATATTATATAAACGCAATAATGAATTTACTAAGGTAGTCTTACCAGAGCCAATCTTTCCCACTACACCGATTAGTTCCCCAGGATTTATTTTAAAACTAATGTCTTTTAATGATTCATTACTACCATCAGGATAAATAAAACTAAAATGATTAAAA
The DNA here is from genome assembly GCA_934675465.1 of uncultured Erysipelotrichaceae bacterium. Taxonomy (GTDB): domain Bacteria; phylum Bacillota_I; class Bacilli_A; order Erysipelotrichales; family Erysipelotrichaceae; genus Colivicinus. The sequence continues at coordinate 6,326 of CAKUQM010000002.1, read as the reverse complement.
GCAATCTCACCTTTACAATCATCTAAACTAATTGGATTATCTACATTATGAATCTCTTCTTCTTCATCTAAATAATCAAAGACTCTCTTGCTAGAAGATTTAAAACGAGAAAACATTTGTAAGATTTGTCCCATGGCAATCATTGGCCAAATTAGCACATCAACATAGCCGATAAAAGTAACCAACTTGCCTGCAGTTAGAATAATGCTATGTCCAAATAAAACTACTGGATTGCCTGTTACATAATAATAAACACAAGAGCCACCTAGTCCCATCAACAAGGCAACAACAGCACCAATTAATAATTCAATACATACGTCAAAGCGTACTGACATCATCGCAAAGTCAATGTTCACATCAGAATTTTCTTTGGCAACTTTAGAGAAAGCTTTAAATTCTTGGGCTTCCTTTACAAAGGCTTTAATTACACGAATACCCGTAAAATTCTCTTGGGTGAAATCAAACAACTTATCAAAACTCTTTTGTCTTTCAGTCCACTTATCACTCATGGCCTTTTCTACCTTATTACCCCATACAATTAAAGCCAACATTGGAATAAGAGTAATCATAGTTAGAAACATGTCTAGCTTAATCATCTTATATAATGCCATCACTCCTAAGAATAAAGCATCGATAATCATAACTGTACCCCAACCAGTGAAGTCACCAATAGCCTCGATATCGGTTGTAAAAGATGACATGATACTACCAACTTTATTCTCATGGAAATATCTTTGAGATAGTCTCTCGGTCTTTAGAAACATATCATGTCTGATGTCTCTATCAATCTTAGCCGAAGCAACCAAAATGGTAAAACGCATGATGATTCTACCTATAAACAAGGTAAAGGCTACAATTATTAAACTGTAGACAATCTTTTTAATATCATCGAAAATAACGTTAGTATTTAAACTAACGATGTCTACCATATCACCTAAGAATTCCGGAATAAATAGTTGCACATAGTCAACAACAACATTGGCAACAATTCCAATAATAAATAGAATCAAATATCTCTTATAATACTTCTTCATTAATTAAATCCTTAATTACTTCACTACTAATAATTAAACCAACTACACTTGGTACAAAAGCTATACTGCCTGGAATAGATCTTTTAGTACTAACTTCATCATCACAGATTCGAGCCCGAATAGGTTCCTCAGTCGAATAAACCACCTTAACATCCTTGATATTTCTTTTCTTGAGTTCATGTCTCATCACCTTAGCAAGTGGACACATTGAAGTCTTAGAAATATCACTGACTTTAAAAGACAAGGGATCTAAATGATTACCCGCACCCAAGGAACAAATAATAGGTGTTCCACATCTTTTAGCCTCTTCTATCAACATCAATTTACCAGCTACTGTATCAATGGCGTCAACTATATAATCATACAATGAAAAATCAAACTCCCTAGCCGTTTCAGGTAAATAGAAGGTCTTATGAATATTAACCTTACAATTAGGATTAATATCCAAAACCCTATCCTTCATTACTTCAACCTTATCTTTACCAATAGTTGAATGCAGGGCAATAATTTGTCTATTAATATTAGTTAAACTAACAGTGTCATTATCGATTAAATCAAGGCTACCAACACCAGTTCTTGCCAAAGCCTCAACAACATAGCCGCCAACACCGCCAACACCAAAAACAGCTACACTTTTATTCTTTAAAAGACTAACTTTATCCTCACCTAGTAATAATTCACTTCTAGAAAATTCATTCAGCATACTATATATTCTACACCCAAGATAAGCTATTATAAGGAACTTCTTACAAAGCTCCTGTTTTTATTTTTCAATCAATTCTATCATTCTTATTTTCTTTCTTGAGTATCATCTTCGGTATCATCTTGAGTATCATGAATATCACTTTGAGTATCACCTTGAGGGACATTTTGAGGGACATTTTCTGCCCACATCCTTTCCCAGTGACCACTATAGCCACTTCCTACATACCTTAAATCATCCATTTCTTTTATAATTCTTTCTATTGTCTTTAGGCTAACTCCCGCTTCATCAGCGATTTCCTTTCTTGTGATTCTGTCATTATCTCTCACTTTCTCTTTAATAAACTCTATAAGTGTATTTTTGTCTTGAGCGACACCTTGAGCGACACCTTGAGCGACACCTTGAGCGACACCTTGAGTATCAATTTCTACACACACCCTTTCCCAGTGACCGTTGTTACCACTTCCTACATATGATATATTTGGTATTTTTTTAATTTTACGCTTAACAGTCGCAATACCAAGCCTCAATTCTTTCGCAATATCCGCTGTTGATACTTTTGGATTTGTTTCTATCATTCTTATTATTTTTTCTTGAGTATCACCGTGAGTATCATCGTGAGTATCACTTTCCACTCCTACTTTTTGAGTTGCAATCCTTTTTAAAGGAATAATTGTTCTAAATATATCACCCTCTTCAAATAATGGCTGTTGTTTCGAGTACAGTTGTGTGTACTTATATGTGTTTCTCATACCTGAACCTAGCTCATCTGCAAGTCCAATCTCTCTAAATACTTTTGATATGGATGGATTTTTAGGAAAAGGTTCAAATTTTTGTATATCTAGTGGGCCTATTCCATGAGATAAATTACTATTTTCTATCACAATCTTTTCATCATCAATAATCATTTTTGCCGGAAAGCCACTTGAATAATCTCTATGTGCTAATGTATTAGAAACAATCTCTCTAAGAATTCTATCTCTAGCGTTAACATTAACAATCCCATCCAAAACAAATAGATCATTTAAATGTTTTTGACCAAAAGATATTAGTCTTTCATAACTATCAATTAGATTGGTTGTGATAACATCTCTATCATCATATCTATCTTTATTTTCTACTCTAAAAATCGCATCAGTCTTATGCTGTGGCAAAACTGACATAATAGTATTTTCTTTTCCAAATAGTAAGATAGCTGCTAAAGTAATCCCTTCTGTTTTTGTATCAGGATCAACTAAAATTAAGTTAGCACTTCTTAGAAGTTCTTCATTATCCATACTGCCCCAAGCATGATTTTCATTTCTAACAACCGCCATTTTCCTTGCTTTTTCAATAACAGTAGAATCCAAGAAACTTATGTCTAAGTTTGGATATACCTTATTAACAAAGTAGCTGCTTTGTTTTCTTGCATACAATTTAAAAACTAAATCTGCATGATTAGTAATATTAATATCCCCTTCATAAGACCTATCAAAAATTCTTCCATTATGCCTATAGACTTGTGTTCCTTCTGGCACTCTAATATAGATTACTTTCTTACCATCAATATCAAAAACCTCAGGAATAAGATATAGAGGTGGATATAATTTCTGAGGACTATTTATAGAATTTGTAAAATCTTTAATAATCTTATCAACCTTATCTTCTTTTACTCCAACAATTTCCTTTTGATCATTAACCCCTAAAAATATATGACCACCATTCCTATTACTAAAAGAGCAGACTGTATCAAAAACATCCTTGTTTAAAGCCACTCTAGATTCTTTGAACTCAACGTCTACTTTTTCACCCTTTTTTATTAATTCTCTAATCTCATCAATCGTTAATTTTGTCCTTTTTAGATTCGAGCCCGCTTGTTCCAATATTCTTTCTTTATCCATTTATAATTTTCTCCTTATACTTCTTTATTGCCGTACAAAGAGAAAATTCCTTAATATTTTAAAAAATCATTAGCACACTTCTACAAATAATGATTTCCATTTAAAAAAATCAGCGATACGTATACCACTGATTTTTATGATTAGATATTATCTATTTCTTTTTAAATACAATATATAGAATTAAACCAACATTACTAATAAAAGCAAGTCCAGCAATAGTTCCAATAGTAATTATGACAGGAGAACTAAGCAAATCACTTCCTAAGACCGCAATAGAGCTTACTCCAGTATCCTTTTCACCAAGCCACCAATTTCCATTATCACCAATATAAGGTGTTAAGCCGTCTTCACCGACAACTCTTCCAAGATTAATAGATGCGCCATTAGTATAAGTAAGAATAAGTTCTCCCTCTGCATTAATATTTGCGTTAGAAATTCCTACTCCATTTTCACCATCTACACCATTACTTCCATCTTTACCAGATAATCCAGTATCACCTTTTTCCCCTCTTATACCAACATCACCAGTTGCTTTTGTACCAAGTGACATCCAAGTATTTCCACTATCATAAGAAATATGCCACAAATTATTATCACCAACTTTAAGCATAGGTGTTATACCATCTTTGCCATCAATACCATTGATTCCATCTCTTCCAGAAGCGCCTGTATCACCAGTGGCTTTAACATTAAGAGATGCCCAAGTTTGTCCCCCATCATAAGAAACAGACCATATATTGCCATCATCTATTTTTAGCTGTGGCGTGATTCCATTTTCACCTTGATCTCCTTTAACAGAAGCTTGCACACCTGTATCTGTATTATCTAACCACCAATTTCCATTTATACCAATATGCGGAATTAGTCCATCTTTTCCAGAAGCTCCAGTGTCTCCTTTATCACCTTTTGCTCCGGTTGCTTTTACACCAAGTGAAGTCCAAACATTTCCATTATCATAAGAGACATGCCACATATTATCATCACCAACTTTAAGCATAGGCGTTATACCGTCTTTCCCATCAGCACCGTTAGCTCCATCCATTCCAGAAGCGCCCGTATCACCTTTATCCCCTTTATCACCAGTAGCTTTAACATTTAATGAAGTCCAAGTTACACCATTATCATAAGAAACTTCCCATTCGTTAGTTACAGAATTAATTTGAAGTAAAGGCATGTTAGAACTTGAATTTTCAAGAGAAAGTTCCCGCAACGGACTAGCATAATCTGTCTTATAATCACCATTGCATTGTTCATTAAACACAAACAAACGATCACCATTATTTGCATCTACAGTACTTGGAATAGAAAGAGATAGAGTACCACTTTCAACATTGACATTCTTTATTCTTCCATAATACTTTACAGTATCACCATTAACTATCATTGCCGAAATAAATTCTTTATTACCTGTTTTCGCAAGATCATAATCAAATTGAATAGTACTTCCTGATTGAGACTTCTTTGTTACTAGAAAGTTATTTCTATCAGCATCCAATACTGTAAGTTTATATTCATTTCTACTATAATCGGAAACAGAAGTTAAACCTGACTCGGTTTTGCCTCCACTAGCAGGTGATGTAAATAAGACTTTTGGATTATCTAGATACATTGATGGGCGAACACCAAATGCCATACCAGCATCAAAAATACTAAAATCATAGCTGCCATCATTCTTAATAATATCTAAATAATCATCAGGATTATCGCTACGCAAAATATAACAATCAGCACCCTTAGTTTGATTTATTGTACCACCACCCCTTGCGAAAGCAGTATCAACACTTGGCAGAATTGTCCTCTTATTTGAAGACCATGATGAATTTTTTACCTCTTTATCAGAAAGAAGCATAACCTTCCCCAAATCTGCACTTTTTAATAAAATTGTATCTAGTTCTTTAGAACTAAATGCTTTATCAGAGAAGCCTCCTGTTGAATCCTCACTATTTAACCATTTCTTCATTAAAGTATCTTTCCAATAAACACTCACATTGATGCTATTTTCGTTATGATAATAATAAACATCAAGAATCTTATCAGAAAGAAGCCATGCAGTATTATTTTCATTAGACAAAACGCGCCACTTAATGGGTTCAGGATATAAAAAGCCAGTTCCATCGCTAAATTGTTTATAATTTCCAAAATACAAAAAGCTATCTTGATTGTTTTTAAGAGCACTTAACCCAAGGCTTATATTTTTATTAGATTCACCATCAGCAAATATTCCTGTTGGTATAAACAAAAGAATCATGCATAGGGAAAGCAGGATACTAAGCATTTGTTTTCTCATTTCAAGTTCCTCCAGTATTAATGTTTAACTCTTTTAATAATAAGGATTATTCCACTTATAATACCTACACCAACAACAGGTACAACAACCCATATGATAGGATTAATATCTTTATGTTCTATTTCTACTACATCATCATCTTTATTAGTATTATCATCATTAAGTCTTTCAATTATAGTGTCTTCTTTAGATATCTCATTTAAGCCATCTTTATCACTATAATATCTATTACACTCTTGGCAATACCAATATTCCTTATTACCAACACTTGTGCTTGTAGCTTTTGTTTCTTCAATATGTTTTAGATTTAAATGCTTAGAAATTTCTCCATATTCTTGTCCGCAGATTTCACATATACTCTTCTTAGCGCAAGTTGCTTCACCACCCTTATGTGAAGATATAGTCTTACCACAAATATCACA
>CAKUQM010000001.1 GCA_934675465.1 uncultured Erysipelotrichaceae bacterium | reverse complement strand
GGCTAATCAAATTTTCTGGGGGTTTGTAACTTGGGGGTTTAAACCGGGGGACAAACTTGGGGGTCTGAATAATAATAAAATAACGTTGGAGATAACAGTTGATAATAACTGAATCTCCAACGTTTTTTCCTTTCAGTTATCATTAATGTGTTCGGCATAATAATATTTAGAAAGGATGTACAAATGAATAATATCATAAATTTTTTATGTTTGCCTGACAACGATATTGAAGTTACTAATATCGAAATTGTCGGTGATACCAAATACGTTCATATTAGAAAGAAACTATCACCTGTGTTTTGTCCTAATTGTAATTATAGAATGCATTCTAAAGGAATAAGGAAAAGATGTATAAGACACCCTATATTCCAAGATGGTTATAAATTAGTACTTGTAGTATCTGTAAGAAGATGGGAGTGTCAAAATGATAACTGCGATGGATATTTAGTAGATAGCTTCTCATTCTTTGATAAAGGTAAGCAATTATCTAATCTAACACCTTTTATGGTTCTTGACGCCTTAAAAGACTTAAATAGAACCGCTGCTTCTGTAGCTATTCAATTCCATATATCAGATACACAAGTTCATAATTATGTTTTAACTTATTTAGACTTTAAAAGATTACCAATGCCTCGCATATTATCGATTGATGAAGTATATCTTGAGTTTAATAAAGCTGATAGATATTGCCTTGTATTAATTGATTTTGAAACTGGTGGTATAGTAGATATTCTTCCAAATAGATATGGCCAAACTATGGAAAACTATTTCTTATCTATACCAAGGGAAGAAAGACTTAAGACAGAAATAATAATCACTGATATGTATGGCCCTTATCTTAACTTGCCAAATAAGTATTTCAATAAGGCAAGGTGCATTGTTGATTCGTTTCATGTGGTGTCATTTTTACTTAGGAGTATTAATAACTATATCAATGAGGTACAGAAAAGATATCAAGCTATAGATAATCAAAGACGCAAAGAAAAGAACATTCAAAATAATACTTATAATAAAACCATCAAAGATTCAGATGAAGTCAAATTACTTAAGAGTTATCGTTTCTTCTTACTTAAAAATAATGATGAGATAGAATACTCTAGCTATAGGTATTTTAGAAAAAGATTTGGAGCTTATCTTAACACACAAGAACTTGAAAACAAATTCATGGAGCTTGATGATAACTTTAAGACGATAAGAGATTTAAAAGAAGAGTATATATCTTTTAATTCTGAATACTTTGGTAGAGATGAAGATGAGGTAAGATCTAAATTAGAAGAACTAATAAATAAGTACTATGAATCTAATATTAAAATCTTCATTGATTTTGCGAATCATCTTAAAAACTTCAAGGAGCAGATTATACTGTCATTTAAAGACTTTGGTGTTCCTGTAAAAGATAAAGAAAGAGAAGATTTGCATAGAAGATTATCTAACGGTCCAATGGAGGGATTTAATCTTAAACCTAAGAACCTTAAAAGAAACTCTAGAGGTGTAGATAATTTTGAATACACAAGAAATAGAATCCTTTGGTCAGAAAGAGAAGATGCACATATACTGGCTATACCTAAAAGCGAGAAAGAAGTTCATACTTACACTCATAAAACTAGAGGGCCATATAACAAAAATAAATAGTAAATAGATGATATAAACATTATGCCAAACATAATAAAAAGGTGAATAGGAATATAACCTAAAATCACCTTTTTACATTTCTTAAGTTGAGACCCCCCAATTTAACCCCCAAGGTTTTTGTCAAACCCCCGGATTATTTGGTGAGCCGCTTATAAATTACCCGCGGTACCACTCAAATTGCATATGTTTTAAGTATGCCTCTTACTAGGCTCTATCAAGCCTTAAACATGTAACGTCGTTTCTCACGTATATGCTTACTATTTTCAGCATATAAGCTCAGAAGTGATTTACTTATCTAAGCTCCATTATCTACTTTCACCATATGTAGACTCTCTTTGAATTTCTTTTAGATAAGCGCTCTTCGTCAAAGCTTTTCAACATTCTTAAGATAATATATTCGTTAAGTATTTGTCAATCATTAATTACACCAAATGGGGTATTATTGGATGCCATTATTTACACCAAATAGGGGTGTTTTTTAAGTAATTATTTACACCTAATGGTATTTTATGATAATAAGCTTTAAAATTAGCCTTATTTAAAGTAATTGGGGATATAATAATCACATGATTTTACGTAAGAAGAGTGGTCTAATGACCGAGGGGAATATATTTGAGAAGATTTTGTTGTTTTCAATACCGTTGTTGTTGGGCAATTTCTTTCAACTGATGTATAACGCTATCGACTCTTTTGTGGTTGGTAACTTTGTTGGTAAGCATGCTTTGGCGGCCGTTGGAACATCTACTCCTATTATTAATTTGATGATTGCGTTTTTCCAAGGCTTGGCAACAGGTGCTGGTGTTATTGTTTCTAAGTATTATGGGGCAAGGGATAAGGAGAATGTTTCTAAGGCTGTGCATACTTTTGTGATGTTCTCGTTATTGTTTGGAATTTTCTTATCTGTTTTTGGCTATTTAATTTCACCTAAGCTATTAGAGATGATGAATACGCCTAGTGATAGTTTTGATAGCGCTAATGCTTACTTGAAGACTTATTTCTTGGGTAATGTGTTTGTTACTTTATATAATGCAGGAACTGGCATTTTACAATCAGTTGGTAATGCGAAAGCGCCTTTGTTTATTCTTATTGTTTCTTCAATAATTAATGTGTTCTTAGACTTATTGTTTGTAAGAGTTATTAAGTTGGGAGTAGTTGGTGCAGCTTTGGCGACTATTATTTGTCAGGCTTTTGCGATGGTTCTTGTTTTGTATATCTTGTGCAAGAATAAGAGTGAGTATCAATTGATTTTTAAAAAATTAAAGATTCATTTAAGTATTTTAAAAGAAATAGTCTTTGTGGGTGTTCCAGCTGGTTTGCAGGGTATGGTAGTGTCTGTTTCTAATGTCATGGTTATGTATTATATCAATGGCTTTGGTAGTGCTGCGGTGGCTGGTTTTTCAAGCGCTAATAAGTTTGATAATTTCTTGGGTTTGCCTGTTAATAGTTTTATGTTGGCAATTACAACGTTTGTGTCACAGAACTTGGGTGCTAAGAAGTATGATCGTGTAAAACAAGGTATTAGGGCTACTTTGATTATGTCTTTGGCTACGGTTATTGTGTTGGGCGTAATTGTTATGACTTTTGCGGATTCTTGTATCGGAATCTTTAATAGTGACAAGGATGTTATTGAGGCTGGTGCTACTTTTATTAGAATCATGTGTCCTTTCTATTTTGCCCTATGTTTCCATCAAGTATATTCTGGTGCTCTAAGGGCGAGTGGTAGAAGTTTTGTGCCTATGTTTACATCTATTATGGCGTTTGTAGTTATTAGACAGGTTTATTTGGCTGTTGTGTTAAAGACTACAAGGGATATTAGTATGATTGGTTGGAGTTATAGTTTAACTTGGATTTTGGCTGCAGTGTTTACAGGTTGTTACTATCACTTTAGTGGTTGGCTACAAAAGGAGATGGCTAAGTAATGAGGAAGTTTGTTACTGTTGTTTTGGTGTTGTTTATATTGTGCGGTTGTACTGCTGTTAAAAAGGATAACAGTAATGGCGAGATTGTCATTGGTAGTGATCAATTTGAACCTTTTTCATATATTGATAATGGTGAGATGAAGGGTATTGATGTTGATATCGCTAAAGAGGCTTTAAGTAGAATGGGTTATACTCCTGTTTTTAAACAAATTGAGTGGCAAAAGAAGGATGAGTATCTAAGAAGTGGCGAGATTGATTGTATTTGGGGCTGTTTTTCTATGGATGACAGGGAAGATCTTTATGCCTGGGTTGGTCCTTATCTTTTTAGTAATCAATCTGTTATGGTTAAAGAGGATAGTGATATTTATTCTTTAGCTGATTTAAAGAATAAGATTGTGGGGGTGCAGGCTACTAGTAAGGCTGAGTGGGCTTTTGAGAATAATGAGGAATTGAGTGATATTCGTTATTTATATACTTTTTCAACTATCAATGAAGTGTTTATTAGTCTTCAAAGAGCTTATGTTGATGCGGTTGCGGGTCATGAGTTAGCTTTAAGAGCTTTGATCAGGGGCAGTGATGACTATCGTTTCTTGGATGAGAATGTTTTGACTTCTAAATTGGGTGTTGCGTTTAAGAAAGGTTATGATCAAAGTTTTTTAACTTTGTTGACTAATACTTTGCATGAGATGAGAAATGATGGAACTATTAAAGAAATTATTGATAGTTATACAAGTAATGTGATGATGGAGGATGGCAATGAATAAGAGAAGAAGAGTTTATTTGCCGTTGTTTATTGGTTTTGTGATTTGTTTACTCACGTTTTTTATAAGTAATGCTATTGCGATGTCTAATATATTAAAGACAGCTAATGATACTATTGATTATGCCAAGAAACAAGTTACTTCGTATGAGGAGTATTTGAATGTAAATAAGACTAAGAGTGAGACTCGTTTGATTGGTAAATCAATTGAGTTTGTGGATAGATATCATAGTAGTAGTGATTTATCTTGGATTGATGATTATTTAAGTGTTCAACATATTACTGGTATTTCTATTGTGGATAGAGACTATAATGTGTTGGTTCAATATGGTGAAGAATTACCTGATGGTATTCTTTCTTTAAATAATAATATTGATGCGATTTTTGATTATCCCACTAAGGTCTTTGCGTCTAATTATAAAAAAGACGGGATGGCTTATGATGTGGTAGCTTTGTCTTTTGAAGAAGATAAGCTTGCGATTGTGAATTATTGTAAGGATATTTTGGATTCTGATGATAATTTTTCTTATCTGTTTGATGGTTTTAATTTTAATTATGATGGTATTTTGGCTATCGCAAAAGATTCAACAGTAATCGCAACCAGTGGTGTTGGTGATTATTCGCCTTTGGTTTTTAAGTTTAATTCTTATGAGAATCTTGATTTGATTGTCAATGACCATGATTTTATCTATCTAAGAATGGATGGTAATTCTTGGTATGGCATTTGTAATAGAACGTCCACATATGATTATTATGTTTTCTATCCTAGTAAAACAGTTAATTTGGCACGTTTTAGTGCTCCTTTTATCGTTGGTTTGTTGTTGCTTGTGGTGTATTTTTTGATTACTTTGTCTAAACACAAGGAAGAACTTTTGAATTTAGAAAAAGAGCGTAAACAAATGAGTATTATCGAGTCGATAAGTAGTATTTTTTATTGTACTATTTTTATTGATGTGAACAAAAATACTTATGAGTTTGTGAATGATAAGGGCAATATTGCGAGTTTTTATAAAGGCATTAATAATGCTGATGGAATGCTTAGTAAGATGTTGGATTCTTACTATGTAGGCAAGAGAACTGATGAATATCATGAATTTTTAGATTTTAGGCATTGCGAGAAGTTTTTGAGGAATCAACCTTATATGACTAAGACTTTTAAACATAAGGTTCATTGGTTTGATGTTACCTGTTTCCCACTTAGAAATGATAATGGGGTTATAGATAAGGTTATTTATTTGTGGCTTGATAAGACAAGTGAGATGAAGAAGGAAAATGATTATAACAAGCGTTTGGTCAATGCACTTGATCAAGAAAAGAGGGCTAATGCCTCTAAGACTTCTTTCTTGAGAAGAATGTCTCACGATATTAGAACTCCTATCAATGGTATTAGGGGGCTTGTGAAGATAGCTAAAGATAATGAAGATGACAAGGGAAAGATAGATGAATGTCTAAATAAGATTTTGGAAAGTTCTGGTTTCTTGTTGAATCTTGTTAATGATGTCTTGGATATGAATAAGCTAGAGTCTGGTGAAATCACTTTGGAACATAATCCGTTTGAGTTGGATAAGATTATTAATAATGCGATTGATATTACAAAGGTTAGGGCAAATGAAAGGGATATTACGATTACTAGTGATATTAAGATTGAATATAATGACTTAGTTGGTTCGCCTTTACATTTGGCTCAGATTTTCCAGAATATTATTAACAATGCGGTTAAGTATAATTATAAAGAAGGTTCAATTAATATTACTTTAACTGAAGAGCTTTGTCCTGGAAATAAGGTATTGTTGAAGTTTGTGTGTGCAGATACTGGTATTGGTATGTCTAAGGATTTCCAAGATGATGTATTTAAACCTTTTGCACAAGAGGGGAATACCGCTAGGGGCACTTATGAGGGTACAGGTTTAGGCATGGCTATTACTAAGGAGCTAGTTGATAAGATGGGTGGTTCTATTGGTTTTAGTAGTGTTGTTGAAAAGGGGACAACTTTCGTAGTGGAGATTCCTTTTGACTTAGGCGATAGTGTTAATGAAGAAGCTGAAGAAGAAAATTATGATGTTAGTGGTTTACATGTATTGATTGTCGAAGATAATGAAATAAACAGGGAAATCGCAACGTTTATGTTAGAAAGTGTAGGTATAGTGCCAACTTGTGTAAATAATGGTAAAGAGGCCTTAGATAAGGTAAAAGAAGGAACTTACGATTGTATCTTGATGGACGTTATGATGCCTGTCATGGGAGGCCTTGAGGCTACAAGACAATTAAGGGCAATGGGCATTGATACACCTATTATTGCGATGAGTGCTAATGCGTTTAAGGATGATGTTGAAAGAAGTTTGAAGGCAGGCATGAATGCTCATTTGTCTAAACCTATTGATGAGAAGTTATTGGTTAAGACTATCTATAAGTTTTGTAAGAAATAGTTGTTAATGAAAAATCTAATTATCCTTTCGTATTTGTTTTTCCTACCAGTTAAATATATGTGAAGGGATTTTTATTTTGATGTTATAATGTACTTGTGTCTATGGGCGATTATCTAGTTGTTTCTAACTCGATAATCACTTTTTTATATCTATATTCTTTTGAGTAAGCATTAAGATAAAACAGGACGCTTTAAATGAAGAGAACATAACATGCATAATGTATTATAATTGTTGTGTTTAAGTAGGCAATAATACTCTTGTGATGTGGTAGTCTTTTGTGTTGTTGCTTGCTTAAATACAACGATAAATCCTTACTGAATAGTTGTTTATTTAAGGCACAACAAAACCGCTCATATGAGCGGTTCTTGTCTTACTTGATATCGGTACAAGATTCTTGATCGTTTGCGTATACGCAAGCTCTAAAGTTTCCATCTCCTACATCAAAGAATTCAGCCGATCCTTCACCAGAAGAACTAGAGAAGTATTCACCATCTTTATATAGAGTAACTTCGCCATATACAGAACTAGAACCAGTTTGTTGGTAATGAGGGAAGTAACATCTACCTGTTGCGTTGGTTGTTTTTCCAAAGACGTTTGTAGCTGTTAAATCTTGTTGACCATTAGAACAGAAGTAACCACCTGAATAGAAGTTAACTACAATTCTGCCATCGTCTGTCTTAGAACCAGTAGCGTTTAAACCACCATTAGCGTTTTCTTTAACAGGAAGGTTAGCCAATACTGAAGAAACACTTGTTAGTGGGTTTTCCTTAAGAGCACTTGTCTTAATTAATCCTTTAACTGTTTCGTGCCCTCCATCTGGTGCACAATATGGATAAGCACCTTTGACAATAGTTACATCAGATACATCATCAGGTCTTTGTACACCTTTTGTATTTCCTTCAACATTCTCATCTAATTCGTTTAAGATATATCTGCCAATTCTACCTTTTAAGTTAGCCATATCTTCACTTGTTGTGAAGTAAGAACCAACTTCAGCTCTATCAAAGCCTAGCCAGATAGAAATAGTGAAGTTTGAGTTTTGACATACTAGCCACATATCTTTTGGAGCGCCAGTAGGGATACCATATGCTCTACCACTTGTTGACCAGTCGGTAGTACCTGTTTTAGCATATACTGGATATTTTCTCTTTAATATCTGCATATTATTGTAATATGGTCCAGAGACATTGTATTCAAGGCATGTAGCTGTCATATAGGCTGCAGCGCTTGAGATTACTTGAGTACCCTTTGTATCACTTACATACTCACTGTCGTCTTGGAAGACAATCTTTTGAATAGTATGTGGTTTTATATAATAGCCATCGTTCATGAATATTGCATGAGCTGCAGCTAATTGTACTGGAGTAACAAGACATGTATTACCACCAATTGCCCATTGAAGGTCAAAAGTATCTAGATTTCTTGTAATTCCAATTTCTCTTAAATATTCCTTAACACCATCTTCACCAATTTCTTGAATTACAGCTTGTAATGTTTGAACAGCTGGTGTATTTAAAGAACGTGCAATAGCCTCAGTTATTAACATATCACCTGTATAACCTTGTCCACCTGCATTAGCGATAAGGACATTTCCACCATATAAGTAGTATGGCATATCGGTAATTGTATGAGCTGTAGACCAACCTAGTCTATCGAAGGCTAGGGCATATTCAATTACAGGTTTAATTGATGAGCCTGGTTGTAAGTAAGAACTTGTAGCTCTATTAAATTGACGAGCTGATTGTGCTTGATTACGGCCACCACCCAAGGCAATTAGTTCACCAGTTTGGTTATTTAATACAGTAAGAGCTGATTGTTCAAGATCATTTGAATATTTTAAATCAGTCTTTTCGTTTTCAATGTTATATAGAACTTCCTGCATATAAGGGTTCATCGCTGTATAAATATGCATTGAAGTTGTATATGGATTCTTACCAGTAGCCTCAGTTGCCTCTTCGATTACTGCATCAATATAGTCTTGGTAATATTGGCTATATGAATTAAACTTCTTGGCAACACCAGTTAATAAATTTTCAATTTTAACAGTCTTGGCAAGAGCTGCTTCTTCTTTTGTAATATAGCCATGATATGCCATCAAGTCTAATACTTCAGCAGTTCTTTTTTGAGCATTTTCAAGATAAGTAATATTTGAATTTAAATAAATATAAGATTCATCATGCTTATATAGTTCGTTATAAGGATTATAGTTATTTGGAGCGTTGATGATACCAGCCAAGAAAGCTGATTCAACAAGTCCTAGTTCACTTGCGTCCTTGCCGAAGTAGTATTGAGCTGCCTTTTGAACACCTCTGATGTTGTTACCATAGTTAATCTTATTAATATATAGTGCTAAGATGTCTTTCTTACTAACTTCTTTATTAGCTTCGATAGCTAGTACGATTTCTTGCATCTTTCTTTGAACACCACTCATACCCTTGTGGGCTGCCATAGTAGATTCACCATCGGCATCTACTTGGAAATAAGAGTTTTTAACTAGTTGCATGGTCATGGTAGATCCACCTTGTCCAAAGCCTCCTGATTTGATATTTTCAAGGATCGCCTTAGTGAAACGTGGGATATCGAAGCCAAAGTGTTCAAAGTATCTTGAGTCTTCGATTGATAAGAAAGCATCAACTAAGCTGTTTGGCATATCATCATATTCGATGTTTTCTCTTAGATATAAACCAAGTTCCACAATTTCATCGCCATTCATATCATAGATAACACTAGATTCTTGTGAATCTAATTTAGCTCTATCGAATTCTGGTTTGCCCTCTAGTAGTTTGTTGGCAAAGATAATGGCACCTATACCACCTAGTATTCCAATAATCGCGATAATACATGTGATTGTTGCGAATACTTTAGTAACTGTTTTTGCCTTAGGCCTTTTAGAAGTATTGTCTTCTTTAGGTTCTTCTGTTTTCTTTTCTTCTATAAAGATAGAAGGTTTCTTAGATTCGTACCCAGTGTCCTCAACAACTTTTTCTTCATTTGGCTCAGGCTTTGTTTCCTCTTTGTCGTTGGTATTAGAATCCTTGGCGACTACAGGTTCAACCTTAGACTCAGAATCATGCCCAGATTCGTGCCCAAAAGATTCGTGCCCAGATTCGTGTCCCGTAACACCTTCAACGACAGGCTCACTGTCTTTAGATTCAACCTTAGGCTCTTCTTTCTTCTTAGGTTTAGAAGTTTTCTTAGTGCTAGAAGTCTTTTTCTTAGAATTAGATTTGACATCCTTGCTTTCTTCCACCGCAAGATTAGCGTCTTCATCGTTAGCTTTAGGCGCCCTCTTGTTTGTATTCTTTAATGTGCTGTTTTTCTTCCTTTTTTGATAAGGAGTTAAATCATCAATATCATTTCTTTTCATACCGCATAATTATATCCTAAATAGGTCAATAACGCACTATTTATGCTAGAATTAAATCATTAGAGAGGAAGTAATTTCTTGATGGGAAATGTAAGAATTGATGCTCTTAGGGAGCAGATGAAAGACAACAATATTGATGTCTATTATTTGAATACTTCTGACTATCATATGTCAGAGTATGTTCCTTTGTATTTTAAGACAATCGAATACTTTAGTGGTTTTAGCGGATCTTTGGCTACTTTATTAGTAGATTTAGAGAATGCTTATATTTTTGTTGATGGCCGTTATCATATTCAAGCTGAGAAACAATGCCTACCAAACGATGTACAAGTAGTAAAACTTGGCACTGCTGGTGCATTAGAACCTATTGAATTTATTAAGAAGAATTATGCTGGCAAGGTTATTGGCTTAGATGGTAAGAGAACTAGTATTAACTTTGCATCAGACTTAAGTGATTTCAAGATTAAGAGTATTGATATTTATTCTAGTTTGATTGAAAACAGAGTTAGTTTATCAACTGATTTAATCTATGAACTAGGAATTGAATATACAGGTTTAAGTAGAAGACAAAAATTAAATAATGTTAAGTATATTCTTGATGGTAAGACTCATATTGTGAATAATCTTGAGTCAATTTCTTATATCTTGAATCTTAGAGGTAATGATATTCTTTGTACTCCAGTGTTCTTGGCTTATTTAGTTTTTAATAAGAATGATGTTTATTTCTTTATTAATATAGAGCGATTAAGTGAAGAATTATTAGATAAGTTATATGCAGATGGCATTATTATTAGACCTTATGATGCTTATTATGATTTCTTGAAGACTTTAAAGAATGAAGTGGTATTGCTAGATAAGACTAAGGTAAACTATGAGACTTATTCTTTAATTTGTAAACATAATAGAATTGTTGACTGTTTATCTGTTATTGAAGAGATGAAGTCAATGAAGAATGATGTTGAAATAGAGAATTCTAAGTTGGCTCATATTTATGATGGCGTGGCCATGGTGCGTTTCTTAAAGTGGTTGGATGAAACTGATAAGGAAACATTGAATGAATATATTGTGGCTAATAAGCTTAATGAATTTAGATTGTCATATAAGGCCTTTGACTTAAGTTTTAATCCAATTGTTGCCTATAATGCCAATGCGGCTATGATGCATTATGCACCAACTGAAGAGAATAATAGTACTTTACATAATGAGGGTATTATCTTGGTTGACTCAGGTGGTCAATATAAAGAGGGTACTACTGATATTACAAGAACTATTTGTGTAGGCGAGGTAAGTGATGAACTAAAGAAACATTTCACTACCGTCTTAAAGTCAATGTTTAATTTAAGTAGTGTTAAGTTTATGAAGGGTTTAAGTGGTCTTCAACTTGATATCTTAGCAAGAAAAGATATTTGGGAATTAGGCATTGATTATAGATGTGGTACAGGCCATGGTGTGGGTCATGTCTTATCAGTCCATGAGGCGCCACCTAATATTCGTTATATGCATACTTTAGGTAAGAGTGAGGAAGTTCCGATTAGAAAGGGCAATATCGTTTCTGATGAACCTGGTATTTATCTAGAGGGTAAGTATGGCATTCGTTGTGAGAATATGTTACTAGCGGTTGAGGATGAATTAAATGAGTATGGTCAATTTATGCGTTTTGATACTTTGACTATGGTTCCATTTGATTTAAGACTTATTGATAAGAGATATTTGGATAAGAAGACAATTAATTTGATTAATGAGTATCATAAGACTGTTTATCATACTTTGGCTCCTTATTTAGATGCTGATGAATTAATTTATTTGGGTAAGATTACTCAGGAGATTTAATGAAGATTTTAAATTGGAATGTGAATGGTCTTAGGGCTATTTTAGGAAAGGGTGATTTGTTGGCTTTTATGGCTAGGGAGAATCCTGATATTATGGCCTTCGAGGAGACTAAGATGCAAGAGTCACAATTAAACTATAACTTTGATGGTTATTACCGTTATATGAATTGTGCTGAGAAGAAGGGTTATTCAGGTACGATGGTGCTTACAAAAGAGAAACCATTGTCAGTAACTTATGACATTGAGGGTGAGGATCATCCCAAAGAGGGTAGAGTTATTACTTTAGAGTATCCTGATTTCTATTTTGTGTGTGCTTATGTTCCTAATTCTAAGGATGGTCTAAAGAGAATAGATTATCGTATGAAGTGGGAAGATGATTTGCGCAAGCATTTGGTAAAATTAGATAAGATTAAGCCAGTTATTTATACAGGTGATTTGAATGTGGCTCACAATGAGATAGATTTAAAAAATCCTGATGACAATCACTTTAATGCTGGTTTTTCAGACCAAGAAAGAGAGAAGTTTACATGTTTATTGGATGCAGGTTTTGTGGACACTTATCGTTGCTTGTATCCTAGCGATGTTAAGTATTCTTGGTGGTCATATCGTACAAGAGCTAGAGAAAGGAATATAGGGTGGCGTATTGATTATTTTGTAGTTTCTAAAAGATTTATGGAAAAGGTAGAAGATTCATTGATTTATGATGATATCTACGGTAGTGATCATTGTCCTGTAGGACTTATAGTAAAGGAGAATTAATAATGAAATTTGTAGAAGAAAATTATGAGAACATGTTAGCTGATTTAAAGACTTTAGTTAGTTATAATTCAGTATACTCTGATGATGTGAAGCCTTTTGGTAGTGTTAATCGTGAAGTGTTGGATAAGGCTTTAGAGCTTATGGCTGCTAAGGGTTTCAATACTAATAATGTTGATTACTATGCAGGTTATGGCGAAATTGGTCAAGGTGAAGAAGTTATTGGTATTTTGGCTCACCTTGATATTGTTCCTGTTGGTGAAGGTTGGGACAGCAATCCGCTTGAAGTAGTTCAAAAGGGTGATCGTCTATATGGTAGAGGTGTTTCCGATGATAAGGGTGCAGCTGTTGCAAGTATGTACGCTATGAAATATCTATTAGATACAGGTTATGAATTTAAGAAGAGAGTTAGATTGATTCTTGGCTGTAATGAAGAATCAGGTTCTGCTTGTATTGAACATTATGTTGAAAAAGAGGGTCATGTAGATTTGGGCTTTACTCCAGATGGCGAGTTCCCTGGTATTTATGCCGAAAAGGGTATGGCTGGTGGCTTTATTATTGGTAAGTCAAAGATTATCGATATTAAGGGTGGCCAGGCTGATAATGTTGTATGTAATAAGGTAGTATGCACTCTTCCTGAAAATAGTTACGATGTCGCAAAGTTTGATAGTTTTATGAAGGAACATAATATCGAATATAGTGTTGATGGTAATACTGTTACTGTATTAGGTGTTGCAGCTCATGCTTCTTTACCTGATGCTGGCGTTAATGCGATTAATCATTTAATGGAAGCTTTATATGTAGCTGATTTCCATGATCCATTTGTTGATTATATTCATAAGTATATTGGCCTAGAGTTACATGGTGAGACATTAGGCTTGGATGCACTTAAGGATGAGACTAATTCTAGTGTTAACTTGGGTGTGATTGGCAAGAATGGTGATAATGTAGAATGTACTTTGGATATTCGTTTCCCTATTACTAGAAAAGACGTAGAGATTGCAGAAGTATTAAATAAGGCAGTAGCTGATGATTGTGGTATTAGACTAGACTACAATATCAATCCTTTATACTATGATAAGAATTCTAAGTTAGTTCAATCTTTATTGAAGGCTTATAGATCAATCGTTGATGATCAAAGAGATATGATTGCCATTGGTGGTGGAACTTATGCTAAGAGCATGAATAATATCATTGCGTTTGGTTGTGCCTTTAATGAGGAAGAGAATCATATTCATGATGCCAATGAATCTTTAAGCATTGAGGAATTTAAGAAGCAAGTTGAAATCTATATCGAGGCTATTAAGAATTTAAACGAGGCTTAGTTTATGGATTATAGGAAAGTCGCTCTTATTTACGATTTTGATAAGACTTTATCGCCAATTGATATGCAAGAGTTCCATTATATTGGCAAGCTTGGCTATAAGGAGACTGGTAGCTTTTGGGCTGAGTCTGAAAGGGATAAGTATGCATCTAATATGGATGGTATCTTGTCTTATATGCATTTGATGGTAAAGAAAAATCCTGCTTTGACTAAGAAAGAGTTGGTTGATGAGGGTGCTTTTATTGAACTTTATAAGGGTGTGGATACTTGGTTTGATCGTGTTAATGAATATGGTAGGAAACAGGGAATTGAAGTAGAACATTTCATTGTTTCTAGCGGTATTAGAGAAATGATCATGGGAACAAGTATCGCTGATAAGTTTAAGAAAGTATATGCATGTAGCTATACTTATGATGAAAATGATAAGCCTGTTTGGCCAAGTAGGGTAGTGAATTATACTACAAAGACTCAGTATTTATTTAGAATCAATAAGGGTGTTTTTGATGAGACTAATGATCTTGATTTGAACACAAAGACGCCTGAAGAGGATAAGTATGTGCCTTTTAGTAATATGGTTTACTTTGGTGATGGGCTTACTGATGTTCCTAGCATGCTGGTGATGCGAGAAGAGGGCGGCAGCGCAGTGGCGGTCTATGGTTCTAAAGAGGCTAAGGATAAGATAGCTAAGGAACTACAGGATGAAAAAAGAGCTGACTATATGCTTCCAGCTGACTATAGTGAAGGTTCAGCTGCTGAAGAATTAGTTAAAGCTATCATTGATTCTGTTGCGGTTAATATAAGGTTGAGGGAACTTAAGAATAATGGCTAGTTTTTATTTAGATGATTATCGTTTGATTAGTGTTAGGAAGTCTGAATTGGCTTTGACTGAGAATCTAAAATTGCTAGTCAATAATACCGAGGTTAAGTTTAATATCTCTGATGATGTTGATTATGTTTATCTTCATTTAGAAGAGGATTTCAATGAGTTGAACCGTTATATGGTTCTTCTTGATGGTATTCCTTTTGAGATTAAGTTCCGTTTTATTGTGCAAACCGAAAGGTTTGATGAAGAATATCGTGTTGATTTAAATACACTAGGTTCTTTTGTGGAAGGTAATAAGACCACCTTTAGATTGTGGTCTCCTTTAAGCAAGACTGCTATTTTACATCTTGATAATGTCATTCATAAGATGAACTATGTAGGTAGGGGTGTTTTTGAGCTTTCTTTTGATAGGAACTTGAGTGGTCACTTTTATCATTATTCTACTTTAAGGGAAAGTGTCTATGCGTTTACTGATCCTTTTTCTTATGCTGATAAGGATCATAAGAATTCTTATGTAGTAGATAGGAATAAATTAAAGTATGATAAGGTACCTTTGAAGCATATTGATACACCTATTATTTATGAGACTTCGGTTCGTGATTTTACAAGTGATAGTGTGAGTTTTAAGTATCCTCAAACTTTTAAGGGCATGTGTGAACAGGGGGCAAGGCTTGATGGTGAGTCTGTTGGCTTTGATTATTTGAAGAAACTAGGGATAACTTATGTTCAGCTTATGCCTATTTTTGCGTTTGATTTAGATCATAGTGATTATAACTGGGGTTATAATCCTTTGACCTATAATAGTCTTCATCAGGCTTATTGTTATGGTAAGGAGCCTTATGAACAGATTAATGAATTGAGAGATTTTATTAGCTTATGTCATAAATATGGTATGGGTGTTACTTTTGATGTGGTGTTTAATCATGTCTATAATGTTAAGTCTTTTAATTTAGCTAATATGCTTCCTTATTATTTCTTTAGATATAAGGATGGTAAGCTTGGTAATGCCTCATATTGTGGTAATGAAGTGAGGACTGAGGCTTTCTTTACAAGAGAATATTTGAAACTGTTGGTTAAGCGTTTTATTGATATCTATGATTTAGATGGTTATCGTTTTGACTTGATGGGTATTCTTGATGTTGAGACTATTGAGGCAATTAGAGATACAGCTAGGGAATTAAAGCCTGATTTCTTGATGTATGGTGAAGGTTGGAACATGGGTGATATTGTTCCCTTTGAGTATCGTGCTATTAAGGAGAATGCTTATAAGCTTGAAGGTGTGGCTTTCTTTAATGATGATTTTAGAAGAACAATTAGAGGAAACTATATCGATGATAAGAATGCTTATATGCTAGGTAATGTTGATGTCAGAGATCGTGTTAAG
The DNA here is from genome assembly GCA_934675465.1 of uncultured Erysipelotrichaceae bacterium. Lineage (GTDB taxonomy): Bacteria > Bacillota_I > Bacilli_A > Erysipelotrichales > Erysipelotrichaceae > Colivicinus. The sequence continues at coordinate 79,017 of CAKUQM010000001.1, read as the reverse complement.
AGGGTAATGAGTGGCTCTTATGAGTATGGTTTAAATATCAATCAGACTATTAATTATATCGAGTGTCATGATAATTATACGGTTTATGATAAGGTATCTAGATTCTTTGATGATGAGAAGATGGTGACAAGAATCTGTAAGTTGTCTATGGCTCTTGTGATGATTTCTAGGGGTATTCCTTTTATTAATTCAGGTGAGGAGTTCTTGCGTACTAAGCATGGTATTGATAATACCTATAATTTGGATGATAGTATCAATATGTTGGATTGGCATCGTAAGAATAATTATTTGGATGTTGCCAGGTATTTTAGTGATTTGTGTCTTTTAAGAAAGACTTATAAGGAGTTTACTAGGGAAGATACAAGTGTTGAATTTATAGATTATTATGAGGTTTTAATCTATAAACTAGGGGATTTGACTATCTATATTAATCCATGTATTTTTGATCATGTTTATAATGACGAGAGTGAGCATGAAGTAATTTTTGATGATAGTGGTTTTGTGAATTACAAACGTAGCGTGTTAAAAATTAAAGCTTTTAGCATTTTGATAACTAAATAAATAGTAAACGCTTACATTTGGTAATATAATAGTTATACGAGGGGTATTTGTTGTTATGAATAATAATTCAATGGTTGCGATGATACTTGCTGGAGGCAGAGGTTCAAGATTGTTTGATTTAACTAAGACAGTCGCTAAGCCTGCTGTCCATTTTGGTGGTAAGTATCGTATTATCGATTTTGCGCTTTCAAACTGTGCTAACTCTAATATTAAGACTGTTGGTGTTTTGTTGCAGTATGAATCAACATTACTTGGATCTTATGTTTCTCATGAACATACATGGGGTCTTGATATGAATGGTGGTGGCGTTTATGCTTTATCTCCAAGAGAAAAAGATGAATCTAATCTAGATGTTTATCGTGGTACTGCTGATGCGATTACCCAGAATATCGATTTCTTGGATGATGCTGATCCTGAATATGTATTGATTCTTTCAGGTGACCACATCTATAAGATGAATTATGAGAGGATGTTGGCTAAGCATATTGAGACTAAGGCTGAGGCTACTATTGCGGTTATGGAAGTTCCTATGAAGGAAGCAAGTCGTTTCGGTATTATGAATTGTAATGATACTGATGAGATTGTTGAGTTTGAGGAGAAGCCTGCTAATCCTAAGTCTAACTTAGCCTCAATGGGCGTTTATATTTTCTCTTATAAGACTTTAAGAAAGTATCTAAAGGCAGATGAGAAGAATAATGAGTCTAATCATGACTTTGGTAAGGATATTATTCCTGCTTATTTGGCCGCTGGTTTGAAGTTACAAGCTTATCGTTTCAAGGGTTATTGGAAGGATGTTGGTACTATCGATTCTCTTTGGGAAGCTAATATGGACTTGTTGGATCATACAAGTGAATTGAATTTATATGATAATGAGTGGAAGATTTATACATCTGATGCGTTGGCTACTCCACAACTTATTAGTTCTAAGGCTAAGGTTAAGAATGCTTATATTACTCAGGGTTGTGTTGTTGATGGTGAGGTAGAGCATTCAGTACTTTTCACAAATTCTAAGATTTCTGAGGGTGCTGTTGTTAAGGATACTGTAATCATGAATGATGTAAAAGTTGGCAAGAATGTTCATTTGAATAGATGTCTTGTACAAGATGGCGTTAAGATTCCTGATGGTGTGACTCTTGGCGATCCTAAGTCAGATAAGATTCTTTTGGTTACTAAAAAAGTAGTAAGTGAGGTTGAATAATGAGTAAGAGAGCTTTAGGTATCATTAATATTGAACCAAGTTATGTTCATGTAGAAGGAATTGAAGATTATCGTCCAATTTCAGCTACTTCTTTTATGGGTAGATATCGTATTATTGACTTTATCTTATCTAATTTAACAAATTCTGGCGTTAATAATATTGAAGTACAGGTTAAGAATAGACCTCGTTCTACTATTCAACATATTCAGCGCACTGATTATAATATCAATACTAAAAGAGGTCATATTAGAATTCTTCATGGTGAGAAGCCTATTCCTAATGAAATTTATAATACTGATGTAGCTAGTTTGATGGCTAATTTGAAGTATTTTGAGGAAGACAATTCACCTTATGTAATTTTGGCTCCTTCTCATTTCATTTATGTTCAAGATTTCTCTAAGATGCTTGATTATCATATTGAGTCTAAGAATGATATTACTGTTTTATATCAAAATGTAAATACAGCTAATGAAGATTTCTTAATGTGTGATACTTTGGATATTGATGAGAATAAGGTAATCACAAATATTGATAAGAATCTAGGTAAAGGTAAGCGCGCTAAGGTTTCACTCGAGACTTATATCATGTCTAAGAAGATTTTCATCGATATGATTTATGCGGCTTTATCTACATCTTCTTTATATTCATTAAGTGATATTATCGCTGATGGTTTGGATGTATTTAAGATTGGTGGTTATTTACATACTGGTTATGCTGCTTGTATTTCAACTTTGAATTCATATTATAAGGCTAGTATGGATATTAAGAACGAAAAGGAATTGTCTAATATCTTTAGTGATGATTGGCCTATTTATACAGCTACTAATGATACTTGTCCAACAACTTATACAAAGACTTCTAATGTTTCTAATTGTGTAGTTGGTAATGGTTGTATCATTGAGGGTACTGTTGAGAATTGTGTTATTGGTAGAAATGTAGTAGTTAAAGAGGGTGCTGTAATTAAGGATAGTATTATCATGCCTGATGCTCTTATTAATAAGAATGTTAAGATGGATAAGTGTGTTGTAGATAGACTTGCGATTGTAACTCATATTAAGGCCTTAAATGGCAGCGAACATGCACCTCTATATGTTAAAAGGGGAGACCGTATCTAGATGAAGAAGGTATTGTACGTTGCGTACGAATCATTACCTTTTATCAAAACTGGCGGTCTAGCTGATGTAGCTTATGCATTACCTAAGGCGATAGACAAGTATAATGTCAGTGTCGTTTTACCTTTGCATAAACTTATTAAGGATAATTATTTAGATAAGTTATCTTTAGTTAAAACAATCAATATTAGATTTGCTTCATCAATCGATGAAGCAAATCTTTATACACTTGACAATGAAGGTGTTACTTATTATTTCATTGAGAATGATAAGTATTTTAATAGATCAGATGTTTATGGCTATGATGATGACGTTTTGCGTTTCATGTTTTTTAGTATTGCCGTAATCGAATTTATGGTTGAATTAAAGAAGTATCCTGAGATTATTCATTGTAATGATTATCATACGGCTTTGATTCCTGCGTTATGCAAGTATCGTTACAACAATATTAAGGCTATAGACAAAATAAAATTTATTTATACAATCCATAATCTTATTTATCAAGGATCTTATAGTAAGCGTTATTACAAATATTTAGAGATTGATGATAAGTATTGGACTGATGGTACTTTAAGATTTAATGATGAACTTAATTTCATGAAGATTGGTATCTGTACTGCCGATAAGATTACAACTGTTTCTTCGGTATATGCTGCTGAGATTTTAAATGGATATTCAGGACAAGGATTAGATCAGGTATTAAGATATCGTAAGGATGATATTGTTGGGATTACAAATGGCATTGATTATGACTTGTTTGATCCAAGTAGGGATGAATATTTATATAAGAAGTATAGTGTCAGCAATTATTTAAAGGGTAAGGCTTTTAATAAGAAGGCACTACTTGAGGATATAGGTCTTGAGGATAATGGTGATATGTTGGTTGGTATTATTTCGCGTCTTACTAATCAAAAAGGTTTTGACTTGTTGTTGAATGTTTATCATCAAATCTTAAGAAAGAAGGTTAAGCTAGTTATTATTGGCTCAGGTGAGAGTAAGTATGAATATGCCTTTAGGATAATGGAGAAAGAGTATCCAAGTCGTGTTCGTTATTTCTGTGTCTATAATGAGGAACTAGCTCATAAGGTATATGCGGCTTGTGATTTAATGTTGATGCCTTCTTTGTTTGAACCATGTGGTCTTTCACAGTTAATCGCAATGCGTTATGGTACACTTCCTCTTGTAAGGGAAACAGGTGGCTTACTGGAGACTGTGGAGCCATATAATGAGTATGAAAAAACGGGTAGAGGTTTCTCGTTTACCCCATTTAATTCTTTGGATATGATGATTGTGTTTAATTATGCATATCGTCAATATTTCGATAATCAAAAGGATTATAAGATGTTAATAAGAAACGCAATGAAGTATGATTCTTCATTTAAGACTGTTTCTTTGAAATATGAAAAACTATATGATGAGGTATTGAAACATGTTAAAAAAGTATGACAAATTTTTTGAGGGTTATGAATTAGAGGCTTACAAACTTTTTGGTTCTCATATCAAGGATGGTGGTATGGAGTTTACTGTTTGGGCTCCTCATGCACATAAGGTAGAAGTATTTACTTCTAAGGATAATTTTACTTGTCTTTATCCTATGGAAAGAATTGATGAAAGAGGTGTTTGGCAAGGTTTTATTCCTGATATGGAGCCAATTTATTCTTATCGTTATCGTATTTATAAGAATGATACTTATTGGATTGATAAGTTTGATCCATATTCTTATAGATGTGAGAGAAGACCAAGTACTGCTTCTGTAATGTATGATTTGGATTATTATACTTTCTCTGATGATGCATATAAGAAGAAACAAACAAATAATTATGGTGAGAAGATTAATATTTATGAGTGTCATTTGGGTGGTTTCAAGAAATATGAAAATGAATTTGAGACTTATCGTCTAGTTAAGGATGATCTTGTTCCTTATTTAAAGGACATGGGTTATACTCATCTAGAATTAATGCCAATCTTTGAATATCCTTTTGATGGTTCATGGGGTTATCAAAGTTTAGGTTTCTTCGCATCTACTAGTAGATATGGAACTCCTTATGATTTGATGGATTTAATTAATGAGTGTCATAAGAATAATATTGGGGTAATTCTTGATGTTGTGTTTATGCATTTTGCGAATGATGGTTATGGTTTGATTAATTATGATTTTGAACCATGTTACGAATATAGAGAATATCATTTGGCTCATTCTGATTGGGGTACTATGTGCTTTGACTTAGCAAGTGGTCCAGTAGTTTCTTATTTGATGTCTTCAGCTAATTTCTTTATTGATAGATATCATATTGATGGTTTAAGATTTGATGCGGTTTCTCATTTCATTTATCATCATGGTAATAGAGACTTGGGTGAGAATGTTGCTGGTCAAAGTTTTGTGAAACGTATCAATTATCATTTAAAGGATTTACATCCTAATTGTATGTTGATTGCGGAAGATTCTACTGACTTCCCTAATGTAACTAGAAAAGTTGAAGATGGTGGTCTAGGTTTTGACTATAAGTGGGACTTGGGTTGGATGAATGATACATTAAGATATTATGCGATGGATCCAATTTATCGTAAGTATCATCATAATGATTTAACTTTCTCTATGGCTTATTTCTATTCTGAGAGATTCTTATTACCTTTCTCTCATGATGAGGTAGTTCATTCTAAGAAGACTATTGTTGATAAGATGTGGGGTACTTATGAGGATAAGTTTAAACAATGTCGTAACTTATATGTATATATGTATACTCATCCTGGTAAGAAGCTTAATTTCATGGGCAATGATATTGCGACTATTAGAGAATTTGATGAGAACAAGGAACTTGACTGGTTCTTGTTAGATTATCCTTTACATAATGGCTTTAAGCTATTGGTTAAGGAATTATCTCATATGTATAGTGAGTATGATACTTTCTCTAAGTATGATTATGATCCTACTTACTTTAAGTGGATTGATGCGGATAATGCGGAACAATCTGTTTATATCTATTATCGTTATGATGAGGATTATTGTTTCATTACATTGCTTAACAATACTCCTAATGCCTATACAAATTATCAAATTGGTGTACCTTATGCTGGTACATATACTGAGGTTATTAACTCTGAAGCTGAGAAGTATGGTGGTTGTGGTCAAGTTAATGCCAAGGCAATCAGATCTAAGGCTGAACCTTTCCATAAGCTAGATAATAGTATTAAGCTAACTGTTGCCCCATTTGCAGGTATTGTGCTAAAGACTAAACTTAAAAAGCCAACAGTAAAGAAAAGAACCAAGGTTGAAGGTAAAGTGAAGAAGGCAACTTCTGTTAAGAAGACTACTTCTACTAAGACTACAAGAGCTAAGAAAGAGCCAGCTCCTTCTAAAAAGAGTGCGGTAAAAAAGGCTACAACAAAGACTAAAACTAAGAAAGAAGCGTAATAATAGCGCTTCTTTTTGTGTGTGTGGTAAAATTTAAATGAGCTTAATGGTTCCTCCTGGTTTCTAAATTTATTGTTAACTACTAAAAGAACTATTGGGCTATCCTTTCGGTTTGTGTTACGAAAGGATTTTTATTGTCTTTGGAGACAATAAAAAATGGCTGATTCTCTTTAAACAGGGTTTCAGCCATTTTAGTGTTTTCTAATTTCTTTAGTATTGAGTAGACTATTTTGTCAACAATATTCTTGGTCTAATTTTAGAAATAGAAATAAATACATATAAGCAAGAAAGCAATACTAGGCCATTAATTACAACATAGATAATGAGTATGTCTTCGCTAGCAATACTTATAGTGTAGTTTTTATAGATTTCACTTTGTTGTTTAAAGATATCAATGTCTTCTTGATTATTATTAATATAGGCTAGTCTATCTTGTATCTTAAGGTTTTCTCTAATTAATTCATTGGAACTATTTTTTGCTGTTTTAATACCTATTGGTATAGCTATGGTGATAGCGATGTTGGCTATTATTAAGATTTCTATCGCGAACGATATAATCGACAATATTTTACTTTGTCCAAGAGATTGTAAGATAGCAAATTCTTTAAGTCTTTTGTCGTTTAAAAAGACAATGATATTTATAAGCAATAAACAACCGATGAAAGAAACGATTATTGAAATTATAGAATAAAGAATCGACATATTATTAGAAGGCGCTACTAGTTTTTTATATTCATCATAGTTTGATTCTATATAGTTGTTCTTAAGCCTTCCGTTTAATCTAGTTGTTCTTATGGTATCGTGAATACATTCTTCTAGTTCGCCCTTTAATACTTCATAGCGGTATCCATTTTTAAAGGAAAAATCCAATCTAGAAATATTTGGCGCAATATTAGCATCATTGCATAGCTGTAACATACTGTTTTTAGAAAGGATAACTTTTGCATCGTTATAGAATTTTTTATTATTGATGGTATTGTTTGAATAATCAATTTCAAATAGTCCTACTACTGGATAATCGTAAATTCTATTGTTTATTTTGATTGAAAGAATGTCTCCAATATTCACTTTTTCATTATTAATATAGGTGTTGTTTAAAATGAGTGCGGCCATTTCTTCGTTTTCATTAAAGTATCTACCCTTTGTGATAGTTAAACCATCTTCGTTAAATGCATCTATACCTGTGCCACTATATACAAGTGTGTCATAGAATCCATCAAAACCGTTTGGATAGTCATCTTCCATATGAGCATAATAAAAATTCGTATTAAATTGACTACTGTAAGAAATTTCAAAATTCGCTTCCTCTTTTTCGGCTAATTCTTTGATATTATCTTCTAGATTAATTAATGTTTTATTTACCAGAGCACCAAAACCTTTAACTTTTATTTGTTCAATTTCTAAATTTTGAATATAAATGTTCATGTTCATTGAACTTAGCACAGTGGATGATATGTTGTGACCTAGTCTAGAAATGCTGATGGATACAATAACAAAAAAACTCATTATAAAGATAATTAAAAGTAATAAAAGAGAATCCTTTCTTCTTGTTGCGATTGATATGAGTATTCTTTTAAAATAATGCTTATTCATAAATGTTCTTGTTTCTTTGATCTATATGGATAATGGTATCAGTCATCTTGGCCAGCTCTTTGTTGTGGGTAACCATAATAACTGTCTTGCCATAGTCATCAACTAATTGCCTAAATAGTTTCATAATGGCTAAGGAAGTATCGTAGTCTAGGTTTCCTGTTGGTTCATCGGCTAGTATTATTTCACCATTACAGGCAATGGCACGAGCAATCGCAACACGTTGTTGTTCACCACCTGATAATTTATTTACTTTTCGGTTAGCTTTTGTCTTGTCGATACCGAATGTATTTAGATATTCGTCTAACATCTCCTTGCTAATTTTTCTTTTTGGATCAGAAATTGAAATGGCAGTTAAGACATTATCGTAAGCATTTAAATAATTTAACAAATTATAATTTTGAAAGATAATTTGAACGTTTCTTCTATGGTAGTTGTCGTAGCCAATTTCTTTAATGTTTTCGCCATTGAAAAGAATTTGACCTTTTTTTGGCTCATCTAGTCCAGCAAGAAGTATTAACAAAGTTGTTTTTCCAGAACCCGATTCACCTACTATTGAATAAAACTTACCTTTTTCAAAACCATAATTAAGATTGTTGAATATGGTTCTTGTGTTTTGTCCATCTTGATAATAATAATCAAGATTATTTATTTGAAGTATTTTATTCATCTATCATGACCTCTCTTACTTTAATGGTAAATATAGACAATACACTGATGATTGTGCTTAAGATAATGGTAATGATTTCAATACCTGAAATCTTTAGTATTTGTATATTATCAATATTTATTCTTAGGTTATTAATGGTGTTTATGCCGTCAGTATAATCTAATATTTTGTCTTCAACGTTAAAATTGCTTATGAAATCCATATTCTCAAATATGGCAACAAGATACTTGCTGATAAGAAGGGATACTACTACCGCAAATATCAAGGCAATTATAGATATTATTAAATACTGAAGAATAAGTTCTAACATTATTGATGTTTTGCTTTGTCCAAGAGACGAGAGCAAGCCAATTTCTTTTCTTCTTCTATTTAAATCCAAATTAATTATTAAGATATATAAAAATATTGTAGCGATTAAGGCGAATTTAAATAAGAAACTAGTATTATATGATATGGCTTCTATATGTCCCGCAAAACTATAATATGTGTCAAGAGAAGTCTCATAATCGATGCTTTTTCCTTGTATCGTGTTTAAATCTTGCATGTAGTTGATAAACTTTTCCATGTCTTTAAAATCAGAAAGGGTTGCTATAACAGGCATAAAAAGATAGTATGCCTCATCTTTATCTACTTGGTTGGCTTCCATATACATTTCAAGAAATAGCTTTTCCGGTATTATGGCACCCTGACTAAAACTTGTACCTTTAGGCGTATAGTGGATATCATCATTTAGTATGCCAATTACTTTTAAATCATATGTTTTGTATATTTCAATATTTCCGTTACTAGTCTCCATTATTGAATAGGAAATATAATCACCAACATTTACTTTTTTTATTTTGCCATCGACATATTGATAAGTGTTAGGTGTAATCACACATACCAAACTTCCTTTTTCAAGTTCGCGGTCATTGAATGTTCTTCCTTTTTTGATTTTTGAGTAGTTTACTATAATTTCTTCACCTTCTTGATATGTATAATAATTGTATTTATAGTGAATAATCGAGAAGTCACTATTTTGACAACTATATAATGGAAAAGGTGAATAATAATCTAATCTTCCTTTTTTGTATTCATCAAATGCTGATATCTCAAAGATATTAAAATAATCACCGTTTTTGTTTGCTTCTTTAACTTCTGAAGGATTAGAGTTGAAAGTAAGACCATATACATCACTGTAGGCTTTAATAAGCTTTCCGTTCATTCTTAGATTTATATCAATATATTTTGGATTAAATTCGTTTTTTATATTGGTTAAATCAGAATAATATTCTTCTGTTGCTTTTTGTACTGTATTTATATCAAAATCTAATCTTCCAAGAGTGAGATTGTTGTTTAGAGCAACTAGAGAATTTACATTTTTGGTAAAACCACTTTTAACCTGATTACCAATATTTTTAAAAAAATAGCTTGTAAATAATAAACAAGAAATAACAAACATCACCACTATAAGCAGTGATGTTTGTCTAATTCTATGTATTATTGAATTTAGAATTCTAGTAATCATGGCAAGTAGAAGACATATCGATGACTAACATATTTAACTGTACCATTAATCGTTTCTTTAACTCTTGATGTAACGACAATTGAAGCTGAATTTCCAGAGTATGAAACGTAATTTGCCGTATGTACTACTCTAGCATTATGACTACCGTCTTGAGGTCCATGATTATCATTTACTCCAGATGTGCAACTTGTTACATTAACATCTCTTGCAAATCGTTGTCCTTGACCATTTACTCCATAATAGTATGTTCCTGACACAGAAAATTGTACCTCATATCCATTTACCCCATCAGAATAAGCGGAAAATCTATTGCCATTTTTACTAAAAGGCTTTGTTAAGCCTGTCGGCATTATTTGGTAATTTCCTTCTTCCGCAAAAAGAGTTTTTGCTGGAATGACCATTGAAATTGTGAGTACTAATAAACTTGTACATAAGATCTTGAAAAGTTTCATTCTTTTTTCCTCCTTTGAAACTTATAGTTATGTTGCAACATTTACTATTTATGCTTTTATTATAAAATTAGCATCTATACTTGTAAACGATTATGACTGCAAACTCTTTTCTTCAAAGATAGGAGCACTCTAATGAGTAATTAAGGACTTCCATCTTTACAAGGATGTTAAAATATAAAAGGTAAAGAAAGAAGGTTTTATATTTATGATAAATGTTTATATTATTTCAGGCTTTTTGGGTGCTGGTAAGACTACTTTCATTCAAAAGTTATTAACCGAGAAGAAGTTTTCTAAGGTAATGTTACTAGAGAATGAATTTGGTGAAGTTGGTGTTGATGGAGCTTTCTTCGATAGTGCTTTAAATGTAAAAGAGATTAATAATGGTTGTATCTGTTGTTCCTTAAAGGGTGATTTTAAGTCAGCTTTAGAAGAGATTGAGGATATGGATGTAACTGATTTGATTATCGAACCATCTGGTGTTGGTAAGTTATCAGATATTTTAAATGTGGTAAAAGAAGATGAGGACTTTAGAGTAGTTTCTCATGTTTGTGTTGTGGATGTTAAGACTTGTAAGAAGTATCATAAGAACTTTAAGGAATACTTTGATGATCAGGTTAAAGCAGCTAATGCGGTTATCTTGTCTCATGTTGATGTAGCTAGTGATAAGGTAGAGGCTGCTAAAGAGATTATTCATGAGATTAATGATGATGTGCTAGTTATTGATAAGCCAATTGAGTCTTATTCTATTGAAGAGCTTATGGATTTGATTGTGGCAGGTCATGAGGAAGAGTGTGAGTGTGGATGCCATCATGATCATGAACACGATCATGAATGCTGTTGTGGTCATCATCATCATGACCATGAGTGTGAACATGACCATGACCATGAACATCATCACCACCACCATGATGATGACGATGATGATGAAGTATTTAAGAATCAAATCATTAGAACTGATTATGTGTTTACTAAGGAAGAACTTGAGAGTATCTTGTCTAATGTTGATGAGGATATCATCCGTATTAAGGGTTATGTTAATTCAAACGAGGGTACTTTGTATCTAAATTATGTTTTAAATGAATATCATATTTATTTGGGTGATAAAAGAGATGATTCTTTAGTTTCTATTATTGGCACAAAGATTGATAGAAATAAGTATAAAGAGGTTTTCCATGGATAGACCAATATATATGGTTACAGGTTTTCTTGATTCTGGCAAGACTACGGCAATTAAGAGAACTCTGTCAGATCCACGTTTTACAGAAGGAGAATCTACTTTGATTATTTCTTTTGAAGAGGGTGATGAAGAGTATGATAAGGAATTCTTGTCTAGAACTAATAGTAATGTAGTTTATATGGATTATAAGGATTTTGACGATAATAAACTGTTAGAACTTGATGATATTTATAATCCTGATCGTTTCTTTATTGAGTTTAATGGTATGGATGATGATGCGACTTTGATTAATATGGACTTACCTTTGGGTATGGAGTTTGCCCAATTAATTTGTACTATTGATGCGTCTAAGTTTAAGTTACAGGTTACTAATATGCCTCAGTTCTTATTTAATCATGTTAATGCGTGCGAGATTATCGTGTTAAATCGTTATGAGGGTGCTGACTTTAGGTATTTAAGAAATAATATCAAGAGTATGAATCAATATTGTGCTATTGGTTTAGAAGATGAAAATGGCAATATGTATGAGATGCCTAAGGATGATTTGTTTAGTAAGGATAATCTTGATATTAGTGATGCTGATTATGGCTTGTTCTACATGGATGCGATTGATAATTACAAGAAGTATGATGGCGCTCCTATAAAGTTTAATGGTTTCTATTATGAGGGAGATAAGAAAACTAAGGCATTCGGTAGATTCGCAATGGTATGTTGTGCAAATGATACACAGCGTTTAGCGATGATGGTAACTAACCTTGATGGAGAATATATCGAGGGCCACTATTATCATGTAGAAGGTATCTTTAGGGTTAGAAATGAAAGAGGTGGTGTTCGTATCTATATCGAGGGTAAGAGTGCTGGCGAGATTGATAAGCCTAAGGATGAGTTTGTGACTTTTAACTAATGACTTTAGTAGGTTTATTTATAGAGGGCTTGTTGTCTTTCTTGTCACCTTGTGTGCTTCCTATGATTCCCTTGTATATGTCATATTTGGCAACGGATAAGAAGGATAATAAGTTAGAGGTTTTCTTGAATTCATTATGTTTTGTCCTAGGACTTAGTTTAATCTTTTTGATACTAGCTTTAGCAGTTGATACGATTAAGCCTTTCTTAGATAAATATAGTGATATGGTGTCTTTGATTAGCGGTATCTTAATAATCTTGTTTGGTTTAAAGGAAGTGGGCATACTTAAGATCCAACTTCCAGGTTTCAACAAAGCCTTAGATTTTGATACCTCTAATATGAACTATTTTAAGGCGTTTCTATTGGGATTTGTCTTTTCCCTTGTAATGTCACCATGTATAGGTCCAATGTTGTCTAGTGCCATTCTAATTGGCGCTAATAGTGCTTCGGGTTTCTTATATGTAATGGTATATTCCCTAGGTTTATTAATTCCTTTCTTTATTACAGGCTTATTTACAAGTAAGGTAGTCACTTACCTTAAGAGTAAGAAACATGTATTAAAGTATGTGAGTGTAATTGCGGGTGTTATTCTTATTATTTATGGCTCATATAGTTTTATGAATGGCTATAAGAATTTGAATAAGATAAGTAGTAATAATACAACTACTGTTGAAGATAAAAATGTACTACCTAGTGGTGATTTCTTTGATCAAGATGGTAATGTGATTAACTTTAGTGATTATAAGGATAAGTATGTTACTTTAAATTTCATCGCGACATGGTGTCATTATTGTATAAAGGAGATTCCTGATTACCAGGCTTTTGCGAAAGAGAATGATGATGTGAAGACTTTCTATGTAATGTCATCAAATACTTCTGGGGCAAGTGAGGAACAAATTAAAGAGTTTATAAAAGAACAAGGTATTGAGTTACAAGTAATTATTGATAATGATGATACTTTATATAGTCTATTTAGACCATCTGGTTATCCTACTATGTTTGTAGCAGGGAAGGATAATAAGATACTTGGTTATGTGTCTGGTGCTTATGATAAAGATGGTTTGAATTCATTACTTAATAAGGTTAAAGAACAAGAAGATTAGATTTGAAGCTCAAGATGATTTAACTTGAGCTTTTATATATGCAATTATTAAAAATATTGCCACGGTCATGGTAAATGAATGAATAAAGGCAAAAAGATATAATTACGTTGCTTCTACTTTTAGTGAATTCGTGGGTAATTTGGACTCATCCTTTATTAACTAAAATTGTCATATCTACATCTCTTTGTTAGAAGCATTGCCACACACGGTTATGTGCGTTATCGTGTGTGGTTTTTATAATATTGCCTGCGTCTTTTTTTTCTATATAATGTGCTTATAAGGAGTACACCATATGATAAATAATAAGAAGTATAAAGCGTTGATTGCGGTTATTGTGATTTTTCTAGTCTTTGTATATTTGTTGATGTTTCACAAGTGGAATGTAAAGGTGTCAATACAAGGAATAGAGAATGGTTTTGTAGATATTGATGTTGAATATGTTGGCGGTCTATATACATGTGAGTTGTCTAGTAAGAAGAAGACATATGTAAATGGTGATCAGTTAGAAATATCATGTACAAGCAATCTATTTTCGTCTGTTAATAAACAAATAGAATATGAGATAAGCGGTTTATATACAAACGACGATGACTTGGATGTTCTATTTAATCAATGGGAAAATAGAGAGGTAAAGTATGGTGATACCATAAAGAAAGATGATGTTGTTGCGGTGTTTAAAAAAATCGATGATAATCATACTTCTTATTATTATTGTATTGTAATGGGACCTAAGGAGTTTGTTGGTTACTTTGATAGAGGCATTGTATATGATGAAGTGAATAGACAATATGTGCAATTTCTTGATAAAGAATTCAAAGAGGGTACATTTCAGCCTACTGTCATACATATCCATGATATATTTGTGACTTTGGCTTCCTATCAAAATGAATTAGATTATACTTGTATCTATGTCCGTGATGATTTTAAAAGTTTGATTAAATAAGAAAAGGTTCACTAGTAGTGAACCTTTAATATAGTTAATTAATCAATTAGTAATTATTTAACGATTTCAGTAACGTTACCAGAACCTACTGTTCTACCGCCTTCTCTGATTGAGAACTTAGTACCGTTTTCAATAGCGATTGGAGCGATTAGTTCAACAGTCATTAATACGTTATCACCAGGCATTACCATTTCCATTGGTTCGCCACTGTTGTCCTTGATTTCTTCAACAACACCAGTAACGTCAGTAGTACGGAAATAGAATTGTGGACGGTAGTTTACTACGAATGGAGTATGACGACCACCTTCTTCTTTAGTTAATACGTATACTTGAGCCTTGAACTTTGTATGAGGAGTAACTGTACCAGGCTTAGCTAATACTTGTCCTCTTTCGATTTCATCTCTGTTTACACCACGAAGTAATGCACCGATGTTATCGCCTGCTTCAGCTAAGTCTAATTGCTTTCTGAACATTTCAAGACCAGTAATAACTGTCTTTCTTGTAGGCTTGATACCAACGATTTCAACTTCATCGTTTAAGTGAGCAACACCACGTTCTACTCTACCAGTAGCAACTGTACCACGACCAGTGATTGTGAATACGTCTTCTACAGACATTAAGAATGGCTTATCCATTTCTCTTGCAGGTGATGGGATGTATTCATCTACAGCATCCATTAATTCATCAATCTTAGCTTCATAAGCTGGATCGCCTTCAAGAGCCTTAAGAGCTGAACCTCTGATGATTGGGCAGTTGTCACCGTCAAATCCGTATTCATCTAATAATTCTCTAACTTCCATTTCAACTAAGTCGATTAATTCTTCATCATCAACCATATCGCACTTGTTTAAGAATACAACAATTTTAGGTACACCAACTTGTCTAGCAAGTAAGATGTGTTCTCTAGTTTGAGGCATTGGTCCATCAGTAGCAGCAACAACAAGGATAGCACCATCCATTTGAGCAGCACCAGTGATCATGTTCTTAACATAGTCAGCGTGTCCTGGGCAGTCAACGTGAGCATAGTGTCTCTTTGCAGTCTTATATTCAACGTGTGCAGTATTGATAGTGATACCTCTAGCTTTTTCTTCTGGAGCACCATCGATTTGGTCATATGCCTTGAATTCAGCTTGACCCTTTTCAGCTAATCTTTTTGTGATAGCAGCAGTTAATGTTGTTTTACCATGGTCAACGTGACCGATAGTACCAATATTGACATGTTCTAATGAACGGTCAAATTTTTCTTTTGCCATTTGTTTTCCTCCTGTTTAGCAAATTAATTTTAAGATAAAACGTACTAATATTCAATTAGTCTTTAGCGTTTTTCTTTGCAATACTTTCAGCGATGCTCTTTGGAACTTCTGAGTAGTGATCCATTTGCATCATGTAGTTACCACGACCTTGAGTGAATGATCTTAAGTCAGTAGCATAACCGAACATTTCAGATAGAGGTACGTATGCTCTAATAACGATAGCGTTTCCTCTTTCTTCTTGGTCTCTAATTTGACCACGTCTTTTTGTAACATCACCCATAACTGAACCTAAGTATTCACTTGGTGCAGTTACTTCAACGTCCATGATAGGTTCAAGTAATACTGGATCACACTTCTTAGCAGCTTCTTTTAATGCTAGTGAAGCAGCAGTCTTGAACGCCATTTCTGAAGAGTCGACTTCGTGGTATGAACCATCAAACAATGTAGCCTTGATGTCAACTACTGGGTAGCCAGCAACTAGACCGTTGTTTAATGCAGCAACCAAACCTTCTTGAGTTGGCTTGATATATTCTCTTGGAACAGAACCGCCGACAACAGCGTCGATGAATTCAAAGCCCTTACCTTCTTCATTTGGTTCAAACTTGATCCAAACGTGACCGTATTGGCCTCTACCACCAGATTGTCTAACGAACTTACCTTCACAGTCAGCAGCTTTTCTGATTGTCTCTCTGAAGGCAACTTGTGGAGCACCGATGTTACATTCAACCTTGAATTCTCTCTTTAATCTATCTACGATGATATCTAAGTGAAGTTCACCCATACCAGCGATGATAGTTTGTCCTGTTTCTTCATCAGTATATGTTCTGAAAGTTGGGTCTTCTTCAGCTAACTTAGCTAAAGCCATGTCCATCTTATCAGAGTCAGCCTTTGTCTTTGGCTCAACTGACATTTGGATAACTGGTTCAGGAAATACCATTGATTCAAGAATAATAGGGTTCTTTTCATCACATAATGTATCACCTGTAGTAGTATCTTTTAGACCTACAGCAGCAGCGATATCACCAGCATCAACTTCTTCAATTTCAGCACGGTGGTTAGCATGCATTTGTACAAGTCTACCAAATCTTTCTTTCTTATCCTTAGTAGCATTTAATATATAACTACCAGCAGTAGCAACACCAGAGTAAACTCTGAAGTATGTTAATCTACCTACGAATGGGTCAGTCATAACCTTAAATGCTAATGCAGAGAATGGTTCGCTGTCACTTGGATGTCTAGCTTCTTCAGCACCATCAAGTGTAACACCCTTAATAGATGGTACATCTAGTGGAGAAGGTAGGTAATCGATAACAGCATCTAATAATAATTGGATACCCTTGTTCTTGTAAGCAGAACCACATAATACTGGGAAGAAATCAGCGCCGATAACAGCTTTTCTAATTGTCTTCTTGATTAATGCGATATCAACTTCTTCGCCTTCAAGGAATTTTTCCATTAATTCATCATCATATTCTGACAATACTTCAAGAAGTTCGCTTCTTAATAATTCAGCTTCTTCCTTGAATTGTTCATCGATTTCAGTACAAGTGATATCTGTACCTTGGTCATTATTGTATATATATTGTTTACGTTCAATAAGATCGATGATTCCTCTGAATGTATTTTCAGCACCAATTGGCATTTGGATTGCAGCAGCCTTAGCAGCTAATCTATTACCGATTGATCTAACTGACATTAAGAAGTCAGCACCTGTAGCATCCATTTTGTTACAGAATACAATTCTTGGAACACCATATGTTGTTGCTTGACGCCATACTGTTTCAGTTTGAGGTTCAACACCTGCCTTAGCATCTAATACAGTAACAGCACCATCTAGTACTCTTAGAGATCTTTCAACTTCTACAGTGAAGTCAACGTGTCCTGGTGTATCGATAATGTTGATACGATGTTTAGGATATTGATGATCCTTACCAGCCCAGAATGTAGTAGTGGCAGCACTAGTGATAGTGATACCTCTTTCTTGTTCTTGAGCCATCCAGTCCATTTGTGAAGCACCATCATGTGTTTCACCGATCTTATGAGTCTTACCAGTGAAGAAAAGAATACGTTCAGTACAAGTTGTCTTACCAGCATCGATGTGAGCCATGATACCGATATTTCTAGTATTTTCTAAGCTATACTGTCTTGTCATAATATTCCTTTCCTATTACCAGCGGAAATGTGCGAATGCCTTATTAGCATCAGCCATCTTATGAGTGTCTTCTTTCTTCTTAACAGATTGTCCAACACCGTTTGAAGCATCGATGATTTCGTTTGCTAATCTAAGTTCCATAGTCTTTTCACTTCTTAAACGAGCATAGTTAACGATCCATCTAAGACCTAATGTTAATCTTCTTTCTCTTGAAACTTCAACTGGAACTTGGTAGTTTGCACCACCAACTCTTCTTAACTTTAATTCTAATTCTGGCATTACATTGTCAAGTGCCTTTTCAAACACTTCCATTGGTTGTTGGCCAGTTTTTTCTTCTACGATTTGAAATGCATTATATAGAATGTTTTCAGCTACGTCTTTTTTACCGTCTAACATGATTTTGTTGATTAAACGAGTAACTAGCTTTGAATTATAAATTGGATCTGCTAATACATCTCTTTTCGCGATATGTCCTTTTCTTGGCATACTATTTTAATCTCCTTTCATGTCTTATTTAGGTCTCTTTGCACCGTAAAGTGAACGACCTTGTTTACGATTGTTTACGCCAGCACAGTCTAATGTACCTCTGATGATATGGTATCTAACACCTGGTAAGTCCTTAACTCTACCACCTCTGATAAGTACAACTGAGTGTTCTTGTAGGTTATGGCCGATACCTGGAATATAAGCAGTAACTTCCATACCATTACTTAATCTAACACGGGCATACTTTCTTAGAGCTGAGTTAGGCTTCTTTGGAGTCATTGTACCAACTCTGGTACATACACCTCTTTTTTGAGGGGATGCCAATTCGATAGGTCTAGACTTTAATGAGTTATAGCCTCTGTTTAATGCAGGTGACTTTGACTTAAATGTTCTAGCTGTTCTACCTTTTCTTACTAATTGATTAATTGTAGGCATTTAAATTCTCCTTTCATTTTTTGTGCACACAACAACAGGTGTGCCACATACTTGCTTAATATATAGATCCTTGCGGACCCTTAAGCTCTCCTATAATACTATGAATCTATCTAGGTTTCAATGGCTTTTTAACACTTTTTTAACAGTTTTACTCAAAAATTGGATGTTTCCTTAAGAAAATGCACATAAGTGTGTGTTTTAGCTTTACTCTTAAGTTAAAAATAAATGATATATCACAAGCAGTTTACTATAATAGATGTAAGGAGGAACTGTACATGTTTTTCAAATCAATTAAAAAGATCTTATTATTAGTCAGTGTTATTTATATAGTAGTAGGTTGTCTATTATTAATAGATGGTTCTGCTTGTGTTGAGTTTGTAGTTTCACTACTTGGATATGGACTAGGAATTGCTGGTATTGTTGAAATAATTCGTTACTTTGTTACTAAGATAGATGAACGCTATAAGAGAAATGATTTTATATTAGGTATTGTCTTACTAACTGTGGCCATCATTGTCTTGTTATGTAAGTATGCCTTATCTGATATAGTAGCTGTTACCTTTGGTGTAGCTATCATCGTATCAGGTGCTTTAAAGATTCAAGATAGTCTAGACGCAAAGAAAATTGGTAAGAGTCATCTAAAGACTTATTTAATTCTAATGTTTATTTGTATTGCCTTTGGCGCTTTAGTTATTATCAATTACTTCTATATCCTAGATTATCGTCTACTATATATTAGTGCTGGCATTGGCATGTTATTTTCAGGTATTACTGATATGGCCTCTAACTTGTATCTAGCTTATGTTAAGACAAAATATGAGAAGATGAAGGAACACGAATCTGGGCACGAATCTGATGGACACGAATCTGATGAGGAGTAGTCATGTCTACAATTACTAAAAGAGCATTAGAAGCTTCATTAAAGAAACTAGTTAAGACAAAACCGTTAAATAAGATAACAGTAAGTGATATTACTGATGATTGTGGCATTAATAGAATGACTTTCTATTATCACTTCAAAGATATCTATGATCTTGTTGAATGGATTTGTTACGAGGATGCAGCTAAGGTACTAGGTGATAATAAAACTTATGATACTTGGCAAGAGGGTTTCCTTGATTTGTTTGGGTTGGTTCTTGAGAATAAAGACTTCATTACTAATGTATATAATTCAGTAGGTAAGGAACATATTGAGAATTATCTATATAAGTTAACATTTAAGTTAATGGAAGATGTTGTTGAGGAACAAGCAGAAGGCATGAATGTTACTACTGTGGATAAGTACTTTATCGCTAATTTCTATAAGTATGCTTTTGTAGGTTTGATGCTAGAGTGGATTAAAGATGGTATGAAAAAGGATCCTAAGGAGATAATTGAGAAACTTTCTGCTGTGATACAGGGTAGCATTAAAGAGGCTTTAAATAGGTTGAAGATTAGCTAATTTAATCAAAAATAATAATTTGATAAAAAATCATACAAATAAAAGGTGGTGTTTAAATTTTATACAACTACCTTTTTTTGATTATATTAAAAGTATTTTGCCTTAGGTATATTAGAGGTGTAAAGAGATACAGGAGGTAAGTTATATGTATTACTCTAGCGGAAATTACGAAGCATTTGCTCGTCCAAAGAAGCCTGAAGGCGTTGATAGAAAATCTGCTTATATTGTAGGAAGTGGCCTAGCTGCTTTAACAGCTGCTTGCTATCTTGTAAGAGATGGTCAAATGAAAGGTGAACATATTCACGTATTAGAAAAAGGCGAACTAGCTGGTGGTGCCTGTGATGGTTACTACTATGATGGCTTAGGTTATGTTATGAGAGGTGGTAGAGAAATGGACAACCACTTTGAGGTTATGTGGGATTTGTTCCATTCTATTCCATCAATTGAAACAGAAGGTGTTTCAGTATTAGATGAATATTATTGGTTGAATAAGGAAGACCCTAACTACTCATTATGTAGAGCTACTGTTAATAAAGGACAAGATGCTCATACTGATGGTAAGTTTGATATTTCAGATAAGGGTGCTATGGAAATCATGAAGTTGTTCTTTACACCTAATGAAGAATTACAAGATAAGAGAATTAATGAAATCTTCACTGATGAAGTGTTCAAGTCTAACTTCTGGTTATATTGGAGAACAATGTTTGCGTTCCAAGAATATCATAGTGCACTTGAAATGAAATTATATTTCCAAAGATATATTCATCATATTGGTGGATTACCTGATTTTAAGGCTCTAAGATTTACTAAGTATAACCAATATGAATCAATGATTCTTCCAATGGTTAAGTACTTGGAAGCTCATAATGTTAAGTTCCATTTTGGTGTAAAAGTTGATAATGTCATCTTTGATTGCTCAAATCCAAGCAAGAAACTTGCTAAACAAATTGAAGTTACTGAAGATGGTAAGAAAAACTATATTGATTTAACTGAAGATGATTTAGTATTTATCACTAATGGTGGTTGCGTAGAAAATTCAGCAATGGGTTCTCAAGATAGTCCTGCTGCCTACAACACTGAATTAAAAGAAGGCGGTGGCTGGGATATGTGGCGTAAGATTGCTGCCCAAGATCCATCATTTGGTCATCCTGATAAGTTCTGCTATGATCCTGAACAAACAAACTGGGAATCAGCTACTATTGAAACATTAGACCAAAATATTATTCCTTATATTAAGAATATTTGTAAGCGTGATCCATTCACTGGTAAGGTTACAACTGGTGGTATCGTTACTGTTAAGGATTCTTCTTGGTTATTGTCTTGGACTATTAATAGACAACCTCAATTTAGAAATCAACCAAAGGATCATTGTCTAGTTTGGGTATACTCTCTATTTACTGATAGACCTGGTGATTATATTAAGAAACCAATGAGAGAATGTACTGGTAAGGAAATTTGTGAAGAATGGTTATATCACATTGGTGTTCCTGAGGACAAGATTGAAGAATACGCAACAAAGAGTGCTAATACAGTTCCTGTTATGATGCCATATATTGATGCGTTCTTCATGCCAAGAGCTTATGGTGATAGACCAGCTGTAGTTCCTGAAGGTTCTGTAAACTTTGCGTTCATTGGACAATTCGCAGAAACTCCAAGAGATACAATCTTCACTACTGAATATTCAATGCGTACTGGTATGGAAGCTGTATATACATTATTAAATGTAGATAGAGGTGTTCCTGAGGTATGGGGTAGCGTTTATGATTTAAGAGACCTATTAAATTCTACTGTTCAATTAAGAGATGGTAAGAAGATTACTGATATGGAATTAAGTTTTGGTGAAAAGCTTGTTCTTAAGAAGGCTCTTGAGAAGATTAAAAATACTGATATTGAAAAGCTATTAAAAGCTCACAATGTAATCTAAAATGATTGGCTGTTTAATTTAAACAGCCTTTTTCTTTAGCTCAAAGTGATTTCTATTAGTAGAAAGTAAGCCCTCTTTTTTAAGTTTTGATAGTTCGCTAGACATAGCAGCTCTTTCAACACATAAATAGTCAGCAAGCTGTTGACGATCAAAGGGAATATCAAAAGATAAAGATCCCTGTCTTATAGATTCACTAGATAGATATGATAATAGCTTATCTCTAGTAGTACGTTTACTGGCGTGAGTGATCTTATTGTTGAGGATTAAAATCTTATTAGATAAAACACCAACTAGATTATGAATTAATCTCTGGTGATGAATGCAAGATGAAGGACAGGTACTTAAAAGATGGTTGATATTTAAAAGAAGAATAGTTGAATCAACACTAGCCACTACACTTATATTTAAGACAGTATTATTAGCGGCATAAAGTTCTCCAAAGAAATCACCAACATTGCACTTTGATAAGATATTACGATGTCCCCAAAGATCTTCTTGGATAATAAGGGTAGAACCATTTAAAACAAGACCCATCACATCAGTTGTATCTCCTGCCTTAAAGATATAAGAATTAGCTGATTTAGAAATAATGGTGGCATTAACACAATGAAGGATAGCTAATATTTCATCATCTTCTAGACCTTTAAAGAAGGGCACGTTTCTTAAAACTGTTAAATATTCTTTCATAATTTTTTCTCCTTGTTGGAAATCAAACATACAAGATGGAGTAATTATATTATGATTAGGCCATAAATATATGGAGGATGCTTAAATGATTAGAAAGATTATTCATATTGATGAAGATAAATGTAATGGTTGTGGTATATGTGTTAATGCCTGTCATGAAGGTGCTATTGGCTTAGTAGATGGCAAGGCTAAATTATTAAGAGATGATTATTGTGATGGTATGGGAGATTGTCTTCCTGCTTGTCCTGCTGGGGCGATTACATTCGAGGAAAGAGAAGCTCTTGCTTATGATGAAGAGGCGGTTAAGAAGAATATGATGAAAAAGAAGATTGAACAAAAGAATGAATGCTCTTGTCCTGGTTCTAAGGTTAGAATGATGGAACATAAGGGAAGTATTAATGATGTTGTACTTTGTTCACAACTACGTAATTGGCCGATTCAAATTAAATTAGCACCGATTAATGCACCATATTTTGATGGAGCTAAATTATTAATTGCGGCAGACTGTAGTGCTTATGCTTATGCAAATTTTCATAAAGACTTTATTCGTAATAAAGTTACGCTTATTGGTTGCCCTAAGTTGGATGGCGTTGATTATAGTGAAAAGCTAACTGAAATCATTAGAAACAACAATATATTGAGTGTTACTGTTGTACGCATGGAAGTACCATGTTGTGGTGGTATTGAATTAGCTGTTAAAAAGGCATTGCAGGCAAGTAATAAGTTTATTCCATGGAATGTAGTGACTGTTTCTATTTATGGAGAAATACTAGATTAAAAAAAGATTGGGGTTACGATAAATCAAACAGAAAGCACATGACTCTAGTCGTTGGGATGAACTGTCTTTCATTATTAATATTTGTGTTAGATATTATGATAATTATCTATCAAATGTAGTATAATATTGTCAAGGATAAATCTATGAATAAATACATAAATAAGAATGGAATAGTTTATATAAATCAGTTTCATATTATATTTTCTCCAAAGTACAAGAAACCTGTATTAACTGGTAATGTTGAAAAACGTCTAAAAGAAATATTATATGAAGAAGCAGATAAGATGGATGTTGAAATTAAAGCTTTAGAAATTATGCCCGATTATGTACATATGTTTATAGAGTTTGATCCTAGATTAATGCTTCATAAAGTGGTTAAGCAATTTAAAGGTAAAAGTTCTCATATATTAAGAGAAGAGTTTCCATTTCTAAAATCAAGTATGCCATCATTATGGACTAGAAACTATTTATCTTGTTCTGTTGGTCATATTAGCGAAGATGTAATAAAAGCATATATAGAAAGTCAACAAAGAAGAATTAGATAGTAAGGAGAATCGTTATGGCTAAAAGTAATACATCATCATATGTAGTTACATACGAATTAGCTTTTGATAATGATAATCCTTCTAGCGTATTAGATAAGTTAGAAAAGATAGCTAAGGCCATTTATAACGATTGTTTAAATGAATGTTTAAAACGATATCACAAATTGATACATGATAGAAAATATCAAGAATTATTAAAAGAATATAAGACTTCTAATAATAAAAAAGAATTGAATAAACAATTAAATGATATAGCTTTAAGTTATGGATACTCTGAATATAGTATGCATGAATACGTTAAAAAGCCTTATGAATACTTTAATAAAAAGCTAGGTTCTCAGGAATGTCAAAAAATAGCCACAAGAGCTTTTAAGGCAATCGAGAAATTAAGATATCATCAAGCTGATAAAGTTACCTTTAAAAATAAATACGATAGTTTTTCAATAGAGGGAAAATCATCTACTTCTAAACTTCATTATTGTGATGATGTTTTAGCTATTAGTTATGGTAACTATAAGTTTAAACTAAAAGTTAAAAGAAATGATATTTATGCTCAAACTGCATTATTAGATGAAGTTAAATACGTTAGAATTTATCCTCAACACATAAGAAACAAGAAGAGATGGTTTGTTCAATTAATATTTAAGGGAACACCACCAAGTAAAAATAGACAATATGGTGATAACTTTAAAGTACAAGGTATTGATATAGGTACAAGTACTATAGCTATTGTAAGTAATGAAAAAGCTAATTTAAAAGAACTAGCACCTAATTGTAAAGAGAATGAGCATAAGATAAAAGTCTATCAAAGAAAGTTAGACCGTTCTAGAAGAGCAACTAACCCTAATAACTATAATGAAGATGGAACTATAGCTAAAGGCAAACATAATTGGTATAAATCTATGAGTTATCTAAATACTCAATCAAAACTAAAAGATGAGTACCGCAAATTATCTGTTAAAAGAAAACAAGCTCATGAAATATTAGCTAATCAAATAATAGCTGAAAGCCTTGATATTCGTGTTGAGGAAATGAACTTTAAAGGTCTACAAAAACGAAGCAAGAAGACTACTGTTAATAAAAACGGTAAGATTAATTCTAAGAAAAGATATGGCAAAACAATAAAGAGTAGAGCTCCAAGTATGTTTTTATCTATTCTTGATAGAAAGCTAAAATATTACAATCTAGAATTAAAGAAAATCAATACCTATAAAGTAAAAGCCAGCCAATATAGTCCAATAGATAGAACCTATAAAAAGAAACAATTAAATGATAGGTTAATTGAATTAAATGAGGGAATAATAGTTCAAAGAGATTTATTGAGTGCTTATATCATAGCTCATACAAATGATGATTTAGAAACAATAGATGAAGTAAGCTGTTATGATGATTTTAATACCTTTAAGAAGCTTCAAGACAATGAGATACAAAGATTAAAAGATAACAAACAGCTTGGCTGGTATATACATTAAAAGCGTTAAAAAGCCGTCTGACTAAACGGCTTAATAGAATATTCAAAAGCATATAACGACAAATGTATTTATTAAATACAGGCGTTAGTTAATGATGTGCATCTTCTAGCAAGATAGGATATTCGATCTAGGTGAAATCGGCTAGTGATAATTCCTAGTAGAATTATAGAAACCGATGTAGGCTAGAATCCCGTGACTTAAGTCATCTGGAGTAGTCAGCTATCTTATAGAAAATTGACAACCACAATAGTTTTGATGATATAGATGAAGTTCTTTATTTAGGGCTTCATTTTTATTTATACCATCACCCTTTTTAAAATCAGCATGTAAATATTTAACACTTGGATACTTCTTTTCTAGAGCTTCACCTATTTCATTAATATATTCAGCACTTTTACGATTAGAAATAGACATGACTGTAGTGAAATATTCATAGTGATATTTATCGGCATACTTAAAGCCTTCTTCCATTCTTAAACCATAACAGATCTTACATCTTTTACCCATTTCAGGTTCTTCCTTAAATGGTTCAAGTATTTTTCTATACTTATCATAATCATACTTATCGACAATAAGTTTAATTTCTCTATCACCTAGATATTCAAGATATTGGTTTAAAGCTTCTAGTCTTTTTAAGAATTCTTCATATGGATAAATATTAGAATTGGTAAAAAGAATGCTTATCTTAAAATATTGTCTTAAATATATTAAAGGGTAGACAGAACATACTCCACAACAAATATGTAGTAGCAATGTTGGTCTATGGTTTAAGTGGTTTATTTGATTTAGTTGTTTCTGATAGTTATTCATTTGTGATAAACATTGAATCGCCAAATGAGAAGAAACGATACTTATTATCTACTGCAACCTTATAGGCATTAAGAATCATGTCTCTTGATGTAAAGGCTGAGATCATCATAATAAGTGTTGACTTAGGTAAGTGGAAGTTAGTGATTTGACAATCAATAGCTTTGAACTTATAGGGTGGATAGATGAAGATGTTTGTTTCTTCATGGCATTCTTTAAATTCACCATACTTAGCCATAACACTTTCAAGGGTTCTTGTTGAAGTAGTTCCTACCGCAATAATTCTTCTTCCTTCTTGTTTAGCCTTATTTAAGACATCGGCAGTTTCTTTTGACATATAGTAAGACTCATAATGCATATGATGATTTTCAATTGTCTCTTCTTTAACAGGCTTAAAAGTACCTAAACCTACATGAAGTGTTACATCAACAATTTGAACACCCTTTTCCTTAATTCTATTAATAAGTTCTTCAGTAAAGTGTAAGCCAGCTGTAGGACAAGCTGCAGAGCCTAAGTTTTGGGCATAGACATTTTGGTATCTATTGTTGTCTTTTAACATTTCATGAACATAAGGTGGAGTAGGCATTAGACCAATTTCCTCAAGTATTTCAATTAGAATACCTTCATAGATCATTTGGATGATTCTAATACCCTCATCTCTTACTTCTAGACACTTACCTTTTAACTTGTCTGAGAAAGCAATGATGGTACCTACTTTAATAGCCTTGGCATTGCCACATAGACATTCACAAATTGAGTCGGCACCTATCTTTAGAATAAGCACTTCTACCTTAGCCCCTGTTTCTTCCTTAGTTCCATATAATCTGGCTGGAATAACCTTAGAGTTGTTTCTTACAAGGACATCACCTTCATGTAAGTAATCGATGATGTCATAGAAGTGTTTATGTTCAATTTCACCACTGTTTTTATGTAAGACCAATAGTCTTGATTCATCTCTTTTGTCAACAGGGTGTTGAGCAATTAATTCTTCTGGTAAATAATAATCAAATTCTTCAAGTTTCATTAAAAGCCTCTTTCATCAAAACCATATTTATTTAGAATGTCATTCTTATATTGACTATAACGATCTTCCTTAATAGCCTCTCTTGCTCCTTCTACAATCTTAATTAAGAATCTTAAATTATGAATTGATAGAAGGTTGTTGGCAAGGCCTTCGTTAGCTCTAAATAAGTGGTTTAAGTATGCCTTGGTGTAGTTTCTACAACATTGGCAATCACAAGTTTCATCAAGTGGTGAGAAGTCATCTTTATAGATTTGTTTTCTAATGTTGATACGACCATTAGAAGTCATAAGGGTACCATGTCTAGCGATTCTTGTAGGAAGAACGCAGTCAACCATATCGACACCTTTTTCAATCGCCACAAGAATATCATTAACAGCTCCAATGCCCATTTCATATCTTGGCTTATCTTTTGGAAGATAAGGAAGAGTATAGTCTAGCATATCATAGTGAGTTTTCTTGTCTTCACCAACTGATGTACCACCAATTGAATAGCCATCAAAGTCCATCTTAGCTAATTCTTCAGCGCAATATTTTCTAAGGTCTGCATAGTTAGAACCTTGAACGATGCCAAATAAGGCTTGGTCGTCTCTTGTATGGGCTTCAAGTCCTCTTTTGGCCCAACGAAGAGTTCTTTCTACTGATTGTTTAGTGTATTCGTAGTCACTTGGGAATGGGATGCATTCATCAAATGACATGGCAATGTCAGAGCCAATCTTTTCTTGGATGTGGATTGAGTCTTCTGGTGACATGAATAGTTTTGAGCCATCAAGGTGTGATTTGAACATTACGCCTTCTTCTTTGATGTCACGTATTTTTGCCAAGGAGAATACTTGGAAACCACCGCTGTCTGTTAGGATAGGACCGTTGAAGTAGTGCATGAAATTGTGAATGCCTCCTGCTTTGTCTACGATATCTTCGCCAGGTCTTAGCCATAGATGGTAGGTGTTAGATAGAATAATTGAAGCGTTTATTTCTTCTAGGTCTCTATAGTCTAGAAATTTTACGCTTGCTTGGGTTCCTACAGGCATGAAAACTGGTGTTTCCAGTTTGTAGCCGTTTATTTCGATGGTGCCATATCTTGCGTTACCATCTTGGTGTAATAAAGTATATTTAAGATTTTTCATCCCCACTATGATAACACAGGCTATAATAATCGTATGGAATCTAAGGAATTAAAGCGTTACAATTTGCCAGAAGATCGTCAATTATTGGGTGTAATTGACGCAAAACCCAGTTTAATCTTGTTTATAATCTTTTTAGTTGGCTTATTTTTGTTGGTAATTAGACAATATGTCTTAGGGACTATTGTGATAGCGGTAGCTACTTTATCGTTTGTGTTGTTGCCATCGAGAGTTCTTATTGAATTTTATTATGATTATTTAGTTTTATATAACCATGCCGATAAGAATGATTGTGAGATGATTTATTATGATGAGGTTGTGAAGTGGCGTTATGTCTTTGGGATGACCTATGATTATGTGGAGTTAACTTTAGTTGATGATTCAACTCATGTGGTTGATGCATATTCAAGGGCGGAGTTTGAGACTTATTTAAATCGTTTTATGAGGGATAAAAAGGATAAAACGAAGCGTAAAAAGTGATATCATAATATAAATATGAAAAAAGAATTTGAGAATAATGCCTATTTTTGGCAAAAGATTGATGCTGCATTTATATCAGGAGACTATAAAAAAGTATACGAAAAGGGTTCTAGACATCCAATGTATCCTTCTTTAATTTTTCCTGTGGATTATGGTCACATAACAACAAATGATGATGAATTATGTTCAATGAAGGCTTTCAAGGGTGAGGGTAATCAAACTGTGGATGCTGTTGTTGTTTGTGCAAATTTGTTGGAAAAAGATCTTTCAGCTATTTTGTTGATTGGATTAAACGATGAACAAGAGGAGGAAGTATTGAAGTTTTTAAATAGTACTGATTTCCAAAAGGCTGTGATTATTAGAAGAGGAAAGGAAATCCCATCTTGGGCAATCGTGGAATAGATATGTTATATACTATTGAGAATGATTTATTAACTTTAAATGTTTCTACTACTGCATGTGAGATGCATAGTTTAAAGAGAAAAGGCTCTGATTATGAATATTTGTGGAATGGTAATCCTACTTATTGGAAGGGAAGAAATCCATTGTTGTTCCCTCAAGTTTCATCAACTTCTACAAAGACTAATATTATTGATGGTAAAGAATATCCTATGGGTAATCATGGTTTTGCCCGTAATAGTGAATTTGAATTAGTATCTAATGAAGATAATAAGTTAGTGTTCTTGTTGAAGGATAATGAGGAAACACATAAACAATATCCATTTAGTTTTGAAATTTATGTTACTTATTCTTTAAAGGAAAATTCAGTATTAATTGACTATGAGGTAGTTAATACAAATGATAGAAAGATGCCATTTGGTTTTGGTTTACATCCTGGATTTATGTGTGATGAGGGTTTAAAGGATTCTTATGTTACTTTCAATAATGGCCATGAATTCAAATTAAACTTTGATCAGCTATATCCAACATATTTTGAAGAGCCAATGCCAAGTAGTGCAACTCTTCATACTAATGGTCATACAATTAGGGTTGATTTTGATGGCTTTAAGCACTTAGCTCTATGGTCTTCTAATGGTCCATTTGTATGTATTGAACCTTGGATGAATCTTAATGTTAGAGATGATAGACCATTTGAGGAAAGAGAAGAGAATATCGTGCTTGAACCAGGTGCTAGTTTCAAGATTGGATATTCAATTACAGTTGATTAGTATTTTTTAAAAATCTCTTGTTATAATTCGAATATGAAGAGGGATATATATGCGATTGATGATAGCTATCATCACATATCTAGGTACAAAACTGGTGTTTTATTAGGAAAGTGCAGTCAATTTTTAGATTGCGCTTTTATTTTTGGTTCTATAGAATTGCTTCTAAAAACATAGGATATTATTAGGAAAAGAGTGTACAAATTATGATTAATGATAGAAAAATATATAAAAGCATTTTCTTAACTTCCATCTTTTTTGTAAGCTTGGTTTTAGCAACGGCAAAATTTTTAGGTAGTGATTTTTGGTATAGACTCACAAATGTCAGAATGGATTATTTGGCATTATTTGAAGATTTTGTGTTTTCTTTAATTGTTGATGTGCTTGGAGTCTTTATTGCGATATTCTTCTTAGTGTTGTTTGTTAAGGATGTTAAGAAAAGTGATAATCCTGTAGAGATGATAAAAAACAAAATAAATGAAACTAAAAAAGAAATCTATTTTACATTGATATTTACATTAGTTTGTTTTGTTGTTGGTCTTTTTGTTGAAATAGTTGGAATTTTTAATATGGTTTTTATTCCTACTATTCTGGTTTTTGTGCTAACAGCTTTTGTCTTTTTTGCCTTGTTAGAAAACTATGCCTTGAAATAGTTTACTGTTGATTATTCAAATTAAAAGCGATGATTTAATCATCGCTTTATCTAGCTTTAGCTTCTTCCATTACCTTGATGCCAGCAGAACAACCAAGTCTATCAGCTCCTGCTTCAATCATCTTCATGGCATCATCATAAGATCTAACACCACCTGCTGCCTTAACCTTGCATACGTTACCTACTGTCTTTTTCATTAGGGCAACATCTTCAGGTGTTGCACCATGTGTTGAGAATCCAGTTGATGTCTTAACAAATTCAGCTTTTGCGTTCATTGAGCATTTACAAGCTTCAACCTTTTCTTCATCAGTTAATAGGCATGCTTCAATGATTACTTTAACGATTGCTGGTTTACTAGCTTCTACTACAGCAGCAATATCTTTAGTTACATAATCATAGTCCTTGTCTTTTAAAGCACCAATGTTGATTACCATATCAACTTCTTGGGCACCATTTTCGACAGCTGTTTTAGCTTCAAAAGCCTTAGATACAGTGTCCATAGCTCCTAGTGGGAAACCTACTACACAACATACTTTTACATCGCTTCCTGCAAGTAGTTCTTTAGCTAGTGGTACGTAGCATGTATTTACACATACTGATGCGAAGTCATATTGTCTAGCTTCTTGGCATAACTTTGTGATTTGTTCCTTTGTTGCCTCAGGTTTTAATAAGGTATGATCGATATATTTGTTTAATTCCATAATTCCTCCTTTGATTAAACTTATTTATTAAATAATTCTTTGAATTCTTTTGGCGCTGAAGCCTTAAATGTTAATAGCTCTTTAGATATAGGGTCGACAAAAGATAATTTAGAAGCATGTAGGCCAAGTCTATTAATAGGAGATAGACCATCACCATATTTATCATCACCGATGATTGGATGATTAAGACTTGCCATAGCTACTCTGATTTGGTTTTTACGTCCACTGTCAATGTTTACTTGAAGTAGGGAGTAATCCTTGTTTTTATTTAAAACTTTATAATGGGTGATAGCTAACTTGCCACTGTCGGCTACATACATCATATTGTTTTTGTTTTCTTTTAAATAATTCTTGATAGTGCCACTATCATCATCAAGTTTGCCATTGATTATTGCGATGTATTCTCTTTCACTGACGTCTTGGTTCCAATGTCCTTTCAACATTGAATGTACTTTGATGTCTTTGGCAAACACTAGAACACCACTTGTTTCCTTATCGATTCTATGAAGTACATAAGGACGAAGTTTTGGGTCTTTTTTCTTTAGATAATCTTCTACAAAGGTATATGCTGATTCTCTTTGATTATCAGATTGTACTGACAACATACCATTTGGTTTGTTTATGGCGATGTAGTAATCATCTTCATAGATAATGTATGGTTTGATGTTGAATGGACGCGGTTCATCCTTTTTCTTCTTTTTGTTGACTTGTTTAATAACAACCGAATTCTTTGCAATCTTTACTTCATCATCTTTAGCAAGCGGATAGTTGAATTGTCTTACAACACTACCATTTACTAATACTTTATTACTTGATAGTAATGATTTAACAGTATTTCTTGATTCAGGTAGCTTCTGCAACAAATATTCAAGAAGCTCACAAGAGTGATGGACTTTGTTAGTATAGGTATAACGAATAGGAACCTGTTTTGTATTTTCTTTCTTCATCATTAGAATTTTATCATAATGCTTTATAATTTATTTATGAGAATACTAACGAGTGAGTCAATGTCAATGTGCGATAGAAGGTCTATGGATGATCAAAAAGTAGATGAGATTTATCTTGTGAATAAGGCTGCTAGGGCTTGTTTTGATAATTTAAGAGATAAGATAAATCATGATTCTAAGATAATTGTTGTCTGTGGTAATTCTAATAATTCAAGTGATGGTTTTTGTTTAACCGATATATTAATTAAAGAAGGATATGATGCCAAGGCCTTATATTTGTTTGATAAGTCAAAGATGAATAAGACTTGTGGTCATTTTTATAAGGATGAATTAGTTACTAGAGAATTAGGCAATCCTGATGTGATTATTGATTGTGTTATTGGTAATGGTTTAAAGGGTACTTTAAGGGAAGATGTTGTTGAATTAATTAACTTATTAAATAACACAAAGGCTTATAAGATAGCCATTGATTTGCCTACTGGTTTAAATAGTAATACCGGTAATTATGATCCCGTATGTTTTAAGGCTGATTTAACTATTGCGATAAATAATATTAAAATAGGTCATTTATTAAAAAGGGGACCTGATGTGTGTGGTGAAATTAGAGTCGCTGATATTGGTTTAAATGATTATGAAGACTTAGAACATGTGGATACTATTAAGTTAGATTTAAAACATAAGCGTTTAGCCTTCAGTAATAAATATGACTATGGTTGTGTGCTTGTGATTGGTTCTAATGTATCGATGGCTGGCGCTGGTATTATGTCTTCTATTTCAACTTTAAAATCAGGTGCCGGTTTGGTTACTTTAGCTGTACCAAAGGAAAATTATGATGTTGTATCAATCAAGGCACCACTTGAAATAATGGTTAAGAAGTTAGAAGATATTGATAATTTATTAATTAAAAAGGATACGGTTGTCTTTGGACCAGGTCTTGGTAGATGTGAAGATTATACAAATATATTAAAGGTATTATTATCAAGAGATATTAATCTAATAGTTGATGCGGATGGTTTATATCATTTGTCTAAGATTGATGATATTAAGGAAATAAAGAAGTGTCGCTTGTGTATTACGCCTCATTTTGGAGAAGCAGCTACATTGTTGGGTAAGACTATTAAGGATGATCCATTTAATGCGTTTAAAGAATTGATTGATAAGTATGATTGCATGGTTGTCTTAAAGGGGCATAATACTTTGGTTGGTGACAAGAATCATTATTATTTATCTTTATATGGTAATAGCGGTATGGCAACAGCTGGTAGTGGTGATGTCTTAAGTGGTATTATCGCAGGCTTATCTTTAAAGAAATTAGATTTGGATAAGGTGTGTCAGGCTGTAGCTTTGCATGGTTTTGCGGGTGATGAAGCTGCCAAAAAGTATGGTGAAGATAGTTTAATAGCATCTGATATCTATAATTCTATTTATTTAGGTTTTAAATAATTGTGGGTGTATATACTCACTTTTATTTTGGAGTTAAGAAAAAGCCGAATAATCGGCGTTATCATAGCTTGTACTACCTGTGAGACTTACTAATGAAGATTAATATACTTATGTTTACTACCTGCGAGAAACTGTATATTAACAATATTTATTATATAGCTATGAATAATTATTTGGCTTATTTTAAGCCATAATATTTAGAATAATCAATATCGTTATAAGCTTCTTCTTTTGTGACTTGAAAACTATAAATCGCTATTTCAGGGTTGTTTGGGTTGATATATTTCATAACATTTAAATCACCTTGATGAAATTTTAGAAATGATGCAGCGCTACAGTACAGCTTTGTTGATTTATCGATAAAAAATGTCACAACATAGTAAACTTTCTCTTCTTTGTTATAAAAAACCAAATCACAATTAAAAGCATTTGAAGTAGTTTGTTTGAATTTTTTAACAACTTTACTGTGAATGAAAATATTGTTAATCTTGTACATTGTTTCTATTCTTGGCAACAAAATTGTTTTAAATTTTGCTTGATTCAATTTTTTAATCATTTTAATGTCGATCTCTTCGTTTCTAATTTTGTCCCAAGCATAATTTCCTCTTAATTTTTCATCGAAGTGATGCAATCCTATTAAATGAGCGAAATTAGCTTCTGTGAATTTTAAAACCAATTGTCCAACTTCGGTTTGGAATACAAAGTTTTTATAACATAATGTTTCTAAATAATAATTTTGGATAGAAATAAAAGAATTCATAGCGTACGTTAAATATACAACTTAAAAGCCGATAAAGAAATGGTTTGGCACAAATATGGGAATAACTTGGGAATAACTAGAAAAAACCGGATAGTTTTCCACAAAACGTTGATAACTATCGTTACTTATGCACATAAAAAAACTCCTTAACAGGAGCTCGTTCTTTATTTCGGTTCATCCACTTCCGTACAGTCGCAGGCCTCTCGTCGCATTTCTTGCATATATTTTACGTCCCTTCGCAAGCAGGGAACCCCAGAGAACCAGTCCGAGATTGGAATTTCACCATCCAAGGCGCAATGCCTTCACCTACAATATAACATAAACATAAAAATAATCAATGATTTTTTTAAATCCAACTTTTTGTCAAAAATATTGAACTAAATGTGTAATTTGTGTGAAAAAAATCAAATATTTTTAAAAAATATTGTTTTTTAATAGATGAAGTAATAAAATTTTTCCTATATTAAGAGGAAGGTATTGATTATGGAATACGATTTCAAAGATTTTGGTTCATGTTTATTCAGTGAAAGTGAAATGGCAAAAAGATTACCATCTCCTGTGTTTAGAAAGTTTAAGGAAGCAAGAGATCATGAGACACCACTAGAGATAGAGATTGCTGATGCGATTGCTCATGAGATGAAGGATTGGGCGCTTGAACATCATTGTACCCACTATACTCACTGGTTTCATCCTTTGACTGGTTCTACTGCTGAGAAACATAATTCTTTCATTGAAGAAAAAGATGGAGTTCCTATTTGTAGATTTTCAGGAAAGTCTTTGATTAAAGATGAACCTGATGCTTCTAGTTTTCCAAGTGGTGGCCTACGAGCAACCTTTGAAGCTCGTGGTTATACATATTGGGACGTAGAATCACCAGCCTTTATTAGAGGGCATGTCTTATATATTCCGACTGTCTTTATTTCATATACTGGTGAATCACTAGATACTAAGGGGCCTTTACTTAAGTCTATTGATGCAGTAAGTGATGCAGCTAGTAGGATTGTCAATAGTTTTGGTGATAAGACAGTTAAAAGAGTTATTCCATGTGTTGGTTTGGAACAAGAATATTTCTTGGTTGATAAGACTACTTTCTATCAAAGAAGAGACTTGTATTTAACTGGTAAGACACTACTTGGTGCTATGCCTCCTAAGGGCCAGGAATTAGAGAAGCATTATTTTGGTTCTATTTCTCAAAGAGTTAATGATTATATGGAAGAAGTTAATAAGGAACTATGGAATCTTGGTGTGTATGCTAAGGCAGAACATAATGAGGTAGCTCCTGGTCAATTTGAGATTTCTCCTATTTTCTCTAGTTTGAATGTGGCAATTGATCAAAATATGATGATGATGGATATCTTACAGAAGGTAGCTTTAAAACATGATTTGGTTTGTTTATTACATGAGAAACCTTTTGATGGAGTAAATGGTTCTGGTAAGCATAATAACTATTCTTTAGTTACTGATGATGGTCAAAACTTATTTGATCCAGGTAAGGATCCTCATAATAATGTACGTTTCTTGTTGTTTACAGGCGCACTTCTAGAGGCAATTGATGATAATGCAACTTTAATTAGACTGGCTTCAAGCGATGCTGGTAATGACTTTAGATTAGGTGCTAATGAAGCTCCTCCTGCCATTGTTTCTGTTTACTTGGGTGATGTAATAGAAGGTGTGTTTGATTCTATTGTTGGCAAAAAGCCTACAAGTTATGTTAAGTCTGGTTTAAAGGAATTTGGTATGTCTACTATTAAGAATCTTCCAAAGGATAATTCAGATCGTAACCGTACTTCCCCTATTGCGTTTACTGGTAATAAGTTTGAATTTAGAATGTTAGGTTCAAGTATGAATGCTTCTTTCTTGAATACTGTTATAAATACTTCTTTAGCCAAGGTATTAGATGAAATAGCTGATGAATTAGATAAGGTAAAGAATAGACAGGATGTAAGGGAAAAGGCTTTGGATATAATCGCCTCTATGTATAAGAAGCATAAGAGAATTGAATTCTCTGGTAATGGTTATAGTGATGAGTGGGTTAAGGAGGCTGAAAGAAGAGGTCTTCCAAATGTGCCTACTTTCATTGAATCTATTAAGTGTTTTAGCGAAAAGAATTGTATTTCTACTTTTGAGAAATATGGTGTTTATACTGAAAAAGAAATCATGGCGAGAAGTGAAATCATGTATGAATCTTATGTTCATGTAAGAAGTATTGAGATTAGAACTTTGACGGCGATGATTTATCAAAATATTATTCCTTCAGCTATTAAGGAACTTAATTTCATTACTACTTCAGGTAACGAATATATGTCTTCTTCAATGAGAACAAGGGCTGAGAAGTTGTCTACTTTCATTGATGAGTGTTCTTTACTTGCGGGTCAAAGTGAGGATGAATTAAAAGCGTCACTAGATGAAGCAAGTTTCTTAGAAAAGGGTATGCATATTTTAAAGAAGGTTATTCCTTTGACTGAAGAATTAAGAAAGACCGCAGATAAGATGGAACATTATATTTCTATTGATAATCTTCCTTATCCAAGTTATGAGAAATTGTTCTTTGATACAGATTTCTAGGTAATGATTTATGGAAAACATTGATTATAAAACATTGAGCTTTAGTTATCATGAAATTCCTTATCGTTTTGTCGCTAAATATAAAGATGGTAAGTGGGATGATGGTTGTTTAAGTGATAATTCAAATGTCGTTTTAAATGAGAGTGCGGCAATACTTCAATATTGTGGTCAAGTATTCGAGGGCTTAAAGGCTTATAGAACAGTTGATAATCGTGTTGTTTTGTTTAGACCGGATATGAATGCTAGAAGGTTGCATGATTCTGCTGAAGTGATGCAGATGCCGCCATACGATGAAAAGCGTTTTGTGGATGCGGTTAAAGAAGTAGTTAAGGCTAATATAGACTATGTGCCACCATATAGTAGTGGTGCTAGTCTATATCTAAGACCATATATATTTGGCACTAATCCAATTTTAGGGGTTAAGCCTGCTAGTGAATATGAATTTAGAATCTTTGGCTCTCCTGTAGGACCTTATTTTGCAGGGGATAAAGCTTTAAAGAGATTGTTTGTATCTTCATATGATAGGGCAGCTCCTCATGGTACTGGCAATATTAAAGCTGGTTTAAACTATGCTATGTCACTTCGTCCTTATGTTTGTGCACATAAAGCAGGCTATGATGAGAATTTATATTTAGATAGTGCAAGTAGAACATATATTGAAGAGACAGGCGGCGCTAATATCTTGTTTATTGATAAGAATAATAAAGTAGTTACACCTAAGTCAGATAGTATTCTTCCATCTATCACAAGAAAGAGTATTCTTTATGTTGCGAAACATTATTTGAATCTTGAAGTAGAAGAAAGACCAATTAATATTAATGAGCTTGATAATTTTGTGGAATGTGGCTTATGTGGCACGGCTGCAGTTATCGCTCCTGTTGGTAGTATTACTTATAATGACAAAGAATATGAATTTAAGACAGGTCCTGCTGTTGATAAGTTAAGAGATATGTTGTTAGGTATTCAAAAAGGTGCTGTCGAAGCACCTGATGGATGGGTTGTTGAAGTTAAATAACTTGTTCATAGTTAAGGCCGTAGATACTATGGCCTTTTTCTTTTAGGGTGGCTGTTATACAATCATTTGTCTTTTTAGCGGCATGAATAACACTTTCACTGAAATTATTAGTTTGTATCATCTTGGCGCATAAGAATGAGGCAAAGACATCTCCTGTTCCATGTAGTTCATCTTTTACTTTGTTGTTTAGGATGTGGAAGATTTCATCATCATCTTTGACAAGATAGCCAATCTTATTATCTTTATGGATAGAAGTGATAACTACTTTTTTATTTTTAAACTTTTTGATGATTTCAAGTGGGTCTTCGTTGTTATTACTGTCAGTTAATAAACAGGCTTCTGTAAGATTGGGACTGATGTAGTCAGCCATGTCTACTAGTTTCTTTAATGAACTTTGGTAGTTATCATCAAAACATTTAAAACGATTACCATTATCACCCAGTATGGGATCAACAAATATTTTTACTTCTTTATCTTTTAGATAGTCACAGATATAGTCTATTTGTTTATAACTATTGAAAAAACCTGTATAGACAGTATTGAATTCAATATCTTGTTTAGTCCATAGTTTTGTGAAAGATTCTAGTTCTTTACTACAGTCACTAATTAAATAATCTTTAAAATATGTTTGATTAGATAGGATGCAAGTTGGAAGGGGAACTGTTTCTATTCCGTATGTTGATATGATGGGAATGGATACGGTTAGGGAACATTTTCCAATACATGATAGGTCGTTTATCAATAATACTTTTTCCATCTGAATAATCCTACTTTCTATGATATTCATCACAAATATCTTTTATATTTTATTCCTATCTTATAAATAATGGAATTTAGTTTATTTATAAAAACAGTGTAGAATTATTATTTTTCTACACTGTATTAAAAGCTTTAACCTAAATCTTCTCCGTTGGTTGCGATAACTTTTTGGTACCAATAGAAGGAATCTTTTTTGTATCTATTGTATGTGCCATTTCCCTCATCATCAGCATCAACATAGATGAAACCATATCTTTTTGCCATTTCTCCAGTAGAACAGCTGATGACATCAATTACAGTCCAAGGGGTGTAACCGATAAGGTTAACTCCATCATCAATAGCTAAGCGCATTTGTTCGACGTGATCTTTGATGTATGAAATACGATATGGATCATGTATCTTGCCATCTTTGAATTCATCACGAGCTCCGATACCATTTTCGGTAATCATAATAGGAACTCCATATCTATCGTAAACGTGGTTTAATGTATATCTTAATCCAACTGGGTCAATTTGCCAGTTCCATTCTGTAGCCTTAAGATAAGGGTTCTTAGCTCCTCCCATGATGTTTCCTGATACTTGTGTTGCATCTTTTTGAGTAGTAATGCAGTTTGTCATGTAGTAAGAGAAAGAATAGAAATCACAGTGTCCCTCTTTTAATACTTTAAGATCTTCTTCGGTTACTTCGAAATGGATGTTGTTTTTTTCAAAATAACGTTTCATAAAGTATGGGTATTCACCTTTGATTTGTACATCTCCTGAGAAACAGTTTCTAAGTTGATCTTCTTGTTGTGTAGCTAAAACATCTTCTGGTTTAGGTGTTAATGGGTATACAGTGATATGACAAATCATAGTGCCAAATTTAAATTCTGGATTGATTTCATGTCCCATGATGACGGTTTTAGCAGAAGCTACAAATTGATTGTGTAGTGCTGCATAACGTTTATCTGGATTATCTTTTTGGTCAGAAAAATTTTCTGTTCCAGGATTTTTGATACCACCATGGTTCCAGTTACCAACAGGAGTGGTTAAATCATTGATTTCGTTGAATGGAATCCAATATTTAACGACGTCTTTATATCTTGTTAAGACTGTTTTTGCGAAACGCAAGTAAGAATCGATGGCTTTTCTGCCTGCCCAACCATCTGTAGTTTCTACCATTTTTAATGGCATTTCATTATGGTAAATAGTTACCAATGGTTCAATCGAATACTTTTTTAATTCGGCAAATACTTTATCATAAAATTCTAGTCCTTTTTCGTTGGGTTCTTCTTCGTCTCCGTTAGGGAAGATTCTTGCCCAAGAAATAGACATTCTATACATTTTTAGTCCAAGTTCATGGAATAATGCGATATCTTCTTTATAGTGATGATAAAAGTCTGTTGCCTTGTGACTTGGGTAATAGTATTTGTTTTCATCAATATCTAAAGTGATTTTTCTAGGTACTGAGTGTGTTCCTGCTACCATAGCGTCGGCAAGGTTTGGACCTTTTCCGTCTATATTCCAGGCACCTTCTACTTGGTTGGCTGCTGTTGCGCCGCCCCAATAGAAGTCTTTTGGGAATCCTTTTGTTTTGTTCATATGTGTTAATCCTTTCTTCAAATGAATAGTATCATAAAAAAATAATAAGTAAAATATTTTTTATTAAACTTTTATTGAAACGGTTACAAAATAAAAAATATTTTAGTAATTCTATTGACAATGAACTTTTGTAATGTTAATTTGTAGATGGATAAAAAATATTTCATTGGAGGTTTAAAATGAATAAACAAATTCAAACAGAAAATGCCCCAAAGGCAATTGGCCCATATTCTCAAGCAATCCAAAGCGGTAGCTTATTATTTGTATCTGGAGTTATGCCAATAGATCCAACTACAAATACTCTTGTAGAAAATACAATTGAAGCTCAAGCAAAGCAAGTTATGAAGAATATCGATGGTGTGTTGAAGGCTGCGGGATATACAGTGGATGATGTTGTTAAGACAACTTGTTTCCTTTCTGATATCAATAATTTTGCAGCATTTAACGAAGTTTATGGAAACTACTTCACAAGTAAGCCAGCTAGATCTTGTATGGCTGTAAAGGATCTTCCTAAGACTGCTCTTGTAGAGGTTGAAGTTATTGCCAATAAATAAAGTATATAAAAGAAAAGGAGATTAATATGGCAAAAGTATCTATGAAAGATTTGGTGGAGAATCTTGGTGGTGTTGAAAACATCGCTTCTGCAACTCATTGTGCTACTCGTTTAAGAGTAACAACGAAGGATAAGAGTAAAGTAAACTTTACTGCTCTTAAAAAACTTGATGGAGTTTTGGGTGTAGTTGATGGAGCTACTCAAACTCAAATTGTTATTGGTGCTGAGGTAGCTGAAGTATATTCTGAATTCTGTAAGTATACAGGAGTGAGCGAGTCAGCTCAAATTGATGATCAAAAGGCTTTAAAGGAAGATTTAAAGAATAAGAAGGGTGCTAAGTTATCTCTTGTGTTTGAAACAATCGCAAGGATCTTTAATCCTATCGTTCCTGCTTTAGCTGGTTGTGGTTTCTTATCAGCAATTATCATGGTAGCTATGGCGTTTGGCGCTTCTATGTCTAGTCCAACATTCTCTACTTTCGTAGCTATTTCAATGGCAGTATTTACATTTATTCCATTCTTATTAGCATGTTCAACAGCTGAAGTGTTTGGAATGAATAAGTATGTTGCCCTAACTATTTGTGCAGCTATGATGGCTTCTAAGTGGTCTTCATTGATTGCGGATGGAACTGCTTATTATTCTTTCTTAGGTATTCCATTTAGAGTGGTTAATTATTCTTCTTCAGTATTGCCTATCGTATTTGCGATTATTGTAGCTTCATTTATTGAAAAAGGATTAAACAAAGTTGTTAAGGGCCCTCTAAAGATTATTGTTGTTCCTGCATTTACTATTTTATTAGGTACAATGATTACTCTATGGACTGTTGGTCCTATCACTTATAAGATTGGTGAATTAATTGCAGCTGGAATGAACTGGTTGTTCTCAAATGGAGGCTGGGTTGCTGGTCTTGTGTATGGTGGTATCTATTCAGGCATGGTTGTACTTGGCATTCATCATGGCATGGTTCCTGTGTTAACTCAAATGATTGCGACACAAGGATTTAATTTAGTATCTCCAACTTCAGGTTCAGCTAACATCGGTCAAGCTGGTGCAGCATTTGGCGTATGGTTGAAATCAAAAGATAAGAAGTTAAAGGCTAACGCAGCTTCAGCTTCTATTGCAGCATGTGTAGGTATCACTGAACCGGTATTATATGGTGTCAATGTCCCTCAAGGTAAAACATTCTTATTTGGTTCTATCGGTGGTGCTGTAGGTGGTGCTATTGCAGGTTTCTTGAAGTTAAAGGCTTATGCGATTGGTGGCCCTTCATTCTTATCATTTGGTATGTTTATGGGTGGTGATAATCCGTTTATGAATTGTGCTCTAGTTATGGTATGTTTTGCAGTATCATTTGTTGTAGCTGCTGTATTAACATATCTATTCTGGAAACCAACTGATGCTGAGTAAAAAATAGAGTATATATGTATATAATTGTGGGGGAATGCTTCCTCCACTTTGCTGATTTATGGGAGATTTATTATGAATATAAAAGAAAAGATGATTTCTTCTTTTGCGAAGGCAGAAGGCGGCTTATTTTCAGCGGTAGAAAAGGCTGATGTAGGTGGGTCTTATCAAGAGATGGAGAAACAAGGTGTCGCTTTAATGGGTTGGGCAGATCCTTTTATGCCTGATCGTTCGATGCCTGATTTTGTTGAAGAGGCTTTGGTTAAAGCTGCGCGTGATGATTCTTCTCCTCACTATACTGCTCCTATTGGAAATGAAGAATTAAAAGAATTGATTGCTGAAAAACTAGAGAGACAAAATAATTTGCATGTTGATCCTTCTAGGAATATTTTGATAACACCGGGTTCAGATAGTGGTTTATATTTTGCGATTTTGCCTTTTATTAATGATGGTGATGAAGTCATGATACCAAGTCCTAGTTATCCTAATAATTATTTGGATGTTGAAACTATGGGTGGTAAGGTAGTTCCCATAGTTTTAAGTGCTAAGGATGGTTATCAATTGGATGTTGATCAGATGAGAGAAAAATTAACTTCTAAGACTAAGATGGTTTTACTGACACATCCTAATAATCCAACTACTACTGTTTATAATAGGGAATCTTTGGAAAAGTTAAGAGATTTTATTGTTGAAAACGATTTGGTTCTTGTGGTCGATCAGGCGTTTGAGGATTTTACTTATGATAATGAGATGATTACTCCTGCTTCAATGGATGGCATGTTTGAAAGAACGGTGACTGTATTTTCTTTTTCAAAGGGTATGGGTTTAAGTGGCTTAAGAGTTGGTTATATAGTAACTGATGATCATATTATGGATACAATGTTTGCGAATGCAGTTGGTGTCATTGGTGCTACTTCTACTTCATCACAAAAGGCTATTATTGAGGCAATGAAGCATCCTGAATTTATGAAGATTTTTGAAGATGCTTATGAATATAGAAGACATAAGGCCTTTGAGATTTTAAATTCTATTCCAAATGTTTCTTGTGAATTGCCTCAATCAGGTTTCTTATGTTGGGTAGATGTTTCTAAACTTGGTAAATCTTCAGATATTGTGTCATATTTAGTGAAAGAAGCTAAGGTATCTGTGAATGATGGAATTAACTATGGCGAAGGTGGCAAGGGTCATCTAAGAATAGTATTGGGAGTTTATAAAGATAATAGCAGAGTTGTTGACGCTCTTGTGAGAATAAAGGAAGCATTAACAAAGTATCAAGGCTTATAACGATATTTTGTTATAATGACGTTGGAGAATATGCAAATGAAACTAACAAAAAGTGACAAATTAATTTTAGAATCATATAAAACTATGATAGAGGGATTGGCTAAATATTTGCCTAATAGTTATGAGCTTGTACTGCATTCTTTAGAAAATTTAGAAGAGTCTGTTATTGCGATATATAATGGCGAGCATACAGGAAGAAAGGTTGGTGCGCCAATCACTGATTTAGCTCTTAATTT
The DNA here is from genome assembly GCA_934675465.1 of uncultured Erysipelotrichaceae bacterium. Classification (GTDB taxonomy): domain Bacteria; phylum Bacillota_I; class Bacilli_A; order Erysipelotrichales; family Erysipelotrichaceae; genus Colivicinus. Next base: position 34,717 of record CAKUQM010000001.1, on the reverse strand, counting down.
ATTAGAACAAATCAAGAATGGTAATGAAGATTCTATAGTTTATTTTAGTAAGAATTCAAGGGGCGAACCTTTAAAGTCAACAACCATAGCTATTAGAGGCGATGATAAGAGGATAATTGGTTTGGTTTGCATCAATATGTATCTAAATACACCTTTTAAAGATATTTTGGATTCTTATGTTCCTCAACAACTTAATAGTTTTACAGAAACTTATAAACAAAGTTCTGATGATTTAATTAAAGAAACTTATGAAATGGTTAAGACTGATGTTTTAGCTGATGATTCTATTCTTCCTTCTAATAAAAATAAGATAATCATTGAAAGACTGTATGATAAGGGTATTTTCCAAATGAAGGATGCTGTATATAAGATTGAAACTTTGATGAATATATCTAAGAATACGGTTTATCTTCATATTAGAAATCATAAAAAGAATATTGATAAATAATTAATGTGGGGGTCGAGGTAGTAACTTGACCTTTTATTGTTGGTGGTTTTAAATTTTATTCGTATTTTTAAATGATTTAATTAAAGAAATGTTTTATGTTAATGGTGAAGATGTGTGTAGACAATGGACAAAGAGGGAATGTTTAATTAAAAGCACAAAAGTACTTAAAATTTTACACTTGGGTGTTTGCATATATATATGGGTAAGGTGATATAATACCCGTGTTGTAGGTAGTACAACAAAAGGAGAGTTAAAATGAAAAAACTATTAACTATTATGTTGTCAGTACTTATGGTTTTTGGTCTTACTGCATGTGGTAAGGATGAAAACGACAATAATACTGATGGACCAACTAACGGTGGCAATGAGGTAGTCGAAGTAACTGCTAAGGATGATTATGCGAGTTTCATGGCTGCTGATGTTGATGCTGAAGTAGAAGTTCTTATGTATGTTCAAGCTCATCAAGCTTGGTGGGAAAAAGATGGCCAAGGCGTTATGACTTTATATGGTATGGATAAAGATGGTGGTTATTTTGTATATGAAGCTAAGATGGACAAGGAAACTGCTGATTCAATCAAGGAAGGTACTTTAGTTAAGGTTACTGGTGTTAAGGCTGAATGGGCTGGTGAAGTTGAAATCATGGATGCTACTGTTGAAGTATTAGGCGAAACTAAGACTTTTGAGGCTAAGGATGTAACTGATGTTGTTGCTGATAGCGAAAAGTTAGCTGAATATATGAATCAAAAGGTTGCTATGAAGGGTCTTGAGGTTGTAGAAGTAACTACTAAGGATTCTGAATATGATCCAGACTTATATATTACTTGTAAGTTAGGTGATACAGAAGTTAATCTTTGTGTTGAAAACTACTTAACTGGTCCAGATACTGAAGTATATATGACAGGTAAGGATTTAACTGCTGGTACAATTATTGATGTTGAAGGTTTCTTATACTGGTATGAAGGTGCAAACCCTCATGTAACTTCAATTTCTGTTGTTAAATAATTAAATTGAATTTTAGGTCATCTATATATAGGTGGCCTTTTAATTTGTGTATAATACGCTAGGTTTTAGTGTATAATATTAATGCAATTTATAAGGAGGAAATTTTTAAAATGGCTGTTAAAGTTGCGATTAATGGATTTGGCCGTATCGGTCGTCTAGCTTTCCGTCAAATGTTTGATGCTGAAGGTTATGAAGTAGTTGCTATCAACGATTTAACATCTCCTAAGATGTTAGCTACTTTATTAAAGTATGATTCTGCTCAAGGTGGTTTCTGTGGCAAGTTTGGTGAAAACAAGCACACTGTAGATTACAAGGAAGCAGTTATGGAAGAAGATGGCAAGACTGTAAAGGTTCCTGGTTCTATCACTGTTGATGGTAAGGAAATTACAATCTATGCTAATCCTAAGGCTGAAGAATTACCTTGGGGTGAATTAAATGTAGATGTAGTATTAGAGTGTACAGGTTTCTATACTTCTAAGGCTAAGGCTGAAGCTCATATCAAGGCTGGTGCTAGAAAAGTTGTTATTTCTGCTCCTGCTGGTAATGATCTTCCAACTATCGTTTACAATGTAAACCATGAAACATTAACTGCTGATGATCATGTTATCTCTGCAGCTTCTTGTACAACAAACTGCTTAGCTCCTATGGCTAAGGCATTAAATGACTATGCTCCAATTTCTTCAGGTATCATGACTACTGTTCATGCTTACACTGGTGACCAAATGATTCTAGATGGTCCTCAAAGAAAGGGTGATGTTCAAAGAGCTAGAGCTGGTGCTGTTAATATCGTTCCTAACTCAACAGGTGCTGCTAAGGCTATCGGTCTTGTAATTCCTGAATTAAACGGTAAGTTAATCGGTGCTGCTCAAAGAGTTCCAACTCCTACAGGTTCTACAACATTATTACATGCTGTAGTTAAGGGTACTGATGTTACTGTTGAAGGTATCAATGCTGCTATGAAGGCTGCTGCTAACGAATCTTTCGGTTATACTGAAGAAAAGCTAGTTTCTAGCGATATCGTTGGTATGAGATTCGGTTCATTATTCGATGCTAACCAAACAATGGTTGCTAAGATTGATGAAGATACTTACCAAGTTCAAGTAGTTTCTTGGTATGATAACGAAAACTCTTACACATCTCAAATGGTAAGAACTATTAAGTACTTAGCTAGCCTATAATCGCTAATTAACTTTTTAGAAATATTAATAAAGGGACAGCTTCGGTTGTCCCTTTAATATGCTAATAATGTGCTAAAGAATTAAAATTTCAGTTATTTTTCACAAATTAGTCATATACTGTTTATTATGAAAAATAAAATTAGAAACTGGCTATATAAAGTGATGTATGGCCGTAATGGTGTTGATGTGTTAGGTAGGGATTTATCTTATCTAGTTATCTTTTTGATTGTCGTTAATTTATTTCTTCGTGGTTATGCACGATTAATTGTTACAATAATTATATGGGTATTGATTGTTTATACCTATTTTAGAATGTTTTCAAAGAACGTTTATAAAAGAAGAAGCGAGTCTAATAAATATGAAAGTAAGAAGAAATATATTATTACTCGTATAAAACAAGCTAAACAATATCGTTTCTTTGATTGTCCTAATTGTAAGACTCATCTAAGGGTACCTAGGGGGTCTGGTAATATAACTATTACATGTAATAAGTGTGGTACTAAGTTTGATAGAAAGGCTTAATAAGTGCAGGATCCATATACAGTTCTTGGTGTTTCAAGAGATGCAAGTGAAGATGAAATAAAGGCGGCTTATCGTAAGTTGGCGAAAAAGTATCATCCAGATTTAAATCCAGGTGATGCGGCTGCTGCTGCAAAGATGAAGGAAGTCAATGCGGCATATGATCAGATTAAGAATCCTGATCAGCATCGTCAACAACAGGCTTATAGTAATCCTTATAATAATTCTTCTTATCAGAGTTCTTATCAATATTATGATAATGCTGAATTTGAAGAGTTCTTTAGGGAGGCTTTTAGACAGGCTCAACAACAACAGTATTATCAAAATGCTAATAGAACCAATAATAATGGTAATAAGCAATATTATTACTATAGGACTTATAGAAGACCTAGGTTCTCTTTGTTTAGATTAATAATCACTTATATGATTATTATGATTTTACTTAGAGGTTGTGTTGGTTTTCTTACTTTACCTTTTAGTTTGTTTGGTTCTACTCAAAGTGAGTCTAATCAGGTTACTGAGACTAGAAATACTTAAGCTATTTGTAATGAATAGCTTTTTTAATTTGTAAGCATAAAAAAATACCCTAATGGGTATTAATTTTATAAGTGGCGTCCACGGGGCGATTCGAACGCCCGACCGTTCGCTTAGAAGGCGAATGCTCTATCCACTGAGCTACGAGGACATTTTGTGTACTCAATTAATATACCAAATGTGGCAACATATTTCAATATATATTTACAAAAATCTTAAATTGTTTATTGATGATGCACAAGTTAAATAGTATAAAAAAAATACCCAATTGGGTATTAATTTAATAAGTGGCGTCCACGGGGCGATTCGAACGCCCGACCGTTCGCTTAGAAGGCGAATGCTCTATCCACTGAGCTACGAGGACATTTCCTTAACGCATATCTATATTACTATAGTGATTGATAAATTTCAATAGATTTTTTACTTTTCTAGACAAAAGTTGGCTTAGTACTAACAAGCAAAATATTGTATGTATGGACTTATATTTTTGTTAGTGATCCATTTGTTTTGTTAAACAAAAGTAAAATACGAAAAATAAAGTCTAAGTAAAAAATACTATAAATCAGTACAAAAAAATGTATATTTAAAAGTGAATAATTTTTTAAAAAAAATTTAAAAATATTTTTTTTCACTTATTTGAACAAGTTGATAGGATTTTAATATTCATTTTTAGGGCATTTTTTGAATATTGTTAAAAAATAGGGATTTTTAGCAAGAATTCTTTAGTAAAAAAGTTTAATGTAAACGCTTGCAAAAATTTAATGGAATGGTATTATATAGACATATGAGGAACAGGCGTATTTATTTACACGAAATAGCTAAAAACAGCACACGATATTTAGGAAAGTAATTCTATAACTTTTAACGGATTTCCTATAAGTCGATGTGCTTTTTTTATAAAAAAGGAAATAACAAGATATATTGGTCGCGAACATTATATTTTGTAGCATAGGGCGCTAGCGCTTAACACCCGACGCAATGATTTTCAAAAAAAGAATAGTGAGAGGTAAAAAAATTAATATGAAAGGTATTCATGTAACTAGTGAAATTAAACCACTAAAAAAAGTATTATTACACAGACCTGGTAAAGAATTATTAAATCTTACACCAGATACACTTGGCGAATTATTATTCGACGATATTCCATTCTTAAAGGTTGCTCAAGAAGAACACGATGCATTTGCTAAAATTTTAAGGGACAATGGCGTTGAAGTAGTTTACCTAGAAGATTTAGTTGCTGAAGTATTTGATGCTGATCCAGCTGTAAGGGAAAAGTTCTTACACCAATTCATTAGCGAAGCTAACATCAAGACTGAACATTGGCACAAATTGTTGTTCGATTTCTATAACAAGATTGAAGACAATAAGGAATTAGTATTAAAGACTATGGAAGGTGTTAACCTTGCTGAAATCGATTATGATGTTAACAACTCTTTAGTTGATTTAGTTGATGGCGGTAACAAGATGCTTGTTAAACCAATGCCAAACCTATACTTCACTCGTGACCCATTTGGTTCAGTTGGTGATGGTGTATCTCTAAACAAGATGTACTCTGAAACAAGAAACAGAGAAACAATCTATGCTGAATATGTATTCGATTACCATCCAGATTTCAAGGGTCTTGTAAGCAAGTGGTATGACAGATATGATCCATTCCACATCGAAGGTGGCGATATCCTTAACTTAAATGAAACTACATTAGCTATCGGTATCTCTCAACGTACAGAACCAGATGCAATCGATCTATTTGCTCATAAGGTATTTGCTAATCCTGATTGCAAGATTGAAACTATCTTAGCATTCAATATCCCAGTATCAAGAGCATTCATGCACTTAGATACAGTATTTACACAAATCGATGTTGATAAGTTCACTATCCACCCAGGTATCCTAGGACCTCTAGAAGTATTCAAGATCACAAAGGGTGAAGCTGAAGGTACTATCAAGGTTGAAAAGATGACTACTGAACTAGAAACAGTTCTAGCAGAAGCATTAGGTGTTGAAAAGGTTACTCTAATCCAATGTGGTGGTGGTGATCCAATCGCAGCTGATAGAGAACAATGGAATGATGGTTCTAACACATTATGTATCGCTCCAGGTGTTATCGTATGTTATGAAAGAAACGACGTAACCAACGAAGTATTACGTAACTATGGCTTAAAGGTATTGACTATGCCAAGTGCTGAATTATCAAGAGGACGTGGAGGCCCTAGATGTATGTCAATGCCTCTAATCCGTGAGGACTAATTAAAAATTTATTAAAACATTATTATTATTTAAAGGAGATTAAATTATGCCAGTAAGCTTAAGCGGACGCAATTTCTTAAAATTGCTAGATTTCACTACAGAAGAAATCGAATATCTAATTAAATTATCAAAAGAATTCAAAAACTTAAAATTAACTAACACACCTCATAAGTATCTTGCAGGTAAGAACATCGTATTATTGTTCGAAAAGACTTCAACTAGAACTAGATGTTCATTCGAAGTTGCAGGACGTGACTTAGGTATGGGTGTAACTTACCTAGATCCAGGTTCTTCTCAAATGGGTAAGAAAGAATCTATCGAAGATACTGCTAGAGTATTAGGTAGAATGTACGATGGTATCGAATACCGTGGTTTCGCTCAAAGCATCGTAGAAGAATTAGCTGAAAACGCTGGTGTACCAGTTTGGAACGGTTTAACAACTGAATTCCACCCAACTCAAATGTTAGCTGATATGTTAACAATCGAAGAAAACTTCGGTAGATTAAAGGGCTTAAACTTTGTATTCATGGGTGATGCTGGTAACAACGTTGGTAACTCATTAATGGTTGTTTGTGCTAAGTTAGGTGTAAACTTCACTGCTTGTGGTCCAGCTAAGCAAATGCCTCACCCTGAACTTGTTGAAGAATGCAAGAAGATTGCTGCTGAACATGGTTCTACAGTTACATTAACTGAAGACGTTGAAGCTGCAACTAAGGGCGCTCATGTAATCTATACTGATATTTGGGTATCAATGGGTGAACCTGATTCAGTTTGGGAAGAAAGAATTAAGTTATTATCTCCTTATCAAGTTAATGCTAAGGTTATGGCTAATGCAGATCCAGAAGCTATCTTCATGCACTGCTTACCTTCATTCCATGACTTAAAGACTACAATCGGTAAGGATATCTATGACAAGTTCGGCTTGACAGAGATGGAAGTTTCAGATGAAGTATTTGAATCTAAACAATCTAAGGTCTTCGACGAAGCTGAAAACAGAATGCATACAATCAAGGCTGTTATGTATGCAACTCTTAAATAATAATGGCTAAAAAAAGATTAGTAATCGCTCTTGGGGGTAATGCTTTAGGCAATACCCCTGAAGAGCAATTAGCTCTTGTTAAGAACACTGCTACAACAATCGTAGACTTAGTCGAAGAAGGATACGATGTTATCGTAGGTCACGGTAATGGTCCACAAGTTGGTATGATTAACTTAGCTATGGAATATTCTGCTAACAACGGTGGTAAGACTCCAGCTATGCCATTCCCAGAATGTGGTGCTATGACTCAAGGCTACATTGGTTATCATTTGCAACAAGCAATTGGACGTGAATTAAATAAGCGTCACTTAAATAGAGAATGTGTAACAGTGGTTACACAAGTTGTCGTTGATAAGAACGATAAGGCATTCGAAAATCCTACTAAGCCAATTGGTGCTTTCTATTCTGAAGAAGATGCAAAAGCTATCATGGCTGAAAAAGGTTACATCTTTAAGGAAGATGCTGGTAGAGGATGGCGTAGAGTTGTACCTTCTCCAAAACCAGTTAGAATTGTTGAATTAGATGTAGTTGAAAAGCTAACAGAAGCAGGTTTCGTAACTGTTACTGTTGGTGGTGGTGGTATCCCAGTTGTTGAATCTGATGATGGATACGAAGGTGTTGCATCAGTTATCGATAAGGATAGAGCATCATCAAAACTTGCTTTAGATTTACATGCAGATATGCTTGTAATTTTAACAGCTGTTGATCGCGTTTGCATCAACTTTAATAAACCTGACCAAAAAGCTTTAGCTGAAATGACTGTAGCTGAAGCTAAACAATATATTTCAGAAGGACACTTCGCCCCTGGTAGTATGCTACCAAAAGTAGAAGCTTGTCTTGAATATGTTGAAAATACAGAAAACGGTCAAGCTCTAATCACTTCTCTTGAAAAAGCGAAGGCTGCATTAAAGGGCGAGACTGGTACTGTAATTCATAAATAATCTTTTAGATATAAGGAGGGGAAAATATGTCTGAAAAGAAAAAAAAGAAGGGTGGTATTACATCATTTAGTATCCTTCTACTAATCATCATTGCATTAGCAATTATTTCTCACTTTGTTCCTGGAGTTGAGAATCCTGCTACATTAGCAGACGTTGTTATGGCACCATTTAATGGTTTCCAAGATGCAATTGAAGTATGTGTCTTCGTTCTAGTGTTAGGTGGCTTCTTAAACGTAGTTACAAAGACTGGCGCATTAGACACAGGTATCCGTGTACTTGTTAAGAAACTAAAGGGTAAAGAAATCAGAATTATTCCAATTTTGATGGCTGTATTCGCAATCTGTGGTTCTACATACGGTATGTGTGAAGAAACTGTAGGTTTCTATGCTCTAATTTGTGCAACAATGGTTGCTGCTGGTTTCGACACAATCGTTGGTGCTGCAACTATCTTATTAGGTGCTGGTATCGGTTGTCTAGGTTCAACTGTTAACCCATTCGCTACAGGTATCGCTTCTGATGCTATCGTAGCTACTGGTGTTGAAGTAAACCAAGGTAATGTAATGTTACTAGGTATTATCTTATTAGTTGTTTCTTATGCAATTTCTGTAACTTATGTTATGAAGTATGCTAAGAAAGTTCAAAACGAAAAGGGTTCTATCTTATCTGCTGGTGAAACTGAAGCTATGATGGAACACTATGCTCAAGGTGATACTTCTGAAGATGAAAAGTTATCTGGTAAGCAAAAAGCTGTTCTTGTAGTATTCGCATTAACATTCGTAGTAATGATTCTATCAGTTATCCCTTGGGATGGTTTATTCGGTGAAGAATGGCATGAAGCTGTATTCGGTTGGTCTGCATTCTTAACTGGTGACCCTCTAGGCTTCTGGTGGTTTGGTCACTTAGCAATGTGGTTCTTCATGAGTGCTATCGTTATCGGTTTAATCGGTGGTCTTGATGAAAAGGGTATTGTTGATGCTTTCATCGCTGGTTCTGCTGATATCATTTCTGTAGTATTAATTATCGCAGTTGCTCGTGGTGCTTCTGTAATCCTATTCTCTACTGGTTTAGGTGAAGTTATCCTACAATCTTCTGCTAACTTCTTAAGAGGTGTTCCAGCATTCGTTTATGCTCCACTATCTTACTTACTATACTTATTATTATCATTCTTGATCCCATCAACTTCTGGTTTAGCAAGTGCTTCTATGGGTATCATGGGTCCTCTAACTGCTCAAATCGGTTTCAACCCAGCTGTAATGGTAATGATCTTCTCTGCTGCTTCAGGTGTTATCAACCTATTCACTCCAACTTCTGGTGTTGTTATGGGTGGTCTATCAATCGCTAAGGTTGAATATAGCACTTGGTTAAAGTGGGTACGTAACTGTATCTTAATGATTATGTTATCTTCAGCTGTAATCCTAACAGTTGCAATGTTAGTAATGTAATCATTCATTAAAAATTGAAATTTCCTAATTATTAAAAAAATTGTAAAAGGTCTTCTTAATCGAAGGCCTTTTCTTATGGAATGATAAAAAAGTGCTAAAGAAGACAAATATCTATATAATGCTTTATTTATGCGGACAATTTTCACTTAACAATAAAAAATGATTATGATATTATCTTAAGTATGAATAAGATAGAGACTAAATTAGTAAGCGTTATTAGTGACGCAGTAAAAAAGACATTCGACCTTGATTCAGTAGAAGGATTAGTTATGGTTGAAATTCCTCGTGACAATGCCAACGGTGACTACTCTAGTAACATCGCTATGCGTTTAGCAAAGTTATTAAAGAAGAAACCATTCGATATTGCCAACGAATTAAAGGAAAACCTAACTGATGATGTTATTGATCATGTTGAAGTTGCGATGCCTGGTTTTATCAATTTCTGGATGAAGAAAGGTGCTATTGCAGATGTAATTAACACAGTATTTGATAAAGGCGAAGATTATGGTAAGAGCGATTTCGGTAAGGGCGAGAAATACTTAATCGAGTATGTTAGTGCTAACCCTACTGGTATTCTTCACTTAGGACATGCACGTGGTGCTGCTTGGGGTGATTCAACTGCTCGTATTATGAAGTTTGCTGGTTTTGATCCATTAAGAGAATACTACATCAATGATGCTGGTAACCAAATGGACATGCTAGCTTTATCAATTGAAGCTCGTTATAGAGAAAGTTATGGTCTTGACTTTGAAATTCCAGAAGATGGTTACCAAGGTGAAGACGTTAAGAATGTTGCTTTAAAAATCAGAGAAGCTGATGGCGACAAGTGGTTACATGCACCAAGAGAAGAAATGTTAGCTTACTTTAAAGAAGAAGGCGAACGTTTAGAAATGGAAAGAATCCGTTTAGACCTTGAATACTATCGTTGCGAATTCGATTCTTGGATTTCAGAAGCTAAGTTAGTTGCTGAGGATCGTGTAACTAAGGCTGTTGCTAAGATGGAAGAAATGGGCCTAACTTATGAAGAAGACGGAGCTTTATGGTTCAAGTCTACTGAATTTGGTGATGATAAGAACCGTGTATTAAGAAAACAAAATGGTTTCTATACATACTTAACACCAGATATTGCTAACCACATTTATAAGGTTGAAAGAGGCTACAACAAGCTTATTAACCTTTGGGGTGCTGACCACCATGGTTATATTCCTCGTATGCAAGCTGCTCTAACTGCTTTAGGTTATCCTAAGGGCACTTTAGAAGTAGACCTAATTCAAATGGTAAGACTTGTTGAAAACGGTGAAGAAGTTAAGATGAGCAAGCGTACAGGTAACGCTGTAACTATCAGAGAATTATGTGATGATGTTGGTGTTGATGCAGCAAGATATTTCTTCTTATGTAGAGCACTAGATACTCAATTTGACTTTGACTTAGGTTTAGCTAGATCACAAACAAATGATAACCCAGTATATTATGTACAATATGCTTATGCTAGAATTTGTTCAATTCTTAAGAATGCTCCAAAGTACCATAGACAAGCTGAATATACTTTACTAAATACTGCTAAGGAAACTGACTTATTAAAGCATATCAACGAATTTACTGATACAGTAAATGATTGTGCTGTACATAGAAGTCCTAACAAGTTATGTAACTATGCTCAAAAGCTTGCTGGTTACTTCCATTCATTCTATGGTTCTTGCAAAGTTATTGATGAAACTCAACCTGAATTAATGAATGAACGTTTATGTCTATTAGAAGCTACTAAGATTACTCTAAAGAATTGTTTAGAATTATTAGGTATCGATGCTCCTGAAAAGATGTAATCATAATTTTTAATTAAATTATTAATTGTGTATTAAACCCTTTTTGGTCAATTTTAGATAAGTAGCCAAAAAGGGTTTTTATTTAAAACAAAAATAAATTTTTTATATACAATAACAATATATGGAGGTCTTTTATGGCTAAAAAAATTAGAATTCCTGATTATACATTAGGTGAAGAAATAACAAACGCAATAACCCATGGCCTAGGTGCTATCTTTTCAATTGTTGCCCTAGTTATGATGATAGTAAAAGCGGCTCATGACAAAAATACGGCATTATGTTTTGTGGTTTTGGCAGTATATGGAACCTTTATGTTTATTACATATATCATTTCATGTATCTACCATGGTCTATCTCCAAGACTAAAAGGTAAGATGGTCTTAAGAGTAATTGACCACTGTGATGTTTATTTATTGGTGCTTGGTAGTATTACGGCAGTTGCTTTATTAGGCGTTAAGGGTATCTATGGTTGGATCTTATTCCTATGTGCCTTTGCGGTAAATGTTGTAGGTATCGTCTTTACCGCCATTGACGTAGATAAATACTCAAAATTATCAGTATTCTGTCATTTATTATCAGGCTGGTGTGTGTTATTCTTTGTAAGACCATTAATTGCTAATGCATCAGTAAATGCCTTTTATTTAATATTAGCAGGCGGTATTTCTTATTCTCTGGGTGCCATTCTTTATTGGTTAGGTAAGAAAGTAAAATACATGCACTCAATTTTCCATGTATTTGTGCTTGCAGGTAGTGTCTTACAGTGGCTTGCGATATACTTATATATGATTTAGGAGGGTGTGTATGTTTGAAATTAGAGAAGATATTTTAGAAGAATATGCTGCTTTGGCAGTTAAAACTGGCGTTAATGTACAAGAGGGCCAAACAGTAGTGATTAGTGCTCCTGTTGAAGCTTATAAATTAGCTAGAAAATGCGCTGAAGTAGCCTATAAATGCGGTGCTGCCAAGGTTTCTTTTGATTATTATGATGACGCTAAAAGCTTATTAGACTACACTTATATGTCTTTAGAAAACTTAGAAAAATTCCCTAAGTGGCAAGTTGAAAAGACAGCAAGTTTAATCGAAGAAGGATACTGTCGTATCGCTATTATTGGTAGTGATCCAGACTTATTAAAGGGCTTAGATCAAGAGAAAATCAAGGCCTCTAGAATGGCTCGTATGAAGGCTTTAGCCGACTATCAATACTACTTCATGAATTCAGTAGGACAATGGACAATTGTTGCTTATCCTGAGCTTAATTGGGCTAAAAAGGTGTTCCCTGAATTAAGTGATGAAGAAGCTATGAATGCGTTGTGGGAAGCTATTTTAATGACATCTCGTGTTAAAGTAGGTGCAACAGTTAATAATTGGAAGAAACATGATGATGAGTTGGCAAAACACTGTGCATTATTAAATGAATATAACTTTAAGTCATTACATTTTAAGAACAGTCTAGGTACTGATTTAACAGTTGGTTTAATCAAAAATCATATCTGGCAAGGTGGAGAAGAAGTAGCTAGTGGTATGTACAAGGTACCGTTTAATGCTAATATTCCAACTGAAGAAGTATTCACAATGCCTGATTGTTACCACATCGATGGTAGAGTATGTTCTACTAAACCTTTATCATATGGAGGTAAACTAATCTCTTCTTTTGAATTATCATTCAAAGATGGTAAAGTTGTAGATTATAAAGCCGAAGACAATGAAGATGTATTAAAGACTATCTTAGATACTGATGAAGGGTCTAAGTCATTAGGTGAAGTAGCTTTGATTTCTTATGATAGTCCTATCTCAAATAGTGGCATCTTATTCTATGACACATTATTTGATGAAAATGCATCATGTCACTTAGCACTTGGTGCATGTTATCCAACTACTGTTAAAGATGGTGAAAAAATCAGTAGTGAAGAACTACTAAAATTAGGTGGTAACGATTCACTTAACCATGTTGACTTTATGTTTGGCAGCAAGGATATGTCTATTATTGGTGAAACATATGATGGACAAGAAGTTGTTGTCTTTAAAGACGGTAACTTTGTCTTCTAAAGCAAATCCTTAAGTGTCTTATTTTTAAGATAATCACAAATTAATTCATGAAGCTCATTACAAGTACTTAATACTGTACATGAGCTTTTTTCTTCACATTGACCATTCTTATCAACACAATGACAAGGACTTGTCTTAAATTCTTCTTCAGTAATGATTAAAATATCGAATAAAGAATATTCCTCAGGATTTTTGCATAAACGATACCCACCAAACTTGCCTTTACATACACAAACCATCTTATTCTTTGCCAATAAACACATGATGCATTCTAAGTATTTTCTAGAAATATTTAATCTTGTGGCAATGGCTGAAAGTGGGATGTATTCACATTCATCTTGATGCTTAGCGATATCTACTAAAGCTCTAATAGCGTTAGTTCCTTTTGTTGATATTAACATACTATAATTTTAGGTTATTTAATTCCTATTGACAAGGTAGGATATAGAAAATATAATTTGAATTACCTATATAAAAGGTAGGAATTAAAAATGGATGAACGTTTAATAAATATTATTATCAACTCTTTTCCTAAAATACTAGAACTAGGACTAAAGGTGACTATCCCTGTGTCGCTAGCTTCTTTTGTCTTGGCTTTTTTAATATCAGTACTTGTAGCCTTTATTCAATTTGCCCATATAAAGGTATTAACTCCATTATCTAGATTTTATGTTTGGATAGTAAGAGGTACACCGTTGCTTGTACAACTTTATATTTTCTTCTATGGCTTGCCATCTCTTGGTATAAAACTAGATCCAATTGTATGTGCTATTGTGGTACTAGGACTAAACGAGGGTGCCTATATGTCAGAAACTATGAGGGCATCACTAGAGGCGGTACCAAGTGGTCAAATGGAAGCGGGTTATTGTGTGGGTATGAATTATCTACAAATCATGACGAGAATCATACTTCCTCAAGCCTTACGTACAGCCTTCCCATCTTTAATGAATTCCTTTATTGCGCTAATTAAAGATTCATCAATGGCCTCAACTATTACAGTAGTTGAAATGTTTAGACAGGCTCAGATTGTCAATGGTAGAGTATTTGAACCATTTGTCCTATATCTAGAAGCAGCGATTATTTACTTATTATTTTGTTCAATTATATCTATTGCACAAAAGAAAATTGAGAAGCGTTTAAACTTCTACGGAGGTGTTAGATGATTGAAGTAAAAGATTTACATAAGTCCTTTGGTGATAATGAAGTCTTAAAGGGTATAAATTTTAAGATAAATGATGGCGATGTGATTGCCATACTAGGATCTTCTGGTGGTGGTAAGACAACCATCTTACGTTGTATCAATTTTCTAGCTAAGGCTGATAAAGGTACTTTGGTCTTTGATGGTAAGGAATATGACTTAGCTAATATGAAGAAAAGTGATATAGCGGCTTTACGTATGAAAACGGGTTTTGTGTTTCAAAACTATAACCTTTTCTTAAATAAAACAGCTTTAGAAAATGTCATGGAAGGCTTGGTTACTGTTAGAAATATGGATAAGACAAAGGCAAGAGAAATAGCTACAAGTGCCCTAGAAAAAGTTGGTTTAGGTGATAAATTAGACTATTACCCAATCTCTTTATCAGGTGGTCAACAACAGCGTGTATCTATTGCCAGAGCTCTAGCATATAAACCGGAAGTTATTTACTTTGATGAACCAACAAGTTCTCTAGACCCTGAATTAACTAATGAAGTATTGGGGGTTATGAAAGACTTGGCTAAGGAAAAAGTAACGATGGTAGTGGTAACTCATGAAATGGCCTTTGCCCGTAATGTATCTAATCGTATTATTTTCTTAGATGAGGGTGAAGTAATTTGTGATAGTGATACTGATTCATTCTTTAATAACCAAAAGAATGAGCGTATTAAACGTTTTATAAATAATGTGGAAGGAGAATTTTAAATGAAGAAGATTATTGTGTTATTAGCTTTACTATTAAGCTTAACCGCTTGTGGTAAACAACAAGAAGAAGAGGAGAAGAAAGATTTATTAGCTACTATTAAGGAAAGAGGAACTCTTGTAGTAGCAACTGAAGGAGACTGGTCTCCATATACTTATCATGATGAAGAAACTAATGAACTAGTTGGTTTTGACGTAGAACTTGGTAAGATGATTGCAGATAAGTTAGGTGTTAAAGTTGAATATAAGGAAACAGACTGGGATTCAATCTTAGCTGGTGTTCAATCAGGATCTTTTGACTTAGGTATTAATGGTATTACTTATTCTGAAGAAAGAGCAGAAGCTTTTAATTTCTCAACACCTTATCTATATGATCAAACAGTTCTAATTGTCTTAGAAGATAACAACGATATTAAGTCATTTGAAGACATTAAGGGCAAGATTAATACTAATTCACCTGGTTCTAGTTATGCTCAAATGGGCGAAGAATATGGTGCAACTACAAAGTATATAACTACTTTTGCGGATACTATTCAATTACTTCAAAGAGGTGATGCGGATTGTACAATCAATTCTTTATCAGTATTTAATGATTATATTAGAGAAAAGGGTGATAATGCAGGTATCAAGATTGTAGATGAAACAGAGCCTGAAAAAACAGTTGTTGCCTCTTGCAAGGGTGATTACAG
Source organism: uncultured Erysipelotrichaceae bacterium (assembly GCA_934675465.1). Lineage (GTDB taxonomy): Bacteria > Bacillota_I > Bacilli_A > Erysipelotrichales > Erysipelotrichaceae > Colivicinus. The sequence goes on along the minus strand of CAKUQM010000001.1, from coordinate 18,912 downwards.
CAAGACTTTAATTGAAGAAGTTGATAAGATTATTGAAGAATTAAGAGCAGATGGTAGCTTAGCCGAATTATCTAATAAGTATTTTGGCTATGATGCGACTTCTATCGCTGAATAAATAGTATAAAAAAGTGTTTATGTTGATGTATAAAACTTGCAACAATATAAACACTTTTTTCTTTTTTAATTATTATGCTTTGCTTATTTTAGAATATCTTTGCAATAAAGAATTAATGTTTTTAGAATACGCTAATTAAATAATCAATAAATTCATCATAATTTTTAGCATTTATTAGTAATTTGAATTTAGTCTCATCTTTTAATATTGAATCAATAAAACTAAAAATATCTGCAAAATAATCTTTATCTTCTTCTTTTAACGAAAGCATAAAGACAAGATTAACTTTATTGCTTCCCCATAATATAGGACTAGGACTTAAACAAACAGCAATAACACTAGATTTAGCTTTAGTGTTTAAAGGATGTGGGATAGCAATATTTCCATATGAACTAGGGCTAATTCTCTCATGCTCATAAATTTGTTCTTTATAGTCAATATCAACAAATTTTAGGTCTAACATTGTATTGCACATGTTTTCAATTGCATCTTTATCTGTTTTGAATTTTTTGCCAACAAAGAATAACTCCTCATGAAAGAAATATTTAAGTTTATCTTTTATTATTTTTTGTATTTTCCTATTTTTGATGTCTTTTGTGATATTGAAAATATGTCTAATATCATCTTGAGATACAAACGGAGACAACACATAATGAGGTATTGTTATTGATGAATCTAATTCTTGAGTCGTTAAAATAAGCTCAACTTTTGATAAGTCAACATTACTATCTAGATAAGTAACAACATTACTAATCAATAAATCATCGTGGCATGTTTCTGATAACTTAACAAATATTTTCTTTCCCAAAGAGAAGTAGTTTGGACATACAACAATGGCATTAACTTTACCATCGGTTGCTTTCTTTTCATCCATCAAAACACCTACATGTAAACATATATAAGAAATTTCATCTTCAGGTAGAATATAACCACAATGTTGTGTAATAATCTTAGAAATAAAAACTGATACAGCGTATATTAATGGATATTCGTTTTTAATTCCAGAGAATTGCAAGTCGTTAATTTTAATGTTGTATTTAAGCCTTACGATTAAATTTTTTAAATGAAACGCAAAACGGATTAAGAAATTGTCGTTATCTAAATTAATGCTGTAAGTATCGTAAACGGATTTAACTATTTCTTCAATAAGGATGTTGATGTCTTTTCCTAAAATTGATTCTATTTGTTCGTGTTTAATATTTTCAACATTTGCCGTCACAACTCTTGTCATCATCAAAATTGATGCTTGTTGGATTTCGTATATTGAATAATCTAAATCATAAGTTTTTTTAAGTTCTATATATATGTCTTTAACTATCTTTTCTACATTGCCAGATGCTAATTTGTTAATTGCTTCTTGATCGTTCAAGGAAATGAGATCATTTCTGTTCTTATGAATTTCAATAGCCAAAGCTAAGTGAAGACAATAATTAAATAATGAATATGAATCTAAGAAGTATTCATACTTATTTAAGACTGAAATAACTATCTTTTCGATAACTTTTAAATCAACGTTTTCAAAAAGATTATTAATTTTTTCTATAGAAAAAGATGATGATTTGATTTCTTCGTTAATAAGGTCAATGATAATTTTTCTCTTGTCTTTTGATATACCAGAAATTGAAATTACATCATTTTTTGTGTGAATATTAAGATGGTATGGAACAAGTTCACTACGAATCTTTGATAGCTCGTTTTGCAATGTTACAGGTGAAATACATAGTTCTTCAGAAAGAGAATCAATAGTAGGTTTTTCATTATCAATTAAAATAGCTTTGATTATGTAACTTTTTCTTTCTTCAAAATTAACAGGAATATTATAGCCGTTATTATCTTCGAGTAGTTCTTTTGCGACATCTTTGTTAATCTTATATCCTTTAGTTGAAGAAAAAATTAAAGCTGGATATTGACTATTTAAAGCTGATATTGAGTATTTAACACTTCTAACAGAAATATCTAAACAAGATGCAATTGTTTTTGCATTTGTCCAATCTATTTGATTTATCAGTAATGATACTATTTGTCTTTCTTTACTATCTTTTATCATATCTAGCTATATTATAAGTATTTTTGTTATTAATGTTGTTTTTCTTTTTGTCCATTAGCGGTGCAAAATGTGATGTTGTTTTCTTTGTTTAAAAAAAATAATCTAATGGTGTAAGGAGCAACAGATATTATGACAATTGAAGAAATAAATGAAATTGCGTGCCAAATCATTGCTTTTGCCGGAGATGGAAAGAGTTATGTTTTGGAAGCGATTGATAATGCTGAAAATGGAAATTTATTAGAAGCTGAGGAAAATTTGCAAAAAAGTGATGAGGCTATTCAAAAAGCTCATGAGATTCACACTAGCTTATTGGTGAAAGAAGCTCAAGATCCAGGTTGTGTTGTTGGAACTATGATGCTTATTCACGCTTCTAACCACTTAAGTAATGCTGAATTATCAAGAGATTTAGCTGATAGAATTATTAAACTATGCAAAAGGGGGAATGAATAATGGTTAATATTGTACTTGTTTGTGAACATGGCGCTAGCACTGGAATGCTTACAACTAGAATGCGTGACGCAGCTGCAAAGTTAGGAATTGAGGCTAGCATTAATGCATATTCTTTTACGAAACTTGATGAAGTTATTGATGGAGCTGATATTGTTCTTTTAGGACCTCAAGTTCGTTTTAAGAAAAAAGCCTTTGATGAAAAGTATGCAGATAAAGGCATTGAATTTATGGTTATTGATACTGTCGATTATGGAATGATGAATGGCGAAAAAGTCTTTAAGACAGTATTGGAACATTTAGAGAAAAAATAAGAAAGGGGACGAAATGGAAAAAATCGTTGAAAAAATCTCTAAGTTTATTGAACCGGTTTCAGAATGGTTCAGTAAAATGAAACTCTTACAAGCAATCGCAGAAACAATGCAGGTATTGTTGCCAATCATTGTTATCGGATCTTTTGCTTGTCTATTCGCTTTTGTTGATATTGGAGGATGGCAAACATTTTTGGCAAACACACCAGTGTTGTCTATGCTATTCATGAATGCTCAAAGCTGGACATTAAGCATTATAAGTATGTATGTTGTTATTGTTTTACCTTACTTATATGCTAAGAGACTTGAAATTGAAGAACCATTAGCTGTTGTTGCATTAAATGTAGCTGCTTTCTTGCTAGTAACACCTACAGAACTATATACAGCTATTCCTTCAGCATGGTTAGGACACACTGGCATGTTCACTGCTTTCATTGTAACATTCTTAGTTGTTAGAATAATCAAAATCTGTCAAGATAAGAACATTACTATTAAAATGCCTGCAGGCGTTCCTCACTACGTTGAAACAACATTTGGCGTTTTAATTCCAGCATTCATTATTGTATTTGGCTTTTCATTGATTGGTAGATTGATGGAAACAACAACATGGGGTTCATTACACCAAATGATTTATAGCTTTATTCAAGCTCCTCTTGTAGGTGTTGGAACAAGCTTCGGTGGTTTATTGATTACAGAAATCATCATGACACTTGCGATGTTCTGTGGTATTCATGGTTCTAGTGTTACTCCATTTATGCAAGCTTTAGAAGCTGGTTGTAATGAAGCTAATGCTGCTGCTTTAGCTGCTGGACAAGCAATTCCTAATATTTATGGAACTGGTTTATTGAATTCAATTCAAATCGGTGGTATTGGTGCTACTCTTGGCCTTGCTATTCTATTGTTCTTCTTTGCTAAATCTAAGAGATATAAAGAATTAGCAAAGGTGGCTATTGTTCCACAAATCTTCAATATTGGTGAACCTCTATTATTTGGTATCCCGATTATGTTAAATCCAGTATTGTTTATCCCTTATATGGGTGGTGTAATTGTTAACACTTTAGTTGCCTATGGATGTATGGCGTTTGGTCTTGTCGGACTTCCTAACGGTGTAAATCCTAGTTGGACTATGCCAGCTGGTTTGCAAGGGTTGTTAGGCATTTCAACACCTATTAAAGGTCTTATCATGCAAATTGCCATTCTTGCGATTGATATGCTAATTTGGTATCCATTTGTTAAGATGCTTGATAAAGAGGCTTTATTAGCTGAAAAAGAAGAAGCTTCAAAATAACGTTAATTAATTAAACAAGTAGGAGCTTCTCCTACTTGTTTTTAGAAAGGAACAAAAATGTTACAAATAGGTAGCCCCAAGGCAAAAATATTAAACGAAAAACTTAATGGATTAGATCTAGATGGAGTTACATTTAAGGTTGAAAGTGTAAATGGCTTAACTTTAAAGGTTAGCCATAATGCACATGATGATGTTACAGCTAAAGCTTTGATAAAGAAATATATAGCTTCATTACCTGAGACTAAGAATTCTTATACAAATATTCAAATGATTGATGAAAAAGGAAGGATATTATAATGACAAAAACGATTTTTAAAACGGAAGATCCTAAGTTTGTTAGATTTGTATCCAAATTATATAGTTATACTTATCCTTTTTTAATTGGTGTACTAGCACTTTTATTATTGATTAAAGGAGCTTTTGTTTCCTTTTTCTGTATAAGCATTGCTTTTTTAGTATCTTTACCACAAACTAGTAAGTACATAAAAATTAACAGATTTTTAAAGTTTATTATTTGTATTGGTTTTATTTATTTAGGCATCTATAGCACCATTCTTTATGTTTAACTATGCAATATAATAATTTATTTTCACCATTAAGAGTAAATGGCATTGTGCTTAGAAATCGTATAATCGCAGCGCCAATGGGCTTATCACCAAATTATAAAATACCTTCAAGCACAAATTACGGTGCAATTAGTGCTTTTGATCGTTCGTTGAGCGGTGCGGCTATGGTTCATTTGTTGGAAGAAGGAGTAGAGATATTTTCAAAATATGAATTAGATAAAACAAGAGAAGACTTAAATGTAGCAAAACAAGATGGTGCAAAAGTATCTTGTGAAGTAGGATTTTTCTCTATGAAACCGGATAAAGATGGATATGTATATGGACCTATGGATGGTATTCGTTTTGATGGCATGAAAATGAAAGCCTTCACCAAAGAAACTATGAAAGAATTTTACGATTTAATGGCTAATACTTGTAAAGAGTGTAAAAGATTCGGCTTTGATGCAGTTACTTTACATGTCGGTCATGATTCGTTAGGTTCACAATTTTTATCACCAGTATGGAATCAAAGAACAGATGAATATGGTGGTAGCGTTGAAAATAGAGGCCGTTTCATGAGAGAAGCGTTAACAAGAATAAGAGAAGCTGTGGGAAAGGATTTTCCTATCATCGTTCGTTTATCAAGACAACTTAAGGTAAAGGAAACGTATAGCGAAGATGACATGCTCGAATTTATTAAATCCATTGATGGTTTGGTAGATATGATAAATATCAGCTCTGGCATGGATGTTTATTATGATGCTAATGTGTATGCTGTTCCGACTATTTTCGAGCCTCACAATTATAATGTTGAGTTTGCAAGGAGAATTAAAAACAATACAAACTTATTAGTTTGTTTGGTTGGAGCGGTAATGGATCCTAAAGAAGCTGATGAAATAATAAATAAGGGTTATGCTGATTGTTGCATGTTTGGCAGATCGTTAATTGCTGATCCGTTTTGGCCAAAAAAGATTTTAAACAATCAAGAAGAGGATATTGTTCCATGCATTCGCTGTATGCATTGTTATCATATTGCGACTAAACACTATAATGTGCAATGTTCCGTTAATCCTCGTTTCAGAAGAGAAAATAGAATGTGCTTACAAATTCCTATCGAAACAAAAAAGAAGAATGTTGTGATAGTTGGAGGTGGCGTATCAGGCATCATTGCTGCTCTTTCAGCTGATAAGCAAGGACATAAAGTAACTCTTATTGAGAAAAATGATTATTTGGGTGGTCTATTGAAGTGGGCAAGCAAAGGTCCTTTCAAGATTGATTTAAGAAGATATTGGGATTACCTTTTAAAACAAATTGAAAAATCAAATATTGATGTTAGATTAAACACTTTTGCAAACAAAGAGACTATATCTGAATTAACACCAGATAAATTGATTATTGCAACAGGATCTTTATCTAGAAAATTAAACATTGACGGAAAAGAAAAAATGATTGATTGCTTAGATGCTATTGATAATCCGAACTCTTTGGGAAACAAAGTAATAATTATTGGTGGTGGTTCTATAGGGGTGGAACTAGCTTTGGAATTATCTTTAACAGGAAGAAAAGTAACTGTTATCGAAGCATGTGATGGGATAGCTTCTAATGGAAATGAATTATACAAAATAGCGCTTAAACATCACCTTGATGATAGCGATATTAAGGTTTTAACTAATACCATTGTAAAAGAAATTAAAGATAACTGTCTAATTATCGAAAACGAAGGCGTATTAAAACAAATTGAGTTCGATTCTATTGTTGAATCTATTGGACGTGTATCTAATAATTACGATTTTGATGAGTTATACAAATTATGTAAAGATACAGTCTCGATTGGTGATTGCGACCGTGTTGGTTGCATCATTGATGCAGTTAATCAAGCATACTTTGTTGGTAAAGCTTTATGATAGTTTGCACACTTGCTGTGCAAACTATCATAATTAAATATTTTTAGTTAATAACATCGTGCAAAAACTAGAATTGTTATGATTTTTTATCTATTTGATAATTAAATCAAGGTAGGTAAATTCATGAAAGAAATTAAATATAGTTCACTTTTTTCACCAATTAAAGTTAATAATTTAATGATTAAAAACAGAATTATTGCAGCACCAATGGGCATTCCGAAAGCTAAACTATTATCATCAACATATTATGGTGGTATTTCGTTGCCAGATAAGGCAAAAGGTGGTAGCGGTGCTATTGTTGTCAATGAACTTGGCTTATCAAGTATATCTAAAACCGGTAGTGCTTTTGATAAATATGCAAGGGATGTTACAAGGGAAACTTTGTCATTACTAGAAGGAGACGGTGCTGTTGGTGTTATTGAGTTTGGATTCCATCCAATTGAAAATGATGATGGTACTATTCAAGCCCCTAGTGATGGGATTGCTTACAACAATAAAATCGCCAAAGAAATGACAATAGAACAAATGCATAATCAAATTAATAAACTATGTATTGAATGTAAGAATGCAAAAGATTTTGGTTTTAGAATGATTATGCTTCATTTTGGACATGATAGTCAGTGTGGAATTTTTTTATCTCCTACGTGGAATAAAAGAAAAGATCAATATGGCGGTAGTTTAGAAAATCGTATACGTTTTGCTAAAGAAGCACTCGAGGCTGTCAGAAACACGGTAGGCAATAACTTCCCACTAATGATTAGAGTGTCAAGATCTCTTGTTATTAAGGAAACATACGATGAAGACGATATGTTTTATTTCTTAAGTGAAGTTAAAGATTTGGTTGATTTGGTAAATATTTCGGCAGGTATGGATTGTTATGGAGGCAATGTTGATAACTATCAAGGTAATGTGTTTGCTCATACTACGATTTTTGAGCCACGTTTTCTTAATTTAAATTTTGCTGAAAGGGTAAAAAAAGAACTTGGTATCAAGGTTTGTTTGGTTGGAGGCATTAGTGATCCTAAGTTCTGTAACTATCTTATCGAAAATGACTACGTTGATATGGTTATGTTGGGAAGACAACTAGTGGCAGACCCTTTTTGGCCAAACAAAGCTTTAGATGGCAAAGATGATGAAATAGTTCCTTGTTTAAGATGTTTGAATTGTTATCATATCGCAACGGAACATGCGAATATTCAATGTTCTGTAAATCCTCGTTTCAGAAGAGAGAACAGAGTTCCGTTACATTTAACAAAAACAAATAATCCATTAAACGTAATTGTAGTCGGAGGTGGCCCTGCCGGTATGAAAGCTGCTTTGACTGCTAGCGAAAAAGGACATAGAGTAACTTTAATAGAAAAGAATAGTATTTTGGGTGGTCAATTGAATTATGCAAAGCTTGGGAAATATAAAAATGATATAGGACTTTACAACGATTATTTGATTAAACATATAAACAAAAGTAATGTAAATGTATTATTGAATACAAGTGCAACAAGACAATTACTTATGGATCTAAATCCCGATAGGCTTATTTTAGCAATTGGAGGAAACTTTATTTTTCCAAACATTCCTGGAGTTGAACTAGCTTATCAAGCTATCAAGGCATATGAAAATGGCTTAGACAATATATCTGGAAAAGCGATAGTGATAGGTGGTGGAACAATCGGTAGTGAATTAGCTTTGGAATTAGCCGAAGATAATAAAGAAGTCGTTATTGTTGAAATGGGAGACAAACTGTGTGCTAAAGGAAACAAATTATACAGAATAGCACTTAACCAGCACATAAAAAAATGTGAGAGTATGAAAGTATATCTAAACAGTAAAGTTACGAAGATTGATAAAAACGGTGTTTACTTAGTAAATGAATTTGGAGAAGAAGTGTTTGAAAGTGCTGATAATATTTATCTAAGTGTAGGCATTAGATCAAGTACAAAAGAAGCCGAGGAATTATATCTTCCTGGCGTAGATACAAGAGTAATTGGTGATTTAAAAAATGTTGCTTCAATCATAGAAGCCACTAATGATGGATATTTTGCAGGAGAAATAGAATGAATAGATTAAATGATAATTTTTTATGGGGTGGAGCTGTGGCGGCTAACCAATGCGAAGGTGCTTATAACGAAGATGGGAAAGGCTTGAGTACATCAGATTTGATGTCAGCTGCTTGTAATGGGGTTCCAAGAACCTTTACATTTGAAGGTACAAGAGAAGGAGTTTACTATCCTAATAGAGAAGGAATTGATTTTTATCATCATTATAAAGATGATGTTAAACTATTTGCGGAAATGGGTTTTAAATGTTTTAGAACTAGTATTGCTTGGTCAAGGATTTTTCCTAATGGAGATGAAGAAACTCCTAATGAAAAAGGCTTAGCTTTTTATGATTCTTTGTTTGAAGAATTATTAAAATATGGTATCAAACCAGTTGTTACTATAAGTCATTACGAGACCCCTTATGGACTTGTTAAAAAATATGGATCTTGGCGAAACCGTAAGATGATAGACTTCTATCTTAAGTTTTGTGAAACTATTTTTAATAGATACAAAGACAAGGTTGAGTATTGGATGACTTTTAATGAAATCAATGTGAATATGTTTTTTCCAGAAATGACTATGGGCGTTCATGTTGAAGAAAACGAAAATCGTCAAGAAGTGTTAAAACAAGCTTCGCACTACGAAATGGTAGCTAGTGCTAAAGCGGTAAAATTAGGACATGAAATAAATCCAAATTTTAAAATTGGTATGATGATGATGTATCCAACTTTCTATGGCGAAACTTGTAAGCCTGAAGATCAATTGTGTGCGATGGATCAAATTGATAAACAATATTATTTTTCTGATGTAATGGCTAGAGGTTATTACTCTCCAAAAGCTAAAAAAACTTGGGAAAAAGAAAACATACTTTTAGAAATTACAGATGAAGATGAAAAGGATTTAATGGAGGGCAAAGTTGATTATATTGGCTTTAGTTACTATAACTCTAATGTTGCTAGCAGCAGAGAAGATGTGGAAACAACAGATGGCAATATGATAAACGCAATAAAGAATCCTTATCTTAAAGCCAGCGACTGGGGATGGCAAATTGATCCTATTGGATTAAGAATAGCATTAAATAATCTATATGATCGCTATCAAGTGCCTTTGTTTATTGTTGAGAATGGATTGGGAGCAGTTGATACAGTTAATGAAGATGGAAGTATAGATGATGATTATCGTATTTCTTATTTAAGAGAACATATTAAAGCTATGAAAGATGCTGTTTTAAGTGATGGTGTTGATTTGATTGGCTATACTCCATGGGGACCTATTGATTTGGTAAGTTGTGGAACTGGTGAAATGAAAAAGAGATATGGCTTTATTTATGTTGATAGGGACGATAAAGGTAATGGCGCTTTAAAAAGATATAAGAAAAAATCTTTTGAATGGTACAAAAAAGTAATTGAGTCAAATGGAGAAGTACTTTGAATCCAAAATTAGTTGTATGTGATATCGATAACACGCTAGTTGCTAGACATAATAATATGAGTTCAAATACTAAACAAGCAATTAAATTTTTAAATGAAAAAAGCATAGTATTTGGTATCGCTTCTGGTAGACCTTATTGTCAAGTTGAACCTTTGATTAAAAAGTGGAATATAGATGTTGATTTTATAATTTCTGCAAATGGATGTGAACTTATAGATTTTAAAAGCAATCAGATTAATAATTACTATTTCATGAAGGCGGAATGGATTAAGGAAATAATTGAACTAATGAAGCCATTTAATGCTAATGCTATGATGGTTATCGACGGTATCCAGACAGTTGAATTTATGGATGATGAGGTGCTATCTTCAAGCAAATACATAGGAACTATACCAAGAATTGTTGATGATATAAGCGAATTTTATATTGATTGTCCAAAAATAATGTTTAGAGTTAATCCTAAAATAATGGATGAGTGTGAAGCTTATGTTAAAAGTTTGGACAATAAAGAGTATAAGGGATTTAAGACACAACCGTACCTTATTGAATTTACGAATAAAATGGTATCCAAAGCGTTTGCGTTAAATGAATTTTGTAAAAGAGTTAGCATTGATAAAAAAGATTGTTGGGCATTTGGAGATACTAGTAATGACAACGATATGCTTGTGTATTCTGGTAAAGGCATTTGCATGCTTAATGGTTCAGATGATACAAAAGCCATTGCAGATGAAATTACATACAAAACATGTGATGAAGATGGCTTTGCAGATTATGTTTTTAGGAAAATAGGAGAAGAATGATGAGTAATAGATTTGAACATATTTTATCGCCAATAAAGATTGGTAACATGATCTTAAAAAACAGGATTGTGTCAACTCCTTGTTATGGTGTTGAAATTAAAGCGAAGGGTGGTGCAGCCTTGGTTATCGAAGGTTGTATAAACGTTGGCAGCGAGAAAAGCTTTTGGGATAAAGATACCCCGTATTCTTTTTCTAAAAGCGAAGTGGCAAAAAGAAAAGAACAAGTTAATAACGCCCATTTCTATGGTGCTAAGATTGGCGCTGAATTATTTCATGCTGGTATGTGGTGCCGAGTTTCTAAAGATGATTTTGCCTATGGGCCTTGCGATGCTTATTTAGAAGAATATGATAGGCATATTAAGGGTTTAGACCAAAAAGAGATGGATGATATTTGCAAGGCTTTTGCGAATTCTGCTAAAGATGCAAAAGAATGTGGTTATGATGAAATTTTCCTTCATTTTGGTCACGGTTGGTTAGTTAGTAGTTTTTTATCTCCTATTTGGAATAAAAGAGAAGATGAATATGGTGGTTCAATTGAAAATAGGGCAAAATTTCCTTTAGCAATTATCAAAGCAGTAAGAGAGGCTGTAGGACCAATGTTTCCTATTGAAATGAGAATCAATGGTGCTGATAGATTAGAAGGTAGTATTTCTCTTGAAGATGTTACGAAGTTTTGTCAAATGGCAAGCGAATATCTAGATATTATTCAAATTAGTTCAGGACACGACATGATTAGAGATGGCAATGTTCATATGGCTTCTACTAATTTATTACCTAGAAATTACAATGTTCCTTTAGCTGTAGAAATTAAGAAACATGTAAAAAATTGTTTGGTTTATGCTGTTGGAGCTATTCAGAATATGGATGAAGCGGAAGAACTACTTAAAACTGGTAAAGTTGATTTAATTGGTTTAGGAAGAGAACTTATTGCGGATCCTGAGTTACCTCATAAATTGATGGAAAATAGACCTGAAGATATAAGACCTTGTCTACGCTGTAACTATTGTTACCACATCGCAACTAACAGAAGAAATCAAGGTTGCAGTGTTAATCCAACAATTATTAGGGATGTTCCCAAAGAACTTGTGGGATGTAAAAACAAAAAGAAAGTTGTTGTAGTTGGTGGCGGACCTGCTGGCATTATAGCGGCGTTGACCGCAGATGAAGTTGGTCATGATGTTACTTTAATCGAAAAAGAAAACGAAGTTGGCGGTCTTTTGAGATTTATTTCTAAAGAACATTTTAAAGATGAGTATAAGAGCTACTTATCTTACTTAAATACACAATTAAAGAAGTCTAACGTTAAACTTATGCTAAATACAAGTGCCGATAAAGATTTAATTTCATCTTTAAATCCTGATCGTTTGATTATAGCTATCGGTGGCAAGCTACTAAATCCTAAAATTGAAGGTGTTGAGAATGCTTTAAATTGTCTTGAAGCAATCGAACATCCAGAAAAAATTGGTGATAAGGTAACAATAATTGGTGGTGGAGTTGTAGGACTTGAATTAGCACTTGGCTTATCTCTTGTAGAAAATAAAAAGGTCACAGTTATTGAAGCTACAAATACTATTGTTGGTACAGCGAATGAACTTTATAAAGTTGCATTTAAGCAAAAAATTGATGAAGCCAAAGATAATTTAACTATATTAAAAAATTCCAAGTGTGTTTCTATTGGCAAAGATAACATAACGATTGAAAATGATGGGGAAACTAAAAACATTAGCACTGATACAACAATTGTTGCAATCGGAATAAGAGCTAAAACAGATGAAGCTTTCAATTTATACAATATTGTTCCAGATACTGTTATGGCTGGCGACTGTGTTGCTTCTAGAGTTATCCTTGAAGCGACATTTGAAGGATATAGTGCCGGAAATAAAGAATAAAAATACCATATTTCCCTTTGAATTGGGGAATAATCGTGATATCATGTATTAGCAAACTTTCTTTAGGCCCCAAGGGTCTAAGGTGCGAAGGAGGATTAAAATGAGAGAAGGTATTCATCCAGATTACCATAAGGTTAAGGTAATTTGTGCAGGCTGTGGTGCTGAATTCGAATCAAGCTCAACTGTTAAGGGCGACACAATCAAGGTAGATACTTGTTCAAAGTGTCATCCATTCTATACAGGTAGACAAAGATTTACAGCAGCTGCTGGTAGAATTGAAAAGTTCAATAAGAAATACGGTACAAAATAGTAAGGTTAAAACCTTACTTTTTTGTGGCATAATATAGGAAGGTAAAGGAGTTATCAATATGTATCAAAGATATGCCGATGGTTGGTTAGAAACTATCTCTGGCTGTATGTTCGCAGGTAAAACAGAGGAATTAATTAGAAGGGTTAAAGTATTGGAATTTGCCAATAAGAAGATCCAGGTTTTTAAGCCAGTAATTGATAATCGTTATTCAAACACAAAAGTTGTTTCTCATGCAGGTTCTAATGTAGAAAGTATTGTAGTATCTAAGTCTCAAGAAATCTTAGAACTTACAAAAGAAGATACAGAAGTAGTTGCCATTGATGAGGTGCAATTCTTTGATGATCGTATAACGGATGTATGTAACGTATTAGCTAATCGTGGTATTAGAGTAATGGTTGCAGGTCTTGATACAGATTTTAGAGGCGAACCTTTTGGTCCTATGCCTAAGTTGATGGCTGAGGCTGAATTTGTAACTAAGCTTACAGCTGTATGTAATAAGTGTGGTGCTCCTGCTACAAGAACTCAAAGAATTATTAATGGCAAACCAGCTAAGTATAAAGATCCAATCGTACTTGTTGGTGCTGCTGAGAGTTACGAAGCAAGGTGCCGTCAATGTCATGAGGTTATCGGTAAACCCGAGCCAGAGGTATATTAATGGATGCTAGAATAGTAAAACTTGAAAATATTGAGAAGCGTTATTTGGAAATTGGCGAAGAAATGCTTAAGGATGATGTTGTTTCTAACGTCAAAGCTTTTACTAAGCTTTCTAAGGAACAAGCTACTTTAAAAGGCGCTTATGATGCTTATCAAGAATATAAGAAATTAAATAGTGATATTGAAGGAGCTAAGGAAATGCTAAATGATAGCGATCCTGAGCTTAAAGAAATGGCTCAAATGGAATATGATGAGGCATCTGAAAAATTAGAAAAATTAAATGCTCATATTGATGAATTATTACTTCCAAGAGATCCAGAAGATGCTTATGATTGCTTAGTTGAAATTAGAGGCGCTGCTGGAGGCGATGAAGGTAATATTTTCGCAGGTGACTTATATAGAATGTACAACTACTATGCTGCTAACATGGGCTTCAAGACTGAAGTGATGGAAGTTAGTGAGTCTGAAGCAGGCGGTTATGCCCTAATTAGCTTTTCAGTTAAAGGACAAGATGCATATAGACACTTTAAATTTGAATCAGGTGCTCACCGTGTACAAAGAGTTCCTAAGACTGAAACACAGGGTAGAGTTCATACATCAACTGCAACTGTTTTCGTATTACCTGATGTAGAAGATGAAGACGTTGAAATTCCAGACAGCGATTTAGAAATCGAAACACACCGTGCAAGTGGTGCTGGTGGCCAACATATCAACAAGACTGATAGTGCTGTTAGAATTGTCCATACTCCAACTGGTATTACGGTTAACTGTCAAGATGGTCGTAACCAATTAGCGAACAAGGAAACAGCTTTAAGAATTATTAAAGCTCGTGTTTATAATTTCTATAAGGAACAAAAAGAGAAGGAAGCTGGCGAGGCTCGTAAGAGCAAGATTGGTACCGGTGACCGTAGTGAAAAGATTAGAACTTATAACTATCCACAAAATAGAGTTACTGATCACCGTATTGGTTTGACTATTAATCAATTAGACAGAATCATGGAAGGCAAGCTTGATGATATCGTTAATGCGCTTATCAAGAATGAAGAACAGGAAAAGCTTTTAAATGAGCAGTTATAATGATTTATTAAACGAATATAAGAAAGTCTTTAATGATAAGGAAACATTAAGGGCTTTTCTTTTTGAATTGTGTAACGACAAGGGAATTGACCTTTATATGGAAAAGGACCTTGAGGCTGATAAGGAAGTTGAAAAACTATTTATTAAGGGCGTTGAAAAGTTATGCTTAAACGAACCTTTAAACTATGTACTTGGTTATTCATACTTTTATGGATATAAGATGACTGTTAATCAAAATGTTTTAATTCCTCGTTTTGAGACAGAAGAATTAGTAGGTCTTATCTTATCTAAATATGATGAGTATTATAAGGGTCAAAAGATTGATTTAGCAGATGTTGGTACTGGTAGTGGCGCTATTGCGATTGCGTTAAAGAAAGAAGAAGACAATCTAAATGTTTGTGCTAGCGATATTTCTTTTGAAGCATTAGAAGTAGCTAAACTAAACGCTAAGAACAACGATGCTGATATCAGATTCTTACAAGGTTCTATGTTAGATCCATACATTGAAAATGATATTAAGTTAGATATCTTGGTTTCTAATCCGCCATATATTAAACAAGATGAAATATTAGATCCAAGTGTTAAGGATTATGAACCTCATGTAGCCTTGTTTGGCGGTGAGGATGGTTTAAGATTCTATCGCATTATATTTGAGAATGCTTCTAAGATAATGAAAGAAAACGGTATGATGTTCTTTGAGATTGGCTATGACCAAAGAGAAAGATTAACAGCTTTGGCTCATGAATATTTCAAGGATGCATATGTTGAAGTATTTAAGGATATTAACAAGAAAGATAGGATGTTGTTCATTAAACTGTAATGAATGATAAAATAGTTAGGTATTTAAAGGAGAAAAGAAAAGATGAATATTTCACCACTTCAAAAATTTAGACTAGAATATAGTCCAAAGTTACCAGGTATGTTAAGACATGGTATCAATGAAATTTGTGTAAAAGAGGGAGAAGAAACTTGTTCAGTAGCTGACCAAGAAAAGATTAAAGCTTTATTCCCTAATACTTATGGTAAGAAGGAAATCACTTTTGAAAAGGGTGCTAATACTAGTGTTGCTAAGAAGCAAGTTGTAGGTGTTATCTTATCAGGTGGTCAAGCACCTGGTGGTCACAATGTTGTTTGTGGTTTATATGATGCTTTAAAGGCTACTAATGCTGAAAATGAATTATATGGTTTCAAGAATGGTCCAAGTGGCTTAATTGATGACGATTATTTAGTATTTGATGATGAATACATCAACCAATTCAGAAACACTGGTGGTTTCGATATCATCGGTTCTGGTAGAACTAAGTTAGAAACTGAGGAACAATTCAAGGTTGCTGCTGAAGTTTGTAAGAAACACGGTATCACTGCTATCGTTATTATCGGTGGGGATGATTCAAACACTAACGCTGCTGTTTTAGCCGAATACTTTGCAGCTCATGAAACAGGTGTTCAAGTTATCGGTTGTCCAAAGACTATCGATGGTGACTTAAAGAACGAAGATATCGAATGTTCTTTCGGTTTCGATACTGCTACTAAGACTTATTCTGAATTAATCGGTAATATCGAAAGAGATGCTAATAGTGCTAAGAAGTACTGGCATTTCATTAAGGTTATGGGTAGAAGTGCATCTCACGTTGCTCTTGAATGTGCTCTAGAAACTCAACCTAACGTATGTTTAATTTCTGAAGAAGTTGCTGCTAAGAAGATGTCTTTATCTTCAATCGCTGACTATATTGCAGATTCTGTAAATGTTCGTGCTAACAATGGTATGAACTTTGGTGTTGTTATTATCCCTGAAGGTGTTGTTGAATTTGTTCCTGAATTCTCTGCATTAATCAAGGAAATCAATGAATTACTTGCTGGTGAAAAGGCCGAAGCTTTCAATGCTTTAAATTCTTGGAAAGAAAAGTATGCTTTCATTGAAAATGGTCTAAGTGCTGACGCAATGAACGTATTCAAGATTCTTCCTGAAAACATCCAACAACAATTATTTTTAGAAAGAGACCCACATGGTAACGTTCAAGTTTCATTAATTGAATCTGAAAAGTTATTCTCAGCTCTTGTTAAGGCTAAGTTAGACGAAAGAAAGGCTGCTGGAACTTACAAGGGCAAGTACAATCCTCTTCATCACTTCTTCGGTTATGAAGGTAGATGTGCATTCCCTTCTAACTTCGATGCTGACTACTGCTACTCTTTAGGTTATAACGCATTCATGTTAATCCAATACGGATACAACGGTTACTTATCAAAGGTTTCTAACTTATCTAAACCTGCTGAAGAATGGGTAGCTGGTGGTATGCCTATCACTAAGATGATGAACATGGAAAGAAGACATGGTGAAGATAAGCCAGTTATTAAGAAGGCTCTAGTTGAACTTGAAGGCAAACCATTCAAGTACTTCGAAGCACATAGAGATGCTTGGGCTAAGGAAACTGCTTATACTTATCCAGGTGCTATCCAATACTATGGTCCAACAGAGGTTTGTGATTTAACTACTAGAACATTAGCTTTAGAAAAGGGTGAATAATTAAACTTTTAAAACTCAAGGTAAAACTTGGGTTTTATTATACCCACTTATCCATATTGATAATGGTAATAATATGGCAATTGTATGGCAAAGTAATACCTATTATCTAGTGTAAAATATAGTTAATGAACAAAGCTTACAAATATCGTATCTACCCTAATGCTAAACAAATAGAAATGTTTTCTAATACTTTTGGTAGTGCAAGATTTGTCTATAATAAACTTTTAAATCTACAAGAAGAATCAAATACATATATGTCTAAAGTAGATTCTAATAACTATTGTAATCGTGTATTAAAGGTAGAATATCCATGGTTAAAAGAAGTAGATAAGTTCTCATTAACTAATTCTATATTTAATCTAAATGAAGCTTATAGAAGATACTTTAATAAGTTAAGTAATAAGCCAGTATATAAAAGTAAAAGATATTCAAGAAATTCTTATACTACTAACTTTACTAATAATAATATCGAAATAGGTGATGACTATATTAAGTTACCTAAGGTTAAAAAAGTTAAAGCTAAGATACATAGATTTCCTAATAGTGATTGGAAGATTAAACAAGCTACAATAAGTAAACAGTCAGATAATAAATACTATGTTTCTGTTGTTTTTGAGTATGAAAAAGAAATCATCAACAATACAATTGATACATCTAAATCAATAGGACTTGATTATGCGTCTAATGGTTTATATGTTGATGATAATGGTAATGTTGGTAGTAATCATAAATACTTTAAAGAATCTAAAAATAAATTAGCTAAGCTACAAAGAAAATTAGCTAAAAAACAAGGAAGTAAGAAAGGAGAAACTAAATCTAACAATTACTATAAACAACAAGCTAAAGTTAATAAGCTTTATAGCCATATAGCTAATCAAAGAAATGATAATCTACACAAACTGTCATATGAGATAGCCAATCATTATGATATTGTGTGTGTAGAAGATCTAGATATGAAAGCTTTATCTAATAAGGGTTTTGGTAATGGTTTAGCTACTTTAGATAATGGTTATGGTTTATTCTTAAGATATTTGGAATACAAGCTAAATGATAGAAATAAACAATTTATCAAAGTAGATAAATATTATCCATCTACCAAGACATGTAGCTGTTGTGGAAACATAGTTAAAAGTATTCCATTATCACAAAGAACATATTTTTGTGATGTCTGTGGTAATACTCTTGATAGAGATATCAATGCAGCTATTAATATTAAAAATGAAGGTCTAAGATTATATAACCTTCATTTAAATACAATTACAGTAGGCTAGGAACTAGCCAATCTTATAAGCTTGTGGAGACTATGTAAGACTTATTATAAGCAACGGTCTATGAAGCAAGAAGCTCCCATTTTCTTAAGTGGTGAGTAGTTCACCACGGGATTCATCCTTAATATGAATGTTCGTTAGCGCTTTGTTATATCACAACTATATAATAATGTTGTTTTAGGAGTTTATGCTGTTAAATTAACATCAATGGTGCTGACACCGCGAATCGGACGCGGGACTCATCCTTACCATGGACGTGTATTGCC